>JBJEJC010000128.1:0-41141 GCA_051877675.1 Roseburia sp. | reverse complement strand
CAAAAAGTGGGACACCTCTTGGTAAGAAATCTTACCAAGAGGTGTCCCACTTTTTGCAGAAGATACGTCCCCGTTCTACGTTCTAGTGATGGAACAGACGAATTCCGGTAAAGGACATCACCATTCCATATTTATTGCAGGTTTCGATAACATTATCATCACGGATGGAACCGCCCGGTTCTGCCACATACTTCACACCGCTTCTGTGGGCGCGCTCAATGTTGTCGCCGAAGGGGAAGAAAGCATCGGAACCAAGTGCCACATCAGTATTCTTATCCAGCCATGCCCGTTTTTCCTCTCTGGTGAACACGGCAGGTTTTTCCGTAAAGATATGCTCCCATGCGCCGTCCGCCAGCACATCCATATAATCCTCTCCGATATAGAGGTCGATGGCATTGTCACGGTCTGCACGACGGATGCTGTCTAAGAACGGCAGATTTAATACCTGGGGAGCCTGACGCAGCCACCAGTTGTCCGCCTTGGAACCCGCAAGTCTGGTGCAGTGGATTCTGGACTGCTGACCTGCGCCGATTCCGATTGCCTGTCCGCCCTTTACATAGCAGACAGAGTTGGACTGGGTATATTTTAAGGTAATCATGGAAATTGCAAGATCAATCTTAGCAGACTCCGGCAATTCCTTATTCTCAGTCACGATATTGTCAAAGAAGTGCTCATCAATGACAAGCTCATTTCTTCCCTGCTCGAAGGTGATTCCAAACACCTCCTTGCGTTCGATGGGCGCCGGCACATATTCCGGATCAATCTCAATCACATTGTAATTGCCGTTTTTCTTTGCCTTCAAGATTTCCAGTGCTTCCTCGGTATAGCCCGGAGCAATGACACCGTCGGAAACCTCGCGTTTAATTACAAGCGCAGTCGCTTTGTCACAGACATCTGACAGAGAAATGAAGTCACCGAAGGAGGACATACGATCCGCTCCTCTCGCGCGAATGTAGGCATTTGCCAGCGGGGAGAACTCCACGTCCATATCATCCACCCAGTAAATCTTTCTCTCTACATCAGTAAGTGGAAGGCCCACAGCGGCACCTGCCGGGGATACGTGCTTGAAGGAGGTTGCTGCCGGAAGTCCGGTGGCTTTCTTTAACTCCTTTACCAACTGCCAGCCGTTAAAAGCATCTAAAAAGTTAATGTAACCCGGCTTTCCGTTTAATACCTTAATGGGAAGCTCGCCATTCTCCATGTAAATACGGGAAGGCTTCTGGTTCGGATTACAGCCATATTTCAGTTCCAATTCTTTCATAATCTTCGTCCTTTCTATGCAATGCGCTACGTCTGCCCTGCATTACACGTTCTTATTGATGATTCTGGATTCATAGGTTCCGTCTGCGATGTTGATGTAGCGCACGAACAGGGATACCTTATTATCCTCGTTTAAGTTCTCCCACACCAGCTTCGCAAAGCTGTCAATATCACCCTCAATCCCAACTAAGGTCGGCTCTCCCTCAAAGCTTGGAAGCGGGTTGCCATCACACATGTAGGTATGGATAAAATGAGCCTCCCCTGCCACCGGATTCTCATAGGCAAAGGTATAGCGGTTACAGGCATCCGGGTTTCCGTTGTTGCTCTTTAAAATGGACATTGCATAATTGAATCTGCCATTCTCAATATGCATGATACCGGAAATTCTCGGAGTGTAGTTGGGTGCATCCGGCTCAAATTCTCTGGTGCGCAGCGCCTGTTCAAAGGTCTGCTGTTTATCCATCAGTTCATAGATGGTATCGGTCTGGTCTCCGTTGGTGACAATTGTCTTATTTCCCAGTACACGTACCGGCGCATAAATCACAAGGCTCGGATCGGTAAGCTTTGCCGGATCAAAAGCCTGGGTGCGGATTCCCTCACCGTCCTCCACAAATACACGGTTGCGGCTGTTCTCGCTTCTGCCCATGATAAAGTATGCGGTAACCGCATGCTTTCCATCTGCGGATTTTCCAATGATAATTCCTCTGCCGGGATAAGTGTTTCCGGAAAGTTCGTTCTTCAATGACATCTGTTCCATTGACCATTCCTCCTGATTTTTATTTGTAATTCGGGTGTCAAACGAGATAAAACACGCTTTGCGGATTTCACTCGCGTCAAAACGGCACAGACGACCTGTCTGTGCCGCTTCGGCTTTATTCTATCATGAACCGCCATATTTTACAATCGGGCATTCTTATTAGCGTCATGAATTTATTTACTTAATTTTATCAGCGTAGCTTATAGTTGCTCATAAACGATGAAGTACTTGGAAAAGAGAATCATTTCCGGTATCTTTTCCCTCACTCCAGCACCCCAAGAAGCTCCACCGCCCGCTCCCGCCAGGTGTGCGCCCGGTATGCGCTGCGATAGCCGTTCTCCGCAATCTGCTGCAACAGCTCCGGCTCCCGCAGAAGCTCCCGCACCAGCCCCGGCAGTTCCTGCCAGTTCTCAAGCTCATAAAACACCAGCTCCTTACGGTCGGTAAACTCATCCAGAAGGAAACGGCTTTTATCCGTCAGTGCCACGGACTTCTGTAGCATCGCCGTGAATACCCGGTCATGGGCACCGTTCTTAAACCACGGCATAATATTTAACGAAAGCTTTGCATCCCGCATCGCCTGCACACAGATCCCGGAGCTTACCATACCGTCCGTCCTGACCACATTACAGGGTTTTTTGCAGCTTAAAAGTTCCCAGTCTGCACCAAACACCTGCACCCGGATTCCTTCCTCCGCCAACTGCCGCACAATCCGGTCACGGAATTTCGACCTCGCCCAGATGTCGATAAACACCATCCCGGCAATCACCGAACGAAGTTCCGTCTCGCTGACCTCCCCCAGCTCCTGTCTGACATGATGCTCCATCACATCCTCCATCCGCTGCCCCGGCTTCGCCATCAGGTCGTCCATGATTCCGTGATAGAAATCCCGATAATCCGGCTCCATGGCATCAATTTTCTGCTCCAGTGCTGACAGTGGTACATGATTTCCCGTAAAAACAATATCATATTTCCGCTCCGCAACAGGGGGCAGCTCCCGCTCATACTCCCAGACCCGCTCATACTCCCGGCGCTTCCCGTCACCGCAGCCATCCCCCGGAGTATAGCTTCCTGCTCCCGGATTCACAATGACATTCCCCGATAACGGCATGAAAAAGACCCGGACATTCGGGTAGAAACGATGTACATAGTCCACATGGTCCCGGTCAATACAGAGCACCGTCATCCGGTGGGATGCCTGCTCCAGCTTGCTATGATAATAGAGAGGATGGTCCACCAGGATATTGATATACTGCATATCATAATTCTCCCAGATGTAGTGACCCCCCTCCTTATAAAACATGGGTTCTTCGGAAAGTCCGATAAAATTAAAGGTAAGAAGCGCTGTTTTTCCGGCTTTTGCAAAACGAGCCAGACCGGGCACTGTGCTCTCCAGTGCCTCATAGTCCAGGAAAAAGGTGTCTATCCCCTGCTGCTCAAATTCCATTGCAATCTGTTCCGAAAAATACCCCAGCGTCTCCACCGCATTTCTGATAAAAACAACCCTGTCAATATTTCTCATACTTCGTCTAGTTCTTGAAGCTGTGAATCGGCGCAGGAATCCGTCCCGGACGGTTCACAAAGGCATCGCAGGAATACTGGTTCACCGGCATGATTGGAGCATATCCCAGCAGTCCGCCAAACTCCACGGTCTCACCCACGCCCTTGCCGATGACAGGAATCACACGCACTGCCGTCGTCTTCTGGTTCACCATTCCAATTGCCATCTCATCCGCAATAATACCGGAAATCGTGGTAGCCTTCGTATCTCCCGGAATTGCAATCATATCAAGTCCCACGGAGCAGACACAGGTCATTGCCTCCAGCTTCTCCAGTGTAAGGGCATTTGCCGTAACGGCATTAATCATTCCCTGATCCTCGCTGACCGGAATAAATGCGCCGCTTAAACCGCCCACATAGGAGGATGCCATAACACCGCCCTTCTTCACCTGGTCATTTAACAGGGCAAGCGCTGCTGTGGTGCCCGGCGCCCCCGCATATTCCAGACCAATCTCGCAGAGAATATCTGCCACCGAATCTCCGATTGCCGGCGTGGGCGCCAGAGAAAGGTCAATGATTCCAAACGGAATACCGAGCCGTTTGGAGGCCTCCTTTGCCACAAGCTGTCCCACGCGGGTCACCTTAAATGCCGTCTTCTTGATGGTCTCACAGAGCACCTCAAAGCTCTCGCCGCGCACCTTTTCCAGAGCTGTCTTTACCACGCCCGGTCCGCTTACTCCTACATTGATAATTGCATCTGCCTCCGTAACACCATGGAACGCCCCCGCCATAAAGGGGTTATCATCCGGTGCGTTACAGAACACCACCAGCTTTGCGCAGCCCAGGGAATCCTGCTCTTTGGTATATTCTGCGGTCTCTTTGATAATCTCTCCCATGAGACGCACCGCATCCATATTGATACCGGTCTTGGTAGAGCCGAGATTAACGGAGCTGCAAACGAACTCCGTGGTAGAAAGTGCCTTGGGAATGGAGCGAATCAGATTCTCGTCCGCCGTTGTCATCCCTTTCGAAACCAGTGCGGAATAGCCGCCGATAAAATTCACTCCCACCGTCTTTGCCGCGCGGTCCAGTGTCTGTGCCACAGTCACAAAATCCTCCGGGCTCTTGCAGGCTGCACCGCCCACCAGCGCAATCGGTGTCACCGAAATCCGCTTGTTCACAATGGGGATGCAGTAATTCGCCTCAATCTCCTGCCCTACCTTCACCAGATCCTTTGCCACTGTGGTGATTTTCTCATAAATCTTCTTATTCAACTGCTCCAGGTCGGAGTCAATGCAGTCGAGCAGGCTGATTCCCAGCGTAATGGTCCGCACGTCCAGATTCTCCTGCTCGATCATCTTGTTTGTCTCATTTACCTCAAATATATTAATCATGGTTCTCTCCATTCAAAAATAATCAGCACCGGAAAACATCCATCGCATCAGATACGATGCATTTTTTCAAAAATCTCTGCGCGCTGGCATTTAATAGAAACCCCTATCTGGTCGCCCAGTTCATTCAGCTTCTCCTGGCAGTCTGCGAAGGATACGGTTGCCTGATTCATATCTACAATCATCATCATATTAAAATATCCGGACACAATGGTCTGGGAAATATCTAAGACATTCACGTGATTCTCTGAAAGATAGGTACATACCTTTGCAATGATACCCACGGTATCCTTTCCTACTACAGTAATAATTGTTTTGTCCGCTGTGTTTTCCATTCTTATCCTCCATCCTTTTTCACTTTAGCGCGTGAAATAACTGATTTATGGTTCATCATATCACAATCACTTTACAATTTCCACCATGAAATGGTACTAATTTGCTTATCGCTAAAAAACAATCCGCTCCGACGGCTCATCCCGTTTTGCCACATACATGGGAAAATCGTCTCCTTTATAGGGATTATCCCCCATGGTAACCTCCAGCCGCACGGTCTCATAGGCAAGCTCCGGATAATTATTCTCCTTACTCAGATGGCCCAGAACCACGGCACGGAAGCTGTCATGAAGTACCTCCCCGAGAAGCCTTCCGCTATTCTCATTGGACAAATGTCCTTTTTCTCCCAGAATCCGCTGTTTTAACGGATAAGGATAGCTTCCTACCTGAAGCATATGGACATCATGATTGGCTTCCAGTAAAAGCACGTCCAGGTTCGTCAGTTTTTCCACGATAAGCTCATCATAGTATCCCAGGTCCGTCATCACCGCCATGCTCTTTCCCGGCTGCTTCACCTTATATGCCACAGGCTCCGCCGCATCATGGGATATGGGGATTGCCTCAATGGTGAGGTCTCCGATGACGAAGTCCACACCCGGTGTAATTTCATGAAACAGCTCCTCATCCACCTGCCCCACAGACTTTGTCTGTTTTATCGCTTCAATCGTCCCCGCCGTGGCATACATGGGGATTCCATACCTTCTGGCAATCACCCCAAGCCCGGCAATATGGTCAATATGTTCATGGGTAATTAGAATTCCCTGCATTTCCGCTGTCTTTAAGCCCAGGGAATTTAAGCCTGTTTCAATACGTTTGCCGCTGATTCCGGCATCAATCAGAATATGACAGCAGTCGGACCCTGCACAAATACAGTTCCCGCTGCTGCCGCTTGCTATGCTGCACAATTCCATATCCTATGTTCTCTCTCTAAAAAATCTTCTTTATGGCACTTCGCCTTCCTTGAAATTACAGTTCCTTCCAGCCAAGCTCAATGCGGTCCCCTGCATTTAAGGGTGCCGTATATACTGCGTTCTGACCGTTCAGATTCGTGATGACTGCCCGTCCTCTCGATTCTGCCAGGTTAAAATCATAGAAGTCAAAGATATCCACAAAAATATAGCTGTCCTTCCCGGTCAGCCGCACCGGCTGTCCGTTGATATAAACCATAATTCCGATTCCCTGCTGTTTCTCCGCAGGCTCTGTCTGGGGCATCTCCGTCCCCGGCTCCGCAGAATTTTCTGCCGCGCGTACCGTGCCGGCTGTTTCAGCGGTCATCTCCTCTTTGTCAGAAACCGTCTGTGCAAGAGCATCTGCTGCCACTTTTCCGGCAGCTACTGTATTCTCTGCCACAGTCCCGGTTGTCTCTCCCTCGCCCGGTTGTCTTGCCTCTAAAGTTTGTCCGGATATCTCCGTTCCTGCACTCTCCGGCTCCTCCTGGGGCAAATTCGGCACATAGGAAAAATCCGCGCTTCCAAAGGAAAGCACCGTCCAGTCAATGCTGAAATTCTCGTAAATCAAGGTATCCATGCTGGCAGAACGGTTATTTACCAGAATCTCACGATCCTGCTCCAGCTCCACATCCATGAATTCCACCAGTTGTCCCACCGTATAGAAGCTTCTGGTCTCAATCTGATCTCCTTCCTGAATCAGGTAGGATGGAAGCTCCAGACTTCCGTTCACCTCCAGGAACTTCGGGCATCTCACCCGCTGCCCGTTGACGATAAAGATCATGGAGTCCTCCGCAGCCTCCTCAAGCTGTCCCAGTGTGCAGACAGCCTCACTCCCCGCAGTAGAAGGTTCCACCACAATCTCACTGTTTGGCTCCAGCGGTGAATTGATGCTGACGGGTTTTCCGTTCATATAAATCATCGCGGACTCTCCCGCCTCCCCGCGCACGATGCGGGTGGTTCCATTGACGCTAAAGGTCAGTTCCTTCCCCCGCTTTGGGAACAAATCCTCGTTGGGGAATCCCGCCTGAAGTGCAGCATCCACAATCGTAAGTTTATTATTATCATAGAGCTTTACCCGTTCTCCGTTAAAACGCACCATAATAAAGCTGTTGCGCTGGTCATAATAATTCAGACAGATACCGATAGGAGTAACCAGAAGCGGGTCCTTTTTGATTTCCTTCTGTTCAAAGGTAACCTCCTGCAGAACCTCCTCGCCCCGGAGCGCTACTCGTTCCTTCGGCAGCTCCAGCTTCTCCGCCAGCATCTCGGTATAGCCGTGAATCTTTCCGCCACCGCCTACGATAAACGCTGCACTCACCGTCTTATCACCGTTGAGTTCTTTGATCTTGGCAGCGACCTCTGTCGTCATCTTATCAACTACAGGCTTCGTCAGTTCCCAGACCTCCGAGGAAGGAATGGTATGTTCAATCATCATGATATCCTTGTAGGTAACCTCATCCTCCATGCCACTGTGGAGCTTGATATATTCTGCCGTATTGAAATCCACCAGATAATGCTGCACAATCAACTCCGTAAGCTCATCTCCCGCCAGCGGAATCATGCCATAGGCAATGATGCTTCCATCCCTGGTGACGGAAATATCGGAGGTACCTGCGCCGATATCCACCAGTGCAATGTTTAATAGCCGGAAGCTCTCCGGAATTGCCACGTTGATGGCAGCAATAGGCTCTAACGTCATATTTGCCACAGAAAGCCCAGCCTGACCCACTGCCGCATACAGTCCGTCTACCACGTCCTCCGGCAGGAAGGTGACAATAATCTCCTCGCTGATTTTCTCTGCCTTATGGGATTCCAGATTGGAAAACGGCTCGTCGTTTAAGTAGTATTTCACCACGGAATAACCCACACAATAGAATTTATAACGGGTATCATTCCACTCCTTTAAAATCTCCTGTGCCTTTTCGATTCCCAGCAGATCCAGGGTATGTACATCCTCCCCGGAAACCACCGTCTCCTCAGAGAATTTGTATTCAATTGTCGTCGTCACGGTCTTTAACACACGACCTGCCGCTGCAATACAGACCTCCGTCAACGGTTCTCCAATCTGTTCCTCCAGCGCTTCCTTTACCTTGTCGACAACCTTTCCCACCCTGCCGATATCATGAATCTGTCCATCCAGCATGGCACGGGTCTCGTGCTCCATCACCTGCTGTGCCACCACAATAAATTCCTTATCACGGCGGTAGCCTACGGTTCCCACCACATTTCTTGTTCCGATATCCAGACCGAATACCAGTGGTTCCTCATATACGTGCGCATCGCTCATCTTACTGCTTCTCCCTGTCGTTGTTTGCCTTTCCTAATTCTGCATCAATCTGACGGTACGCTTCTTCCACAGTACCGTTATTGTCAATCACCACCCTGCAGTGGCTGCGGTAAGCCTCCTCCGGAAGCTGACTGGCAAAAATCTGATGCACTTTCTCCCTTGAATAGCCCCGGGACGCCATCAGGCGCTGTTCCCTCACGGACTCTCTGGTATAAATATACCAGAGTTCGTCACAAATTTCATCATAATGTTCTTCAATCAGAAGCGCAGCCTCCAGCACCAGAAGCTGTAAACGCCCTTCCTGCCGCTCTTTTTCAGCCGTCTTAAGCACATATTTTTTTACTGCCGGATGCACAATGGCATTCATCGCATCCCGCTTTCTGGCATCCGCAAAAATCACCTGTGCCAGCTTTTTCCGGTCAAATTGCCGCTTTTCCGTCTGCTGTACATCCATCGTACAGGTTTCCTCCCCTGCAGAGACCGTATCCTCATAAATATCCTCCCCTGCGAACCTTCTGCAAACTGCCTCATGACATTCCGTTCCCGGTTCCAGCAGCGCGTGGGCGATCTCATCTGCCAGCATCACTCTGGTATCGGGAAGCTTCGCCAGATAAGAAAGGATCTCCGACTTTCCCGCACCGACACCTCCGGTAATCCCAATAAATTTCATCCTGCTGCGACCTTTCTCATTTCTTTCAATATAACGGCTGCTCCGGTTACTTGGCTTCATACCAGTCTTTCCCGGAATGCACATCCACCTCCAGGGTCACAGCCAGATCTGCCGCTCCCTGCATTTCCTCTGTCAAAATTTTCACAACTGCCTCTTCTTCTTCCTGCGCCGCCTCTACCAGAAGTTCATCGTGCACCGTGAGAATCAGCCGTGATTTCCGGTGCTCCTCTAACAATCTGTCGTGCACACGGATCATGGCAATCTTAATGATGTCTGCCGCCGTTCCCTGAATCGGGGAATTCATGGCAATACGCTCCCCGAAGGAGCGCTGCATGAAATTGCTGCTGAAAAGCTCCGGCACCGGGCGGCGTCTTCCGAACATGGTCACGGCATATCCGTTCTTCTTCGCGTCCTCCACCATGCCGTCCAGGAACGCTTTTATCTTGGGATAAGTCTCAAAATACCGTTCAATGTAATCCGCCGCTTCCTTTTTGCTGATGCTTAAATCCTGGCTTAGTCCAAAGGAGCTGATCCCGTACACAATCCCGAAATTCACCGCCTTGGCGTTTCTCCGCTGCAGGTCTGTCACCTCCTCAAAAGGAATGTGAAATACCTGGGAAGCCGTAATCCGGTGAATATCCTGTGCCTGCCGGTATGCCTCGATAAGAGTCTCATCGCCGGACATATGGGCAAGAACCCGAAGCTCAATCTGGGAGTAATCGGCATCCACGAACACATAACCCTCCTTCGGATAGAACGCCTTGCGAATCAGTCGTCCCAGCTCAATCCGCATCGGTATATTCTGAAGATTGGGCTCCGTGCTGCTTAAACGCCCTGTCGCCGTAATCGTCTGATTAAAAGAGGTATGAATCCTGCCATCCTGCCTGATATAGGTAAGAAGCCCGTCCGCATAGGTGGATTTCAGCTTTGCTAACTGCCGATACTCTAAGATATCCGCCACAATGGGGTAGTCCGGCGCCAGCCGTTCCAGCACATCTGCCGCTGTGGAATATCCCGTCTTGGTCTTCTTGCCGCCGGGCAGCTTCATATTCTCAAATAAAATCACCCCTAGCTGCTTCGGGGAATTGATGTTGAATTCCTCCCCCGCCTCTGCATAAATCTTTGTCTCCAGCTCTGTGATTCGCACCGCCAGCTTATCCCCGTACTCCTTCAACGCCTCCCCGGAGGCAATGATTCCTGCCGCCTCCATATCCGCCAGGGTAAACACCAACGGCATCTCAATATCGGCAAACAGCCGCTCCATGCCGGTTTCCTGTAATCCGGCAAGCAGCGGTTCCCTCGTCTTCCATGCGACATAAGCCATGTAGCAGACACATTTTAAGAAAGCCTCCGGCTGTCCCTTTGATGCCCCCTCACAGGAAGCCTTTCCCAGAAGGTCTGTGCGTGACGGAAGCAGCAGCCCGGCATAATCCTTGGCAATGTCCTCATAGGGATATTCGTTTTTGATGGGATTTAACAAATATGCCGCTATGGTATTGTCAAAGAACTTCTTCTGCGTGAGCTTCCCAACGCTTTTTTTCTCAATCATTCCAAGTACTGCAAGCTGCGGTTTTAAGTCCAGTGTGGCATAACACAAAGCCTCGCTTTCCGTAAAAAGAGAAAGCAGCCTCGCCCCATCCGAATTACCTCCGCAGGGAAGGTAATAAATGTCCTCCTCCCCAAATGCCACCGCTATGCCAAGGAAAGCATCCGCAGAATTATCCTTCGGCACCAGATAAAATCCGCAGGATTTTCCCTTCATTTCAGAAAAAATGCAGGCTGCCTCTCCGGCATCCGTCACCACCCGGAAATACTCCTCCGCCGTATTTTTCGGTGTCTGCACCTCGAATCTCCCCAGCAGCTGCTTAAATTCCAGCCGCTTGCATAGCAGATAGGCTTCCTCCGTATACAAATCAGAGATGCCGGAAAGCTTTGCTCCCTCCAGATCATAATCAATATCCGCATGAATCTCTATGGTGGCAAGGGTCTTACTCATCTGCGCCTGCTCATAATATTCCCTTAAATTATTGCTGGCGCGCGGCGGCTTCACCTCATCCACATGAGCATAGGCATTTTCAATGCTGCCGTACTGCGCAATGATTGCCGTAGCGGTCTTCTCCCCGATGCCCGGAACCCCAGGAATATTATCCGAGGTATCTCCCATCAGTGCTTTCACATCAATGAACTGCACCGGAGTTACCAGATATTTTTCCTGCACTTCCTTTGCATTGTAATCCTCAATCTCGGTGCCTGTCTTCTTCGTCTTGGGAATACGGATTTTGATATGGTCACTGGCAAGTTGCAAAAGATCCCGGTCTCCTGACACCACGGACACCTCAAGCCCCTCCGCCTCGCTGCGCTTGGCGATGGTTCCCAGGATATCATCCGCCTCATATCCGCCTTTTTCCACCACGGTGACACCCATGGCTTTTAACATTTCCTTCATCAGCGGCACCTGCTGCCGCAGCTCCTCCGCCATGGGCTTTCTGGTTCCCTTATATTCCCTGTACATCTCATGGCGGAAAGTGGGCTGCGACACATCAAATGCCACCGTGAGATAATTCGGTTTTTCCTCCTCAAGAATCTTAAACATAATATTCAGGAAACCGTACACCGCATTGGTGTGCAGTCCCTCCGAATTGGTGAGGTCGGGGATTCCAAAAAATGCCCGGTTCAAAATGCTGTGTCCGTCTATCAATACCAGCTTTCCGCTCATGCTGTTTCTCCTTTTTCTATATTGCCCGCGTGTAGCGTTTCAGCCACTCATTTTCTTCGTCTGTCATGTAAGGTGACAGGGTTTTATACACCATGGCATGATAATCATTCAGATACTGCCGCTCCGTCTTTGTCATCTGCTCCGGATCAATGGCATCCAGGTCAATCGGCGCATAGGTGATATTCTCAAACTCCATGAACTGGCCGTACTCGTTCTTCTCTGCCTTATGGCAAACAAGCTCATTCTCCGTGCGGATTCCGTATTTGCCCTCCAGGTATACACCCGGTTCATCCGTGGTAATCATGCCTTCTTCAAGCACACCGCTGTCGTTGCGCTCCGGCACCACTCTCCAGCGAAAACCGTTTGGTCCCTCATGAACATTCAGAAGATAGCCTACCCCATGCCCGGTTCCGCATTTGTAGTCAATTCCCATCTGCCATAACGGTCCCCTTGAAAGGATATCCAGATTCAGCCCGGTACATCCATACAAAAACTTCGCATGGGCAAGATTTAAGTTAGAGCGGCATACCGCGGTAAAATGTGTGCGCATCTCCTCCGTCACAGGTCCCAACGCCATAGTTCTTGTAATATCCGTTGTTCCCTCATAGTAATGTCCGCCGGAATCCACCAGCAAAAAGCCCTCCGGCTTTAACTCGGCATTGGACTCCGCTGTCGCGGAATAGTGCATCATTGCCGCATTGGCACCGTAAGCGCAGATTGTCGTAAAGCTCAGGTCCAGGAAGTTCTCCTGCTCCCTTCTGCGCTCCTCCAGATAATCGGAAGCAGAAATTTCGGTCATAGGAATCTTACCGATGTTATTCTTTAACCAGTACATGAACTTCGTAAATGCCACGCCGTCCTTTACATGAGCAGCTCTGGTGTTATCCACCTCGGTTTTATTCTTCACGGCCTTCATCAACAGCGTTGGGTTCGGTTTATCCACGATTGTGACATCCTTATGTAAGCTGCTGACAATCCGGTAATTCACCTGGCTCACACTCATAAGGACAGAAGTCCCCGCCGGAATCTCTGTCACATACCGGTACACCTCCTCATAAGGTCTTGTGGTAATATGATTCTCTTTCAGATATGCCCGAAGTGTGTCGTCTAAAATCTCCTCCTGTAAAAACCAGAAGCACTCCTCCCTGGTCAGCACCAGATAGGATAGTACCACCGGAACACACTCGATATCTCCGCCCCGGACATTTAACAGCCATGCAATATCATAAAGGGAGGTCAGAATATGGACATCGGCTCCCTCCTTCGCCATCGCTTCCCGCACTGCAGCAAGCTTGTCCGCAGTACTTCTGCCGGAATATTTCTCCTCCAGAATGAACACCGGCGCCTTGGAAAGCGGCGGGCGGTCCTCCCAGATAAGGTCAATCAGATCTTCTCCACAGGAAACCGCGCCGTTCTTCTCTTCCGCGATTCCGGTAAGCTTTCTGCCCCAGCTTCCGCCTACAACCCTGCCGTCAAAACCGATTGTACCACCCTCGGGCAGCCGGTCAGCGATAAATTCATCCACTGTGGGAACGCCTTCCTCCCCCATACGGTACAGTGTCACGGTGCTTCCGGCCAGCTGACGCTCCGCCTGTACAAAGTAGCGGCCGTCCGTCCAGAGTCCGGCTTCCTTTAATGTAATTACCGCGGTTCCTGCGGAACCGGTAAATCCGGTAATAAACTTCCGTGCCTTAAAATGCTCTCCCACATATTCGGAATCATGGAAATCAGAGGTTGGCACAACATAGATATCCATGCCTCTCCGTTCCATCTCTGCTCTTAATTTTTTCAGTCTCTCCTGTATCATGTTCTCATTCTCCATTTGTTATTTTTCTGTATATTCAAAAAATCTGGTATCCAGTTCCGGATAGGAACGTTTCAGGGAAATGGGGCGCCCTGCCCGGTTCAAAAAGCAGTGGGAGCTTCTGCCCGTGGTGCGCAGCTCCCCGGTCTCCTTATCCGTCATGCGGTATTCCACTTCCAGCTTAATCCCGTTATATTTCACAATGCGCGGCTCGATCACCACCACATCATCAAAATGGACCATGCTGTGATATTCGCAGGATACGGACAGCACCGGACTGATAATCTCCATTGCCTCCATCTGCTTATAGTCAAGTCCCATCTGTTTCATAAGGTCCATACGTGCTTCTTCCATCCAGCGGATGTAATTGGAATGATGGACGATCCCCATCTGATCCGTCTCATAATATTTGGCGTTATGCTCATAGGGCACGATCTTTAAGGGTTCTGTTGTCTTACCGTAAACTTCAATTTCTTTTTCTGACATATCATTCGCCTCCTGGCACCAGCCCACACCGATACCAGCCTATATTATCCCACATTGCACCGGGAATTTCAATGTCAGCCTTCAAAATATTCTCGATAGTCTTCCTCGTCGGCAAACAGCATATATCTTCCATCCACATATCCCATATAACCTGCTTCCACAACATATCCCTTCATAAAAGCTTCCTCCTTTTCCCATGGGGCAGTTTTTTCCGTCCTCTGATAAAAGGAGTATAAAAAAGTATCGGTCCAATAAATCGTACCGATACCCTTCCATCCACATTTTATTCCGTTTTTTCTGTTTTATTTTCCGCCGTGTCCCTGCCGGCTGTCAGACCTGCCAGCACAAGCAGGATACCGCCAATCCCGGTCAGTGTGATGCGCTCCCGGAATACCATAACCCCGAGGATTGTGGCGGTCACCGGCTCCACCGATGCGATAATGGATGCCCTTCCGTTCTCCATGTACTGCAACCCCAGAGTATAGAGCAGGTAAGGCACCACCGTGCATAAAACACCAAACAGGACGGAAAACAGACACATCGATGCATCCGAAAAGGCAACGGTAACCGTTTTTTCCACATCTGAAAGGAACAGGCTTGCCACTGCGGCAACCACAAACGTATAACAGGTGATGGTCATGGAGTGGTAGCCCCGCTCCAGTGCGTAACGGCTGAAAATGGAGTATAGTGCATAGCCAAGCCCCGCTCCCAGACCAATCAGGATTCCTTTGCCGGAAACCGCATGGGTGTCCTCCAGAACCCCTGTCACCAGAACGCAGCCAAAAAATGTGAGTACAAGGGACAGCAGCTTGCGCCCGGTGAATTTTTCTCCGAACAAAAACCGGGAGAGCACCATCACGATGGCTGGCGCCGTGTACAGAAGAATCGCTGCCACGGACAGGGATGTGACGGTAATGGCTTTAAAATAGCAGAAGTTAAAAAACACAATACTGCAGATTCCCGTCCCGAAAAAACACCAGATATCCCGGAGCCGGAATTTTAACCATTCTCTGTGAAACACAAGCAGATACAACAGCATGGCTGCCGCCGTCACGATTGCCCGCAGCGCCACGATTTCCATGGAAGCAAGCCCCAGACCATTCAGCCTTCGCACAAACAGCCCCATGCTTCCCCAGAGCACCCCTGCAAGAAAAATGAACAATGCTGCAAAACGCTTCACCGGATGCACCTCACTTCCATATTTACCGCATCAGCAGATGTTCCAGGAAAATGGGAATAATCATCTGTCCCTTCATCATAAGGCTTTCCTTTCCGCCCTGCACGCACCAGTCATAGATGATACCGCGCTCCAGAGAGGCATAGGTGTCCGCGATGCTTTCCGCTGTCTGCTCTTTCTTAAATTCTCCGGTTTCCTGTCCCTCTGAAATAATCTGCCGGATCAGCTTATAATAGAACCGGTTCTTATCCAGCAGCTTCTGCTGCTCTGTGGGCTTGTCCACATAGATATGGCTGATCAGTTCAAAGGGAACCTGATCCTCCACGAGAAGGAAAAGCTCCCTGTTCAGGAATACCAGCTTCTCAAACTGGCTGAATCTGGGATTCATGGATACCATGAGCTGGGCATATTTCTCATCAAAAAGCTCTCCTAACGTATGCTCCAGGTCATCCTTCCCGGAAAAGTAACGGTAGAATTCCTCCTCCGTGACCTTCGCACGTGCAATGATATCTGCCGCCTCCGTCTCCCGGTAGCCCTTCTTGCGGAACAGCTCCCATGCTGCCTGCACAATCTTTCCTCTTGTACTCTCCTCATGCTCCTCGCTCTTCGTGCCGAGCAGAAAGCCGTACTTCAGAGGGTCCTCCTCGTCAATGATCCACTCGTTTAAGCCCGTAATGTAAGCACTTCCGGTAATCTGCGGGATAATCCCCTTTCCGCCGGCGATTTCCACCTCCTGCACCGCTTTTCCGCGGAACAGTGAGCCGGTAATGCTCTCATACACAAATTCCTCGCCAAGCTCCAGTTCTCCCTTCGCCACAAGAGTAGCCAGCTTGGCGCTGGTACCGGTACCGCAGGGAGAGCGGTCCGCCTGGGCATCCCCAAAAATGACACAGTTTTTCATGTCCGCCCCGGGAGTGCCAGTATGGGAATAGAATTCCACAAGGTCGACAGTCGTAATATCGAGATATGGATGACGAATCTCAACCGAACCGTTGATCAGCTCTAAAAGCTCCATTCCAAGGTCCGTAATGCTGTCAATATTCTCCATCGTAAGCTCCAGCCCGATTTTCTCCGCATCCACCAGCGCAAAGAAAGAACCGCCGAAGGAAATGTCAAAGGGAATCCTTCCCCAGTTCCTACTTTCAATCGCCAGATCCTTTTTGTAGAGGAAGGCAGGCACATTTAAAATGCTCACTTCCACTGCTTTGCCATTCACCACATGGACCTTCGTGCGGATTACGCCGGAGGGTGCATCCAGCACCACCTCGGTATAGGGCTCCGTCACCTCCACCATTCCCGTTTCCACCAGCATGGACGCCGTTCCGATACTGCCATGCCCGCACATATTTAAGCATCCGCCACTGTCCATGAAAATTACGCCGAAGTCCGCTTCCTCATGAACCGGTTCCGTCAGCAGTGCGCCAAACATATCCCGGTGTCCCCGGGGCTCTAACATCAGCGCAGAACGAAGAAAATCGTAATGCTCCATCAGATATTTTTTCTTATCCATCATGGTCTTCCCCGGAAGCTTGGGAAACCCGTCATAGACAATCCGGGTCGACTCTCCCATCGTATGGGAATCAATGGTTTTTATATGATAACCATATTTCTGTAAATGCGGTTCTACATTCATGACTTATCTCCGTCCTCACCAAATTTTTCCCGGACAATGGATGCAAGCGCCTGCGCCGTACCTTCCACCTCCAGAAGCGCACTGTTAATGATAATGTGCTTGTGCTCCGGGTCACCCGGCGCATATTTTGCAAAATATTTGTGATATGCCATTCTCGCCTTGTCCACCTCGGCAATCATGCGTTTTGCCTCATTTTTTTCCATCCCCAGCGTCCCCACACAGTTGGCTAACCGATCCGCATAGGAGGCATATATGTAAACGTGAATGGCATTCGGCTCATCCGCCAGCACATAATCCGCACAGCGACCCACAATGATGCAGGATTCCTTTGCCGCCAGGTCGGAAATAATCTGGGACTGCACATCAAAGATTGCCTTCTGGCGCTCCGGCGATTCTGTCCCCAGTGGGAAAAGCATCTGGAAAAAGCCGGATTTCTTTTCCTCTGTCTTACTGATGACAGACACCGGAAGATTCATCTTCTTTGCCGCTGCCTCCACAATGTCTCTGTCGTAATACTCCACGCCCAACAGCTCTGAAAGACGCTTGGCAATGGGACGGCCAAGACTTCCAAACTCTCTTGTTATCGTAATCACAAATTTTTTCATTCATCTAACCCCGCTTTCCTTCTATAATCTAAGAAGCAAGAAATCTGGAAAGAAAGGCCTTCGTCCTCTCCTCCTTTGGATTCCCAAACACCTGCTCCGGCGTTCCTTCCTCCACTACATAGCCATCTGCCATGAAGATGACCCGGTCTGCCACGTCTCTGGCAAATGCCATCTCATGTGTCACAACAATCATCGTCATCCCTTCGTTGGCAAGGTCACGCATGACGTTTAACACCTCTCCCACCAGCTCCGGGTCCAGCGCGGAGGTGGGTTCATCAAAAAGCAGCGCCACCGGCTCCATGGCAAGGGCTCTCGCGATGGCGACACGCTGCTGCTGCCCGCCGGAAAGCATATCCGGCTTCGCATTTGCTTTCTTTTCAAGTCCCACCTTTTTTAACAGCTCCATGGCTTTCTCCTCCGCTGCCTTCTTATCCTTATGCTTTGTGAGCACCGGTGCCATGGTGACATTTCCCAGCACAGTCTTTAACGGGAATAGATTAAAGCGCTGAAAAACCATTCCCACTTCCTCACGGAATTTGCGCACATCCGCATTTTTCTCGCAGAGGTTTTCTCCCTTATAAAGAATCTCTCCCGCCGTAGGTGTCTCCAACTGGTTGATACATCTTAAAAATGTACTTTTTCCGGAACCGGAGGGGCCGATGATACAGACCACCTCTCCTGCATGTACCTCCACATTAATGTCCTTTAACACTTCCAGATCATCAAAAGATTTCACCAGATGTTTCACCTGAATCAATGCATCGCTCATATCCAGTCCCTCCTTATTTCTTGATCCTGTTTTCCACTACCTTCTGCAAAATCATAAGCAGGGATAACAGAATCAGGTAAAATACCGCACAGGCGGTGTATGCCGGCAGTGTATTGTAGGTGCGGGCAACATAGTTCTGTGTCTGTCTGGTGATGTCGTTGACGGATATCATGGATAAAAGCGCCGTATCTTTTACGGATATAATGAACTGATTAAATAAACCAGGAATCATCGATTTAAATGCCGGTGGAATAATAATATGTAATAAAATCTGCCCCTTTGTCAGTCCCAGCGCACATCCTGCCTCCTTCTGGCCGATGTCCACGCTATCCAATGCCCCTTTTACAATTGCTGAGATAAATGCTCCTGCGTTTAATGTGATGACAATAATACCTGCCACAACACTGTCAATCACGAACCGTTTCCCGCTGACCGCAGTGACCAGTGCGGGAACCGCAAAATAAACATATAATGCTTGAACTACCAATGGCGTTCCGCGGATAATCCAGATATAGATATTGGCAATCCCGCGCGCCAGCTTATTTTTGCACTGCAGGGCATACCCGGAAATCGATCCCAGAACAAATCCGAGAAGGATTCCCACCACTGCAATCTGCATAGTAACCTTTAACCCCCGAAACAGCATGGGGACGATGGTGGATAAAAATTCTATACTCATATTTTGCCTTTCCGGAGCAAACCGAATTTATCCGGTTGTATCCCCTTTCGTCAGATTCGGGGAAGGGAGCACCCTTCCCCGGATTTTTCCATCAGGTAACATGAATTACTCACACCATTTTGCTTTGATTTCATCCAGTGTTCCGTTTTCCTGCAAATAAGCAATGGCATCGTTGAAGTTGTCCACAATGTCCGGATACTGCTCGCAGATGTTAAAGGACAATGCCAGTGCGTACGGTGCCTGACCGGTGTAGAACTCATCTCCCACGATTTTCAGGTTGATTTCACCGGTGCTGATAGAGTATGCGGTTCCCGGCATATCATAAATGGTGGCATCTGCCTGACCATCCTCCACAGCCTTGTAGGCAAGTGCCTGGGAATCGTATGCCTGAATACAGCTTTCCGGAAGGTTTGCCACCGCATAGGTGTAAGCAATGGTTCCGGTCTGGATTGCCACCGTATAATCTCCGCCTGTCAGGTCATCCACAGATGTAATTGTTTCGTTGTCCGTCGCAACGACCACGACAATTCCTGCATCGTAATAAACATTCGTAAAATTCATGGACTGCTTTCTCTCATCGGTTGCACAGAGTGCTGCAGCACCGATATCTAACTGTCCCTGGCTTAAGGAGGTTCCTAAGGGACCGTAATCCATATCCTGAATTGTTCCGTCCGCAATCTCAAAGCCTAACACTTCCTGCAAGGCATTTAAGAAATCCACGTCATATCCCTGAAGTGTCACGCCATCCTCCGCAAAATAAGAGAAGGGTGCATAGGTTCCGGAGGTGCCGACTACCAGAGTAACTCCCTCCAAAGCTCCCTGACATGCCGGAGCATCTGCGTCTGCCGCGTCTTCTGCTGCGCCTGCGTCTGCTGTACTTTCCGTGTCAGCCGAGCCTGCGTCTGCCGCACCTGCATCCGCCGGAGTGCTGGTGGTGCTGTCTCCGTCTGAACCGCCACAGCCTGCAAACAATGCTGCGGTCACTGCTGTTGCCATCAGTACTGAAATCACTCTTTTTTTCATAATGAATCCTCCTTGAATGAAAGTAGGGCAGACACCGTGTCCCATTGACATCGTCGTCTGCCCTGTGCATTTTGAATCTGAAATTCATGCATGTATTGTAGTCATATTTTTGTTTCTTTGTAAACTAACAGTTTCTTATCGAACGCATTCCAACTTTTTATGACGAAAAATATTGCCATATTTTGTTTCCTTGTTTATAATATATATCAAAGAGCCAATGAGGGCATTTCCGTTAAAGCGGGAATGCCCTTTTTTGTTTCCCGCGGAAAGGAGTATCCTGCTCCGCAATCCGCCGGACGGCAACGTGTGCGGTACACGCTCACTTTATTCTCAGGGGATGGATTATTATATGGAAATAAACAAATATGCTTTATTTGCAGACATTGCAGAAACGAAAAATTTCACAAAAACCGGCGAGCGCATGGGCTACACCCAGCCCGGCGTCAGCCATATCTTAAAATCCATGGAAGCAGAGCTTGGTTTTCCTCTTTTTCTTCGCACAAAACAGGGAATCCAGCTCACCTCCTATGCGGAGACGATTCTGCCCATCGTCCGCAATATGCTTTCCATCAATGAACAACTGGATCAGACCATCGCCTCCCTAAAGGGACTGGATCAGGGGCATCTGACCATTGCAAGCTTTGCCAGCATCTCAAGGAACTGGCTTCCCGCGGTCATCCATGCCTTCCAGAAGGATTATCCGGGAATCGAAATCGAATTGCTGGAGGGCGGCACCGACGATATTGTAAAATGGATCGATGAAAATATTGCCGATATCGGTCTGGTCAGCAGACGGCATACCGAGGAACTCGAATGGGTTTCCTTATATGAAGATCCCCTGATGGCGATTCTTCCGAAATCCTATTCCACCTCCCAGGATGCCTACCCGATTCTTGACATGGCGGCACAGCCCTTCATCATCTCGGCAGAGGGAACCGATTACGACATCCACCAGGCACTGGAGGACTCCGGCATCAAGCCAAACATCCATTTTTCCTCCAAGGACGATATTGCCATCGTGTCTATGGTGGCAAATAATCTGGGCATCAGCATTCTGCCCAAGCTTGTGATTGAAGGAATGGATTCCTCCATTCTGGCGCTTCCGTTGGAACCTTATTATACCAGAGAGCTTGGCATTGCTTACCGCTCCCAGACCAATCTTTCTCCTGCTGCCAGACGTTTTATTGAGAAGGTTCAGGAGGTTTTAGCTTAGCCATTCCGGTTTTCTATGGGCAGGATGGAAAAACGTTATTTCCATCCTGCCCAAAACTTCGCTATACTGTGCCTAGGGATTATAAAATAATTCCGCAGCCATTCACTATGGGAGCAGCTGAGATACTGGTGTTCTCCCCGGTCTTCAAAACCGACGTGGGGTATTCTTATATCCCTGGTGGGTTCGATTCCCACATGCTTCCGCCAAATATAAGGGGGATTTCCCATGCAATATACGATTCTTTTAAAACAGCACATTGGAGCACCCGCCGTCCCCGTGGTAAAGGTCGGTGACCCGGTGGGACCGGGAACCCTGCTTGCCAGACCGGAGGGGTTAGGCGCTCCCATCCATTCACCCTTTGTCGGCACCATAAGCGCCATTGACGAATCCGCAATCTATATCGATGCCTCCAATACACAGCCCGCATCCTTTGTCCCGCTGGCAGGAAAGGATGATGTCGAGCTTCTTGCCGCCAGCGGCATTGTCGGCATGGGCGGTGCCGGTTTTCCGACACACGTCAAATGTAATGTTGATTTGAAGGGCGGTTATATTCTGGTCAACGCCGCAGAATGCGAACCACTTCTGGAGCATAATATCCACCAGTTGGAAACCCAGGCGGACAAGACTCTGGAAGGCGTGCGCCGCATTATGAAGCTCTGCAACGCTTCCCAGGCGGTATTTGCCATCAAAGCCAAGCACGAAAAGGCGGTCTCCATTTTAGATGAGCTCTGCCGAAAAGAAAAAAATATTTCCTATCACCTTCTCCCTGACCTGTACCCTATGGGAGAAGAGCGAGCCGTTGTACGGGAGGTACTGGGAAAACTGTTAGCCCCCACCGACCTCCCCTCCGCCGCCGACGCAGTGGTCATAAACGCAGAGACCGTTCTTCGTGTGGCAGAGGCACTGATTGACAAACGCCCCTGCATTACCAAGAATGTCTCGGTTGCCGGGAAATTAAAGGGCGGCACCGATACCCGCGTCTTTTGTGATGTTCCCATCGGAACTACCGTAGGTGAACTGATTCGCAAAGCAGGCGGCATCGACGGTGACTATGGAGAAATCATCATGGGCGGTCCCTTTACCGGACATGCCGTTACCATGGATACTCCCATCACTAAGACCACCGGCGGCATTATCGTCACCGCTCCTTTTGAGGATCTGAAGGGAGCCAGGCTTGGCATTCTGCGCTGTGCCTGCGGCGGCAGTGAGGAGCGTATGCAGGATCTGGCGCACAAGATGAACGGAAAAGTCATTCTGGTGCAGGAATGTAAGCAGGCAAAGGATATCCGCGGCACCTTAAAGTGCGAGAATCCCGGAAATTGCCCGGGTCAGGCATTAAAATGTCTGAATTTCAAGCAGGCGGGCTGTACCGACATTTTAATTGGAAACTGCAGTGACTGTACCAATACCGTCATGGGCTCTGCGCCAAAGCTGGGCTTGACAGTCCACCATCAGACCGATCACGTTTTCGATACCGTGGGCTTGGAGCGTATGCGATACCTGACAAAATCCAAAACGGTCTCCCAGTCTCCCGACACTGCGGAAAAGGCAGAAACGAAAGCTGTCAAAGAAGCCGCTCCGGCAGTCCCAGAGCACACTGCTCCGGTCAGCTATCATATAGAACAGACCTATGAAGACGGTATTTTAAAAATCGATATCAAAGAAGGAAAAGATATTTCTATCGAACTTCCTTTTTTATAGGAGGAAAAGCTTATGTCAATCAGTGAAGAAACTGCAAAAGCACACATAAACGATCCGGCAGTCTTATGCTGCCGCGCAGAACAGGGAGTTGTCCTGACCTCCCATAATCTGGAGGATCCGGCAATTTTTGACGATCTTGTGGATTCCGGCCTGCTCAACCTGGACGGCTGTCTTACCATTGGTCAGGTTTTGGGTGCCACGCTCACCAAAACCTGTGATTCTCTCACGCCGCTGACACCGGATACCATCGATAAGATTCAGGAGGCAGCCACAGAACCGGAAATCACAGAAGCTGCTTTTGGTGCATCGGACAATCCTGTGGGAGCTGTCACTACCGCTCCCGGCATCATCACGGCTCCGGTTCCCGGCGGTGTATTGAAAATTTCCATCGGAGAGGGAAAGGATATTCACATTGAGCTGCCCATGAAGCCCGGTACCGCGGTTTCCTCCGGTGCTGCACCCGGCACGGTTTCTCCGGCTTCCTGCTCCGGCGCAGCACCGACAGAACAGTCTCCCAGGCTGGTTCGCAGCCTGACCCGTCATCACTACAAAATCACAGAGGTAAAACGTGGTCCTGAGACAAAGATCGAGGGAACCACCCTTTACATCCGGGAAGGCATTGAAGCGGAAGCTATCGCAAGCCAGGAGCTGGTACATGACCTGAAAATTGAAATCATTACCCCGGAGCACTACCACACCTATTCCGAGACCATCATGGATGTGCAGCCCATCGCCACCAAGGAAAAAGATTCTGAAGTGGGCAGCGGCATCACCCGCGTTCTGGACGGTGTCATTATGATGGTGACCGGAACGGATGACAACGGTGTGCAGATCGGTGAATTTGGTTCCTCCGAAGGCTATCTGGATGAAAATATCATGTGGGGAAGACCCGGTGCCCCGGACGAGGGCGAAATTTTCATCAAGACGCAGGTAACCATTAAAGCAGGTACCAACATGGAGCGTCCGGGTCCTCTTGCCGCGCATTCCGCTACAGACGTAATCACAAATGAAATCCGACAGGCCTTGAAGAAGCTGGAGGATGAATCTCTCATTGTAGATAAGGAAGTGTTTGAGCAGTACCGCAGACCCGGCAAGAAAAAAGTCGTTATCGTAAAAGAAATCATGGGTCAGGGCGCTATGCACGACAATCTTCTGCTTCCGGTGGAGCCCGTGGGCGTTCTCGGTGCCAAACCCAATGTTGACCTGGGAAATGTTCCGGTAATGGTATCACCCCTGGAGGTTTTAGACGGCTGCATCCATGCACTCACCTGCATCGGACCTGCTTCCAAGGAAATGTCCCGTCATTACTGGAGAGAGCCGCTGGTTCTGGAAACCTTATTTGATCCCGAACTGGATCTCTGCGGCGTCCTTCTGGTGGGAAGCCCGCAGATTAATGCGGAGAAATTCTATGTTTCCAGACGTGTGGGTATGACCTGCGAATCCCTGGATGTAGATGGTGCATTCGTCACCACCGAAGGCTTTGGCAATAACCACATCGATTTTGCCAGCCATATTGAGCAGATTGGTATGCGCGGAATTTCCGTGGTTGGCTTATCCTTCTGTGCGAATCAGGGAGCCCTGGTGGTCGGCAATAAGTACATGACCTGCATGGTGGATAACAATAAATCCGAGGGCGGCATTGAGAACGAAGTACTTGCCAACAACACCCTTTGCCCGGAGGACGCACTCCGCGCCATTGCCATGTTAAAGAACCAGATGAACGGCGTCGACGTCAGGGCAGCCGAGCGCAAATGGAATCCGAATGTAAAGGAAAACAACCTGGAGTTAATCTCCAATGTCACCGGCAAGCCCATCGTTCCGGTGAAGAATGAGACCTCCCTTCCCATGAGCAAAAAACGACTGGAGAAATATTCTTAATGAAATACGGCGATAAAATCATTTACATGGAAGGCATCATCGTGGAAGTGACAGACGGAGCCGTAGGAATCGACTTAAAGGGCAGACTGGGCTATCTGAAAATTCCGATGCGTATGCTGATTACCGACTATGAGATCAAGGTCGGACAGGAAGTGGGATTCAACATGAGTTTCATCGAACAGCTCGGGCCCGAGATCAATGAGACTTATGTTAGTAATCAAATAAATCATCAACGTTTGGCTGAGGATGTCCGCTCAGCCAGGAAAGGAGAAAACGAACATGAGTAATCCTACAACTTTCTCTGGCTTACAGTCAGAAATCTATGTTCCTGTCACCCCACCGCCAGTATGGGCACAGGTAACCAAGCCTTTAAATCAAATGAAAGTTGCGATTGCTACTGCTGCCGGTGTACATCACAAAAAAGATACCCGCTTCAATCTCGCCGGTGATTTTACATTCCGTGAAATCACAGACGAAATGCCATCCGACGAGCTGATGGTTTCCCATGGCGGATACGATAACAGTGATGTAAACAAGGATATCAACTGCATGTTTCCCATCGATCCGCTGCATAGGCTGGCAAAGGACGGCGTGATTGGAAGCGTGTCAGACATCCACATCGGCTTCATGGGCGGCGGCGGTAACCAGGAGAAATTCAAAAATGAAACTGGTCCCACCATTGCCCGGATTCTGAAGGATCACAACGTAGACGCTGTCATCCTTACCGCCGGGTGAGGTACCTGTCACCGCTCTGCAGTATTGGTGCAGAGAGCAATCGAGGAAATTGGCATTCCTACCGTTATCATTGCTGCGCTTCCGCCTGTGGTAAAACAGACCGGAACGCCCCGTGCGGTAGCTCCGCTTGTGCCTATGGGTGCAAACGCAGGCGCTCCCCACGATTTTGAGATGCAGTACAATATTGTAAAGGCAGCTTTAGAGCAGCTGGAGATTCTCGAGTCTCCCGGACAGGTTGTTCCTTTGCCTTACGAATATAATGCCAAAGTGTAACACCTCTTGAAACAACGGAAAAGGGCTGCCACGCGTACAGATATTTTAACGTGGCAGCCTTTTCTGTTTTTATGAAATGGAAAGGCACGATTATGACTACAAAGACAATGCGTACTCTTACCATCCGGGACTACCATATGTGCCGGGTTACCTTAGGAAATTCCTTTTCCATCACACCCGTAGAATCCGGTAACGAACATCTGTACCAGCTTACCTTTTCCACGGAAAAGCTCCGGCAGTACATAGACTCCAGTCCTCTGATTGCGGACATTAAAATCACACTGATTGCCCCCGGCACACATCACATCCATACCGATTCCATCATGGACATTATCCCCGTTTCCACCAAGGTACTGGGGAAAACCGGGGAAGGCATCACCCACACCATCACCGGAGTCTATGTCATGCTGACCGGAATTGATACGGAAGGAACCCCCATCTGCGCATTCGGCAACTCGGACGGATGGCTGGATGAGCAGCTTGCACTTGGTATGGCAGGAACACCGGGACCCACGGATTACCTTATCTCCTTTGCCGTCACCCTGACTGCCAAAGCCGGAGTATCCCGCAGCGGTCCCAATGCCGCCCACCATGCGTGTGACCTTTTCTGCCAGGAGATCCGGGAAATCTTAAAAAAGCAGAAGGGCTCTCTCGCCACCGAAAGCCACCGGTATGAGGACACCATCCGGAACGGGGCAAAAAAGGTGGTGCTGGTAAAGCTGGTATCCGGGCAGGGCAGTATGTATGATACCCATGTTTTCGGGCAGGAGCCGTCCTCCTATGACGGAAGCCGTTCCGTCATCGATATCACCGGAGCGCCCCTGCTGCTGTCCCCCAACGAATACCGGGACGGCGCCATCCGCGCCATGTACTGATCAGGAAAGGAGAACTGTTATGGGAATTGGACCTTCTACAAAGGAAACCACATTGCATCATTTCCGGGACCCCCTGCTGTCTGTTCTGTCAGAGGACGAGGATTTCGATTTCCTCGGCGTGGTGATTGCCGGAATCCCCCAGGACAATGCCAGCAAGTATTTCACCGGGGAGCGCATCGGCGCCTGGCTGGAGGGAATGCGCGCCGACGGTGCCATTGTCAGCGCAGACAGCTGGGGGAACAGTAATATTGATTTTGCCCACACCATCGAATGTATCGGCAAACGCGGCATCGACGTGGTGGGAGTCAGTTTTGTGGGAACTCAGGGACAATTTGTGGTAACTAATCCATATATGGATACCATTGTGGACATCAACAAAAGCAAAGAAGGGGTAGAGACGAACGTAGTCGGTGAGAATTCACTTTCAAGAAACGATGCAAAAAAAGCTGCCGCACTTCTGAAATTGAAAATGCGGCAGCACACTACTCCGTAGCCAGTGTGCGCACTGCCTCAATGGCAGCATCCACTTCCCCGATGGTATTGCGGTGGGAAAAACTGAAACGCACTGCACCCTGGGCTACGGTGCCAAGTGTCTCGTGCGCCAGGGGAGCGCAGTGGGCTCCCGCCCTGGTGGCAATGGAAAAGCGTTCCATCAGTTCATCGCTCACCTGGGCGGAATCGTAATCTCCCAGATTGATTGTCACAATTCCGGTTCTGAGCTTCTCCCCGGCTCCGGGATTCTCCGCTCCCCCGGTTTTCTCCCCGCTTCCGGCTTCCTCTCCGGTTACGGTCTTACCCCGGGGATTCTCCCAGCAGGAAAAATCCCCGTACACACGAACTCCCTCTATCTGATGCACGCCCTCATAGAACCGTCTGGCGAGCAGCATTTCTTTTTCGCAGATCTGCCGGATTCCCTGCTCCCGCAGATAGAGCAGCGCGGCACGCAGACCGGCGATTCCATGTACGTTTTGCGTACCTGCCTCCAAAGCCTCCGGATACACCCTCGGATGCTCTCTGTCGTAGGAGTGAATACCGGAGCCTCCCACTTTAAGCGGTCGTATCTCTACATCCTCCCGCACACACAGCCCGCCGGTGCCCTGGGGTCCCATCAGCCCCTTATGTCCGGTAAAACATAAAACGGCAATATTCATTTTTTCCATATCTATCGGGATTACCCCCGCTGTCTGGGCAGCATCCACCGCCAGAAGAATCCGATGTGCTCTGCATATCTGCCCCAGCGCATACAAATCCATGACATTTCCCGTCAGATTGGAGCCATGGGCACATAGGATGCATTTTGTCGTATCTTTGATTGCTTCCTCAAACTGCTCCGGCGCAATCCGTCCCTTCTCATCTGCCCTCACAACGGTAAGTTCAATGATTCCTGCATCCTGCAGCCGATAGAGCGGACGGAGAACTGAATTATGTTCCATGACAGTGGTAATCACATGGTCTCCCTTTTCAAACATCCCCATGATTGCCGTGTTCAACGCCTCCGTGGCATTGGCGGCAAAACACACCCGGTTTGGTGTGGCAAAATGAAACAATTCCGCCAAAAGCGTCCGGGTCTCTGTGACAATGCGAAGCGCATTTAAAGAGGCTTCATTCACGCCCCGGGACGCATTTCCTGCTGTTCTCATGGCTTCCACCACAGCATGGGCAACGCAGTCCGGCTTGTCAATGGTGGTCGCCGCGTTATCCAGGTATAGCATATTGCAATCTCCTCCATTTTCCTACAGCTTTCTTACCATATCCAGGTACATCTAGCAAACCAAAATTTCCGTGTCTGTCTTTTCTGTAATCTCTCCCACGATTTTTGCAGGAAGTCCCAGTGCCTGGAGCCTGGAAAGAATCTCTGCGGCATCCGTTTTCTTCACTGCCGCAAGAAGTCCTCCCGAGGTCTGGGGGTCAAAGAGGATTTCCTCCATGGCAAAGGGAATGTTCTGAAAACGCACAAATTCCTGCACGTGGTTGCGGTTCCGCTGTGCAGCCGCCGTGAGATAGAATTCCTCCGCATCCCGGTATGCCTCAGGAATATAGGGAATCTCTGACGAATGGATGACAGCCGAAAGCTTCCCGTCCAGCATCTCATGAAGATGCCCCAGAAAACTGAACCCGGTCACATCCGTACAGGCAGAGACTTCATAGTCCATAAGAACCTCCGCCGCATATTTATTTAAGGTGGTCATGGAAGCAATCGCCTCCTCCATCGCCTCCTTAGAGGAATCCTGTACACGGTTTGCGGTGCACACCAGACCTACCCCCAGCTTCTTGGTTAAAATCAGCACATCCCCCGGCTTTCCGCCGTTATTCTTTAAAATGTGATCCGGATGCACGATTCCGGTCACAGACAGCCCGTATTTCACATCGGTATCCGCAATGGAGTGACCTCCCGCCAGAGTTCCGCCCGCTTCCATGACCTTCTCGGCTCCGCCCTGCATAATGGCTCCTAAAATGTTTAAATCCATCTGCTCCGGGAAACAGACAATATTGAGCGCCGTAAGCACCCTGCCTCCCATGGCGTAGATGTCACTTAAGGCATTTGTCGCGGCAATTTTCCCAAAGAGATAGGGATCCTCCACCATGGGTGGAAAAAAGTCCAGCGTCTGCACAATTGCCTGCTCGTCATTAACCTTATACACCGCTGCATCATCGTGGCTGTCAAATCCCACCAAAAGATTCGCGTCCCGCTCTCCCTTCGGCAGTTTCTCCAGCACACGGTTCAAAATCCCCGGTCCCAGCTTGGCGGTACAGCCGCCGCCCCTGCAAAATTGAATCTGTTCCATATCTACACCATTTCCTTTCTTCCCTGTTTCCGTTCCGTTTCCCTGCCGCACCAGGCGGTTATCCCTTCCTGATCCAGCCACGCCATCAGCGGCTTTGCCGACTTTCTGCTGTTTCCCAGCAGATCCCGCAGGCTGGCAAAGGATATCACTTCATTTGTCTTAAAATACTTTGCAACCTTTTCTTTGATTGTCTCCGCAATCTCCGGCGTTGTGAAAAAGTCATCGGAAATACAGACCAGCATTTTTTCCCTGCACAGATAAGAAAGCTGCTCCCGGTACGCCTCCTCCGTCTCCTCTTCGGGCTTTAATTCCATGCAGTTTACCAGCCCGAAACCGGCATCCGCAAGCTGTTTTGTAAGCTGTTTTCTCCACTGCTCGAATCCTTCCTCCGGCATAACCGCAAACCCGGCAAGGGCATACACCGTCTCCAAACCCTCCCGGACTTCCCTTATGCTCCCCTCATTCAGCAGGTAACGGAAAAAGGCATCAAACGCATCGGCGCTCCAATTCTTACAGCAGGCATTTTTCAAATCATTTTTCCTGCTTCCCTCCCGGTAGGGATGTGCTCTATGATAACCGTCCAGATAAGCGGAAACTGCCTGCCACTGCTGCTTTGCCGCCTCCCTGGACCAGCAGAAATCCCGCTTTCTGCCGGAAAGGAGCACACAGCATTTTTCCCGCTCCAGTTCCTTGAGATGTGCCTGCACTTCCTGGCTGTCCACCTTTGCCCGCTCCTGCAATTCTGCCACAGAAAGCGGCATTTTTTCCGCCTCACAAATCCACTGGCAAAGCACCAGTCCCAGACGGTCCTCCTCCTGATTCTTAAGGGAAACAAGAACGCCTCCATCCTTTCTCCGGTGCTTCGCTGCATAGGCATCCAGAATGACACCTCCCCCCACCGTCTCCAGCGGAGACAGATACCGCAGAACAAAACGATCCCATTTTTTTACCGCCAGCGGCTCTCTGGGAATCAACTGCCCGTAACAGGCTTCTCCCGCTTCCAGCACATCCTTCCCGAACAGCACAATCCGGCAGAGAGTCTCCGTGGTGCCGATGTGAAGATGAAGATTGCTCTGGTTTTTCATCACCCGTCTGCAGTCTCTGTGAAGCTCAATTCTGGCATCGAGACGTTCGGAAAGCTGCAGTGAATCCGGCTCCGCCGCCACATGCCCCCGGCTCACTTCTTCCTTTTTGACGCCCGCCAGCAGCAGTGCCACCCGCTGCCCGGCGAAGCCCGCCGGAACATTTTCCCCATGTACCTGGATACTGCGGACTCTGCTGCGGATTCCGGTGGGATAAAGCATGACCTCATCCTCCACCTGAATAACTCCCTCCATCAGCGTACCGGCCACAACGGTCCCAAGCCCTTTCGGGGAAAGCACCCGGTCAATGGGGAGACGGAAGCATCCGCTGACGTTACGGCTGTGCTTCAGATGCTCTGTTTTTTGCAGAATCAGCTTCTTTAATTCCGCAATTCCGGTTCCCTCCGTGGAAGATACCCGGATGATCTCCCACCCGGAGCATATAGTGCCCTCCAGCTCCTTACGGATTTCCTCCTCCATCATGTCCGCCCATTCCGGTTCCACCTTATCCAGCTTGGTCAGCACCACAATGCCCTGTGAAATTCTTAACGAAGTCAGGATATCCATATGCTCCCTGGTCTGGGGCATCACCCCGTCATCCAGCGCAATTACCAGAAGCACCAGGTCCATTCCGCAGGCTCCCGCCAGCATATTGGGGAGAAATTTTTCATGACCGGGTACATCAACAATTCCTGCCTTTGTCCCGTTCTCCAGCGAAAAATATGTAAATCCCAGATCAATGGAAATTCCCCGCTGCTTCTCCTCCTTCATGGTGTCCGTATCTCTGCCCGTCAGCGCTTTAATCAGCGCTGTCTTTCCGTGATCGATATGCCCCGCTGTCCCGATGATAAAATGTTCCAACTGTAACCGTTCCTTTCACTTTCGTGTCTTACTTTCCAATAAAAGCCTTATCTCACGCCAACACCTTAAGCAGTCCCTGTGCCACGTCCTCCAGCTCCTCCGACTTTAGGGTGCGCATATCCAACAGCAGTCCGCCGTCCTCAATCCTTAAGATTACCGGCACCTCCAGCCTCCGCAGCGCCTCGCTTGCCCTGTCGGGATGCAGATTCTCCCCGGCAATGAAAACGCCGCGGCTCTCCAACACTTCCCCGGGCAGAGAACCGCCCCCGGCAGTACTCTCACACGCTGTCACAGAAACCGCATACCCGGCCGCCATAAGCTTCCCAAGCAGTCCGCACAGCACCTCGGCGCGCTGCTGCAGCGTCCCGATGGATTCCGTCAGCATACGGAGCACCGGAATTTTCTCCGTGGCGCGCTCCAAATCCCGGTAGCAGAAAAATAATTCCTCCAGATATGCTGCCGTAAACTTATCGATTCGCATAGCTCTTGTGAGCGGATGCTTTTTGCAGGCTTCCACCCACTTCTTTCTGCCGACGATAATCCCCGCCTGGGGTCCGCCCAAAAGCTTGTCTCCGCTAAAGGAAACCAGATCCACCCCTGCGCGGAGGGAATCCATCACCGTAGGCTCTTTTTTCATCCCATAACGGGAAAGGTCAACCAGGACACCGCTTCCCAAATCCTCGATCACCGGGATTCCTTTTTCTCTTCCCAGCGTCACCAGCTCCTCCCTGGACACACTTTCCGTAAAACCCTCAATACGGAAATTGCTGGTGTGAACCTTTAATAGCGCCGCCGTATGTGGGCTTACCGCACCGGCATAATCGGAAAGGCGGGTTTTATTCGTGGTTCCCACCTCCACTCTTTTGCAGCCGCTCTGGTCCATAATATCCGGGATACGGAATTTGCCGCCAATCTCAATCTGTTCTCCCCGGGACACAATGACCTCTCTCCGGCATTCCTGCCCGTCGCCGCAATCTGCTGCCCCGGAATCCATATTTCCCACTGCACTCAGCATCAGCAATACGGCTGCCGCATTATTGTTTACCACCAGCGCAGCCTCTGCCCCGGTAACCTCACAGATGAGGCGCTCAAAATGGGCATACCGCTCTCCCCGGTGTCCGGTTTCCAGGTCATATTCCAGGTTGGAGTACCCGCAGAGCCGCTCCAGCACGGGCGCAAGGAAGGCTTCCTCCATGGGCGCACGCCCCAGATTGGTGTGCAGGATTACGCCTGTGGCATTGTATACCCGCTTAAAATGGCGTTCCTCCTTCTGTTCTAACCGTTCCTGCACTTTTCCCGGCAGTTCCGCCAGCCTGATCTGAAGCTCCTCCGGTGTCTCCATCGCGGGAATCTCCCCACGCAGCAGATCCAGTTCCTCCCTGGCTGTTTCCATAACCGCGGTTCTCCCATATATGCAGACCGCTTCAACCGCCCATTCATTTAAAAGCAGTTCATCCATTTTCGGTATCCTGCGATACCAGCTATTTCGATTCTCCATCCATTACTCCTAGGGTTTTACCAGCCGTTCTGCCTGGGACATTTTTTCTACAATTGTATACATATTTGTCACACTGCCCACCTGCAGCTTTTCCGTCATTCCGTAGTAATTGAGGCAGGTTCCGCAGCTTAAGATTTCTACTCCCTGGGCTTCCATGGACTTCAAATCCTCGATGGCAGGCGAATCCTCACAGGTTAAGAAAATACCGCTGTTATAAAACAGAATCGCAGAGGGCAGCTCCTCCTGCTGGGATAAGGCATAGAGGAATGCCTTCAGCAGTGTTTTGCCAAGCTCCGGCTCTCCCACTCCCATCTCATTGGAGGAAATCACTGCCACAAAATCCTTCCTGCGGGCATCCGGTATGCAGGTCTCCAAAGCGGCGGCTTCCCCGGCAGCCTCCCCGTCCTCCGGCGCAGACTCCCCTGCCATCGGTATTTCCATCTCCACCCGGTACTTTCCGTCCTGAAGCTTCTCCGAGCTTACCGGATATTTCTTCAAATTCGCCATCTTCACCAGATTCTGAACCGCAATCTCATTATCCACATAGACCTCCACCGTTCCCGGCTCTGTCAGTGCCTTTATGGCATTTTTGGTCTTTACGACGGGAATCGGGCAGGTATCTCCCATGGCGTCTACCATCACTTTTTTCATAAAATCAACCTCTTTTCTTTCCGCATTCATTGCCTTTTATTTTACAACAATTCCATTGCTTTGTTCATTCCGTTCTTTTATGTCCCCTCCTGCTCATTCCAAATCGGAATGGCAAAATTGTAATTTTGATATTTTATTTATCGCCGGACCTATGCTATATTATTTCCATGCAAAGACGCAGTCGAGGAACAGACTGCGCCTTTTTCTGTCGCGACAAACAAAAATAACAAAGGAGATTTATGATTATGAAACTACTTGACACCAAATGGAAACTCGCCCTTTCCGGCGTTGTTTTCGGTCTTCTGGCGATTCTTCTTGCCGTTATGGGAAATCCTAAAAACATGGCAATCTGTGTTGCCTGCTTTATCCGTGACACAGCCGGTGCGCTGAAGCTGCATTCCGCCGGAGTTGTCCAGTACTACCGCCCGGAAATTGTGGGCTTTGTGGCCGGGTCTTTTCTTATTTCCCTGATTACAAAGGAATATAAGTCCACCGCAGGCTCTGCGCCCTTCATCCGCTTTATCCTCGGCTTTATCATGATGCTGGGTGCTTTGGTATTCTTAGGCTGCCCGCTGCGTATGATTATCCGTATGGCAGCCGGAGACCTCAATGCTTACATTGCCTTAATCGGCTTTGTCGGAGGTGTTGCCACCGGCTCCTTCTTCTTAAAGAGGGGCTACAGCCTGGGACGTACTTATGAAACCAAAAAAGCAAACGGATACGTCATTCCGGTTGTTCTTGTTGTATTACTGATTATCGGTGTGACCACAGGTGCTTTTGCTGCAAGTGAAACCGGTCCGGGCAGTATGCACGCACCGGTTCTGGTTGCTCTGATTGTCGCTTTGATTTTCGGCGCGCTTGCCCAGAAAAACCGTGTCTGCTTTGCAGGAAGCATCCGTGACGTAATTCTGCTTAAGGATTTTTCCCTGCTCTGCATTATCGGCGGCTTATTCGCAGCAATGCTGGTTTATAATCTGGTGACCGGAAATTTCCATGCAGGCTTCACCGGACAGCCCATCGCCCATGCCGAGCATCTGTGGAACCTTCTTGGTATGTACGTAGTCGGCTTCGCCGCTGTTCTTGCCGGAGGCTGCCCGCTCCGTCAGTTGATTCTTACCGGTCAGGGTTCCTCCGACAGCGGAATCACCTTCCTTGGTATGCTCATCGGTGCCGCATTTGCGCATAACTTCGGTCTCGCAAGTGCTGCTGCAAAGGCTGCTACAGAGACAGAAGCTGCCTCCGCAGGAGGACCTTCCCTCGCCGGAAAAATTGTTCTTCTCTGCTGTATTGTGGTGTTATTCTTAATCGGAGCCACCCAGAAACGGAAATGAAAGGAGTTCATTATGGAATATATTGATGTCGATGTCCGCGGACTTTCCTGTCCGGAGCCTGTCATGCTGACCATGGATGCCATGGACGACCACGCCGGAAGCACCATCCGCGTTGTATGCGATGAAGCGCACACCCGGACAAATATCGAAAAAATGCTGGCACATGAAGGAAAGACCTACGAAACCACGGTAAACGGTGCCGAGTCCACAATTATTTTTAAGGCTTAATGAGCCGGAAACGGAGCATATATTATGCGTGCAAAAGAACCCTGCTATGTATTCACCTTCTATACCACTGCAGACGCCATCGCCTTTGAAAACTACTGCCACGAACATGGACTTCCCGGAAGACTGATTCCCATTCCACGCGAGCTTTCCGCTGGATGCGGAATGGCATGGAAGGTATCCGTCGCGGCGCTGCAGAAACCGGACACAGCAGTAGCTTCTGCACACACCAAAAAGCAGGAAACCGATGGTTTCCTGCTTGCTTCGTTCCGCCAGTCTGCGATTTCCTTTGAGGAGATTGCCACACTTACCATTTAGAACGCTTTCTCATACAATGCTATGATATCTTTCTTCACGGAGCGTCTCGGATTCACCGCAATGTTCCCGCTCTTCATGGCATCCTCTGCCATCGCCTCAAACTTATCCTCTGTCACTCCCGCTTCCCGAAGAGTAGCCGGGATTCCCAATGCCACGTTTAAATCGCGGATTTCCTCCGCCAGCATCTCCGGAACAAATTCCTCTTTCGTCAGCGGACACTGGCTGATATAGTTATAAATTTTAAAATACTTTCCATGATCCGCCAGAGCATTATACTCTACGATAGTCGGTAAAAGAATTGCATTTGCCACTCCGTGGGGTACATCAAAATATGCACTGACCGGATGGCTCATCGCATGGACATTTCCAAGTCTTGCCCAGGAAAATGCGATTCCTGCAAACAGGGAGCCCACCATCATGGCTTCCGCTGCTTCCACATCACCACGGTTTGCCACAAAGCGGCGGATATTGCCGCCAATTAACTCCATTGCCTTCTCTGCCATGGCATCCGAGAACGGAGATGCATCTGTGGACACATAAGCCTCCTCCGCATGGATGAACGCATCCATACCACAGGCCGCTGCCACGGAAGGCGGTGCCGTCATAATCAGGTCGGCATCTAAGATTGCATAGGAAGGAATCAGTTCATAGCTGAATACGGTCAGCTTATAATTTCTGCTATGATCGGTAATGACGGAGAATGCGGTAACCTCAGAGCCGGTTCCTGCTGTAGTCGGAATCGCAATCATGGGAATAATCTTTCCGGGAACCTTATGCGCCCCCTCATACTCGGTGATGCTTCCGCCATATTTCGCCACAACCGCCACTGCCTTTGCCACATCCATGGGAGACCCGCCGCCAAATGCCACGATGAAATCCGCACCGGATGCCTGATACTGCTCGGTTGCCTTTTCCACTGTCGTCACACTGGGATTCGCTTCAATCTCAGTAAAGCGATCTGCTTTTATCCCCGCTTCTTTTAAGTAATCCGCAATCTTATCCACAAGGCCAAGCTTATTTAACGTCGGACCGGATATAATCATGGCATGGCTGCCACCCAGCTTGCCCGCCACCTCCGGAAGCTTTGCCATGGAGCCGCGTCCCACGATGATATTCTGCGGAATTGAAAATGTAAATGGATTCATTCTGATTTAACCTTACCTTTCCATGATATTGGATAAAACATGGCACAGTAATCAAAATCTACTGTGCCACTGTGTTTTTCTTATGAACGAATGCGTTATGCTAATGCTTCTACCGATGCACGGATAATTTCCACAGCCTTGTCACAGTCTGCTTCCGTAATGATAAGCGGCGGAATCATACGAATAATATGAGCGCCGATTGCGGTAATCAGCAGGTGGCGATGCAGACACTCATGTTTCACATCCACACCGGAAATCGTATCATCAAATTCAACACCGACAAGCAAGCCCTGTCCGCGCACTTCCTTCACATGAGGAACGGTTCTTAACTTCTCCATGAAATATGCGCCCATCTTCTCTGCGTTTCCGGCCAGATCACGGTCAAGCAGCTCATTTACCTCAGCAAGTGCAGCCGCACAGCTTACCGGGTGTCCTCCGAATGTAGTCCCATGAGAACCCGGAGTGAAAGCCTTTGCCACTTCCGCGGAAGCACAGATTGCACCGATTGGCATACCACCGCCCAATGCTTTTGCCATGGAAACGATATCCGGCTTGATTCCGTAATGCATATAGCTCATAACCTGACCGGTTCTGCACCAGCCGGTCTGTACCTCGTCGATCAAAAGCAGCATTCCCTTCTCATCACAGAACTCCCGCAGACCTTTCATGAATTCCATGGTTGCCGGATGCACACCGCCTTCGCCCTGTACCGGTTCTACCATGATTGCAATGGTATTTTCCGTACATGCATCCTTAAATGCCTGTAAATCATTGTAGGGTGCATAAGAGAAGCCGTAGGTCATCGGTCCGAATCCAATCTGGCATCCATTTCCCGGCTGACCGGTCGCAGACATGGCGCCGAAGGTTCTTCCATGGAAGCCCATCTTTGCGGTTACGATATGATATTTGTTGGGACCGTATTTCTCTATGCCGTACTTACGTGCCATCTTAATCATGGCCTCATTCGCCTCGGTACCGGAGTTCTGGAAAAAGATCTTGTCCATACCGATGGTGGTGCAGATTTTCTCTGCCAGAAGTGCCTGGGGAATGGTGTACGGATAGTTAAAGGTATGCATGATGTCCTTCACCTGGTCACATACTGCTGCCACTACCTTCTCGTTGCAGTTACCGGCGGAGTTTACGGCGATTCCTGCGTAGAAGTCCAGATATTCTTCCCCGTTCTCATCATAAATGTACTGATCTTTGGCTGTCTCTGCAAGAAAGTCAAATCTCTCATAGGTCTCGATCATGTACTTGTTTACTTTGTCCTTGATGTCCTGGGCAGTAAGCCCTGTGTCCTTTAATTTCATCTATGGTTCCTCCCTATTGGATATATAAGAAAAAATGCCCGTTGCACTGCAACAGACATCTTTGTCTTATTTCACTATATCGCCTTACGGCGATTAGTGTCAAAGTACATTTCGACATACTATCATGCGAAATCGTAATGTTTCTGCTCCTATGGGAAACCACAGGTATGTTCAAAGCTTCTTCATCATCCAGTCGCAGTCCTCGTAACGACCGTCCTGATACTTCATATTATCCGGGAATGTGCCGTATCTCTGAAAGCCCAGCTTCTCATAGAGTGCAATGGCATTGCGGTTAGAGGAAACGACCTCCAGCTCCGCCTGTTCATAGCCCATCTCCCTTGCCGCAGCAAGCGCTGTCTCCATTAGCTTCGTTCCGATGCCTTTTCCGCAATACTCCTGATACAGTGCGATGGCAGTGCTACACCGGTGCCGGTAACGGAGATAATCCCCCATGGCAGAAATGGAGCAGTTTCCGACATGCCGTCCCTCCACAAAAGCAAGAAGCATCAGCTCCCCGGGTGCCGCTTCCTTTGCCTCTATAAACGCTTTCTCCTGCTCCGGCGTAATTCCAATCTCCTCCGGCTCACGAATCAGATACGGTGTCTCCTCTGCCGTCTTCTTTAAATATGCAATCAGCTGTTCCGAGTCCTCCGCCCTGGCGCTGCGCAGGGTCAGCGTAAAATCTCCCATTTCAATATTTTGTTCCCTGAAAATCATGTCATTCCACTCCTTTTACAATGTAATCCAGTAGCGCTTGATGTTTTGTCCTTCCACACAGACGGTTTTCTCATAGACACCGCCGTTTGCAAGAATCGTTTTTTCACTGGCAGCGTTATCCTCATCGCAGGTAATCATCACCTTCGGAATACCAAGCGCCCTTGCATTCTCCAGATTAAGCCGCAGCATCTCCTTCGCATAACCCTTTCCCCGCTCACTTGGACGGACGGAGTACCCGATATGCCCGCCCCAGAGTTTTAACACCGGATGTTCAATGTGATGTCTCAGATCGATGATTCCCACAATCCGGTTATCCGATTTGCGCAGGGCAAGATAGACATTAGAGGGTGTCCGGTCCGCCGGACAGGTCTCCTGCCTCTCCCGTTCTTCTATTCTTTTTATCCACGCTTCTACCGATTCTTCCTTCTCGAGTCCACTGCACCCCGCAAAGCTGTCCGCATCGCCCGCCTGGGCAATTTCCTGCCGAAACTGCCAGATATCCTCCCCGTATTCCAAGGTCGGTCTTACTAAAATGATTTCTTCCATAACGTTTTCTTTCCCTCCTCTAAGCTATGATATGTGCAAATTCCATTGCCAGTATTGCAATCCGATCTTTCTCGGACAGATTGGAATGATTTCCAAGTCCCCTTGCCTCCCATTCCTCCGCATCCAGATTATCCGCCGCATAAAAGAACTGAAACAGTTCCTTTCCGCGAAATGCCGCAACCGCGGCATTGGCAGAACACTCCATGTCTACACAGATACACCCAGTAGCCTTTCTGCGTTCCACCTTCTCCCTGGTCTCCCGGTAAGCCGCATCTGTCGTCCATGCCTTTCCAATGGTATAATTACAGCAAATCCCGTCTAAAAAAGCCGTAAACTCCCTGATATATTTCGGATTCACCACAATCTCATCTGCCGGCGGTGCATAATGGAAACTGGTGCCCTCGTCCCTTACCGCACGATTGGGAATAATAATCCCGCAGTTTTCAATCGAAGCATCCAGCACACCACAGGTTCCAAACACAACAACCTTCTCCACTCCCATGGCAAAAATATCCTCCAGAATTCCCACACTTGCCGCTGCGCCTACCGGTATCATGAACAATGCGATTTCCGTGTTTTTGTAGACCGCCCGATAAAGGAATACCTCCATATTCGCAGTGCTTGTCCGGGCAATCACCTCCGCACCCATGGTCTCCACCAGCCGCCCAAAGGTGACGCGGGAGTAGCAAGTCACCGCTATTTTGGGCACGCCATCCACCTTTTCCACAACCATTGCCGGGTCAATCACCGCATGCTGATTCTCGTCAAATTCTTCCAGTATCACAATTCTTCCTCCTCTTTTCCGGTAAGACTGTAAACATAACAAAAGAAGACAAAAAAGCGATGTCTGTATTCCTACAAACACCGCTTCATGAATTCATGTTTCAAAATTTCACTTTTCCTGATCTATGTCTGCAGCCTGTACCTGTATTTCATTTCCAAAATAGAATGCACGTAAAGAATGAGTGCCATCACCGCGTATGCCACCGACTTGACTGCTTTATGAAGTTTTAAGTTCCGGCTTGCTCTCATTTTTGCGTCTCCTTCCCTTTTGGATTTAAATTGTGTATGATATTAGCACAGGTCAATGGGTGTTGTCAACCATTTTCCGGAATATTGACATTTCCGGTATATTGACTTTCCATTTACATATGCTATACTATAAATAAGCTAACTCGTGATGGATAAGGCTGGGTTCCCGAATGGGAGTAGGTGTATACCAAGAATTCCTTTGCCCCTGGGGTCAGCTTATTTTTTTGCATTTTTTAACTTTTTCACAATATTATCGGGATCTTTTTGAATCTCTCCAACAATCAATTCTATAGCCTGCATCGAATACGTGTATGATGGCTGGGCATACTGTTTATGAATATAGCAGTATCTTTCATTTTCTTTAATACCATATACTTTATTAAACAAGTTGAAAATATACTGGTTCATCTCAAATTTAATCCCAGCGGCTTGCAGCCTTCGTGCAATTTCTTTAATTGCAGTTTTCATCGTATATTTATGCGTGTTGTTTGGATCTTTCAATTCCTTAATAATCTTCACACCAGCCTCAGCATTCTTGTCCACATAGACAAATGACGTGGCTTGATTTTTATCTTTGGTAATAAAATGCAGGTGTTCTATTTTGTAACATTATATCCCCCAAAGCCCCCAATGCATCGTTTCATATACACCCATTTATTTCAGATAGTCTTCTGCAAATTCTTCCACATTGGAATAATGCTTCGGAACAATCCCCGCTTTCTGATATTCCAGAAGATATCTGTGAAGTGCATCATCGTATGCAGCAGCATTGTCCGCAAGCATCACCGGGCTGTAGGAATCCATAACACGGTATTCACCAATCGCCACCTCACGGGCAATGTCATCGAACATAGCCTGCAACGATGCCAGATTCATAAAGGAGGAAAATGCATCCTTCCTCTCTGCCGCCTCCCCCATCTTATT
>JBJEJC010000127.1:0-8824 GCA_051877675.1 Roseburia sp. | reverse complement strand
AGAACACCAGCCTTCCAAGCTGGATACGTGGGTTCGATTCCCATCACCCGCTTTATTTTTTTTTAAAGGAAAGCCTTGAGTTTCAAGCGCTTTCCTAATTTTTTAGATTTTTTTCACATTTTCTTTCTTTTCAGTCCGGTCCGGCTGTGCTATGCTGGTTCTATCGTTAATTTGCATTCAGGTTTTATCAATACTTTCACTTACGAGGGGCATTCCTATGGAAAAAAAGACTGATTTTAAAGCACTTCCACCGAAATCCAAGCTGCAGTATATCTGGGATTACTACCGTTGGAAAATTCTTGTCACAATACTGCTTCTGGCTGCTGCCATATCGTTAATCCACCATTACGTGACCTACCGCGACCCGGTGCTGACCTTGATCATGATTAACTCCAATGGCTATGAGTATGCCGACACCGCACCCTTTGATCAGTTTCTGGATTACGTGGATATTGACAGCAATGAATATGATGTTGAGTTTCTTTCGACCCCATATTTCCCGGAAGGCTCCACAAATATGGGAACCTATACCGATCTGGAGGTTATGGGAGTTCAGATTGCCAGCGGCAGCACGGATATTTTTATGGGAAATGGGAGCGTTTACATGGACTATCTGAATCAAGGCGCCCTGTTAGACCTTTCCACCGTGCTTCCTGCGGATATCCTGGAACAGTATGCAGACCAACTGATCTATAGCACATCAGACGGTGAGACAGCCCCCTATCCCTGTGCCATCGAATTTCCGCACAACCAGTGGCTTGCTGACCACAATTACTACACAGGCTCCTGCTGCGTGGGAATATTTGTCAACTCCTCCCGCACGGAAATGGGAGCGAAGTTTCTGGAATTTCTGGTTGAAAACGACTGAGCAAAAACGGCTGCCGCACAAAATTACACGATGTTGTGCGACAGCCGTTTTCTTGTCAATCTATTTCTTTTTACGGACAGTTCTTCTTCCGAATATCTCTGCTGCAATAAATGCAACAATTGGAACTGTACATACAATTCCCACACTTCCCGCAATACACTGAATGACTTCTATTGCAAGGAAGTCCGTATTCATCAACTGCTGGAAGCTCACATCATAGGAATATATCATAAGCATCATATTAAACGAGCTCCCCGCAAACGCCAGAATCAGGGTATTTGACATGGTTCCCATCGCATCTCTTCCGATGTTCATCCCCGAACGGAACAAGCCTTTTGCATCCATCCGCGGATCTACCTGATGAATCTCTGCGATTGCTGAAGCAATACTCATGGAAACATCCATGACAGCTCCCATGCAGGCAATGAGAATGCCACAGAGGAACAGATCCCTGACCTTGAGCTGTGTCGTTGTGGTAATCAGAAGCAGCACCTCTGCCTCATCCATCTGATAGGTCGTAACAGACATTACAGCCTGGGCAATCAGCGCAAATACCGCACCCGCCAGTACACCGCAGACGCTGCCGACAGCAGCCACCACCGTTTTCGTCTGTATCCCGTCAATCAGGAAGAAGCACACAAAGTTGCAGACTAAAATCAGCAGGATGGTAACAAGTAACGGCGGAAAGCCTTTCAGGGATAAGGGCAGCAGAATCCAAATCATGCATACCATGGTAAATGCCAGTCCCGCCACCGATTTTGCACCCTTTTTCCCACCGATGACAATCAAAAGCAGGACAAATACCACAAGACATCCTATCAACTGCGGAACCCGGTAGTAGTTATAAACAGAAACCTGATATTCCCCTTCCCCTGTCGTATCAATTCGTATGGAAACCTTATCTCCCTCTGTCACCCTGACGTTATACATGGCACTGAAATAATTTTCCACAACAGCATTCTCTCCCCGATACCGTCCGGAAAGAATCTCCACTTCCAGAGTTATACTGCCACGCCACAGCCCTTCCGTTGTCTCATCCACAACAACATTGTCCTCCAGAACACGCAGCACCCTTCCGACTTCGTAATCCGTCCCGGCTGTATTACTGCTCTGATAGGTCGGTCTGTCATAATTTGCATAATAAATCATTGCCAAGAAAGCAATCGCAGCCAGTGCGATAAGCACCAGGCTGCTGATTTTGCTTTTTTTCAAATTCATTTTTTTCATCCTTTATCTTACAGACAACTTCTTCCGGCAACCGGCAGCCAGAAGCAGCATACCCGCCAGAAGCAGCAGGATTCCCTGTGCATGCGGTGCATGGTCCCCTGTGTCTGCAACGGAAACGTCGTCAAGGATAATAAGGTAATCCGATGCATGGGAGAACCGCAGAGATACATCTCCATTTGCAGCAATTCTGCCAACGGTCTGATATTCCATCTTTCCTTCTGCTGCATTGTAATAATACAGTTTCGCATACCGTCCTGCGTTCTCTTTTCCCACATTAATCGTCAGAACTGCCTCAAATCCAAATTCACCGTCATAATTCAAATGAAGCTGAATACTCGTCTTATCTCCCGTGAGCTTACGTACCAGTTCCGTTGGGATATTGCCGGAATTCAGGACAACCCCCAGATCGATATCGCCAATCTGGTCTGCCTTAACATCCATTCCGTTGATCGTCCAGCGAATGCCATTTGACATATTAAGCACCAGGTTTACATTTTTCCCCTTCATCGCTGCAATAACATCTCCAGGTACTGTAGTAGAAGCTGACAGGTTCACGGTAACAACGCCTCCCTGAGCCATAGCACCCAGCTTATCCTTTACCGTCTCCCAGCCGTCTGTCCCGTTGACATTCACTGTAGTTGAATTCTGTCCATCGTTTTGATTCGTTCCGTTACCCGAATTGTCTCCGCTGTCTGAGTCGTCTTTTGTTTCTGAGTCGTCCTCTGTTTCCGAATCATCTTCTGTTTCCGAATTGTCCTCTGTTTCCGAATCATCTTCTGTCTCTGAGTCGTCTTCTGTTTCTGAGCTGTCTTCTGTTTCTGAATCGTCTTCGTCATCCGGCTCTTCCGAAGCCTCTGCAACCAATACGATTTCGTCACAGTCACGTACACGCAGACAGGTTACCGGTACATCGGAGCTTCCTTCCGGATGCGCATATACCAGTCCCACTGCAGAAACCGTTGCCCCCTTCTTCACAACGGATGCCAGTTCATTCTTTCCGGTGGTGGAAGACAAAATATAGCCGTCGATAAACACATTTCCAGCCGTTCCGCTTCCGTCGTCCAGCCAGAACTGGGACACACCGGTTCCCGCTGCATCGTAGAGCACATCTGTAACCTTACCCTGAATCTGAACCAGCTTACCGCCGGATTTTTCATAATTCATGGCATCTGCTGCCGTCATCTTTGTCGGAGCAATGATTTTCGGTTCCTCGTCCAGAATCCTGTAGGACATTACCTGAATTTCCTTATCACCCTGATACTGATCTACATATCCTACAATCTCCAGCTTTGTACCAAGAGCAAGACCGTCCTCTGCGATTGGGAACACGGTAACACCTGCAGTATCATCCTGAATATACATGGCATCGAAAAATGCATTTCCTTCCTTACGGCTGGAGGTCGCATATCCCTGAATCCGGAATATATCTTTGTAGTCTCCCGCACGCATCTGGGAAATCGTACTAAGCGGAAGTTCCACTTTAATACTGTCCAATATATTTTCTGCAATCGTGCGGTTTGCATACGGTAAATCCCAGATATTATCCAGTTCCGCCTTTACCTCAAAATCAGATAAGAACACACCGCCGGCTGCAAAAATGCTTCCACCGTATACGGTATCCTGTGATGCAAGAAAGACGGCATTTCCCTTTTCTACTCCACCGATACCATCCTTATCGCTGTCAATCGAATACGTACTATCAAAGCCTCTTACAATCCACTCTGCCTCTTTTACCACATTGTTTGCAGAAGCATTCGTAATGTCAATTGTGCATCCACTGTACTGACTGTAGGTCTGACCGTCAACAATACCCTCCGTCCATCTGGAATCCGGATTAAAGGTCGCCGGATACAGACGGTAGTTCTGCCCACCGTTGCTCACATCATCCACCGCCTCGTCATCGTTGATCCGAAGTGTTGCACCAATGCCTGCTAAAAGCTTATTTATCTGTGCCGCCGTATGATTGTCAGCATTTGCCGACTTGGTATCCTGATAATCGGCAAGACCACATACTATTACATTTCCACCGTTCTCCACGTATTTCTTAACCGTAGCGATAAATGTATCATCAAAAGAGCTTGCCACATATTCTCCGGCATTTGCAGTTCCCTTATTTCTTGCCGGTGCAGAAATCACAAGCAGACTGCAGTCTGCAAGCATCTCATCGGTAATGGTATCCTTTACTACCTGAACCTCTACCATGCTGTCTGCTGCAATACTGATAAAGTTGCTCATATTACCGCCGTAATAACCGGTCACATAATCATTGTAATGGCTTCCGTCTACAATAACCCTGCTGACCATCTGCGGAGATACATAATTCAGCTTTAATACTTCTTTGTATATCTTTTCCACTCCGTCCATATTGGCAGTGACAGTCGCATAAATATTTGTCTGTCCCAATCCGTCATAGGTATAGGAGAATGTATAAGATGCCGTGTCCTCTTTTCCTACCTTTGTCAAATTGGTAAGATCCGCCGTATGGATTACTTCATCATCAATGGTAAATACAATGCTTTCAATGTTTAAATCTTTTTTCTCGTTATTGTACAATTCCAGAGTCAAATCCAGCGCCTTATTCTGAATCGGAAGTGTAGTATCTGTAGACAGACCGGAAATTCCAACTGCCTCCACCTCTCCAACCCATACCGGAGCTGTGACTGCGATATCTCCGTCCGCCTCTGTCACACGGATATAATAGTAGGAATAATCGGAAGGCACTTCAAAGTTTACTGTCTCTGCGTTGCCAGCCACGCTCTGGGCTGCAATGCTTAAACCACCGTTTACAATAACCTCCACCTTACCGATTGCACTGTCTGTCGGGTCGGACAACTCCACATTCAAATTAACCTTGTCGCCCACATCGCTCTTTTCAAGGATGCTTCCCATAATATTGCCATCCAGCGTATATGTAATAGAAAGATCATTATCCTCTGTTGCATACACACGGTAATTTCTCATGGCATCATAGATGTCTTCCTCGGAAAGGCTGTCTGCCAAAACAACACTTCGTGCCGTATTCGCATCTCCCCAGAGTCCCTTGTGGTTATCCTGGTTATTGGTAGGCGCCACATGCCAGCCTTTATCCAGTGCACGTGTATAATACTCATAGGACGGGAAATAACCGGTGGAACCGATTGCACCCTCTCCGTTTCCAACCTCAATAAGCGTAATCAGCTGGTCGATTTCCTCGTCATAATATGCGAAATCACTGAAATCACCAAATGTCGTTCCCGGATGGTTGAACTGGCTGATTGAATTTGCATCTGTCTTCAACGTCGCATAATAATTCTGCAACGCCGTTGCATAGGTACTGTATTCCTTCTGTGTACGGCTCTGGAATCCGGGTGTATTAAAGGTATTGATATGCCCAAGCCCATTAGACCAGGTCATTTCAAATCCAAACAGACCTACGAACTCATCTGTTGTGTACTGCTTTGCAAGCTCGTGTCCCTCTACCCACTCAGAACTCATAGAGCCGTCTGCCAGTGACGCGCTGTCCGCATTGTCAAAGGAATTGGAGTGGTCCGTCACTGCCAGGAAGTCCAGATTCTTGACCTTGGTTCCGTGCTCATAGGCATCCTGTGCAGAGCCCGCACCATCGGAATAGCTGGTATGGGAATGCAGCTGTCCAAAATAAATATGATATGTATCACTGCTTCTCTCAGTAAAATTACGCGTAACAACCGCACTGTCCTTAAAGCCTTCTTTTATGGCATATGCCTGTACGGTCAGCTTTCCAAAGCCCTTATTTAACACAATTGGTTCTGCGTATTCTGTATACTCTTCCGTATCGTTTAATCTGTAATAGATTGTGGCACCCTGCGTGTCACAGGAAAGTGTCACTTTTGCCGTATCTCCTGCAATATAAACGCCACCGCCATTCGGGGTCATCTTAACCGGTGCCACCGAACCTGCAGCATACGTCAATATGCGTGTAATACTGTCTGCTCTGCCTGTGCTTGCTGCCTTTACCTCAAGAATCGCCGGTAACGTAGCTGGTAAGGCAGGTTTATTTGCATCATCATAGGTCTTCCACTCCCCGTTCCCGGACGCATCCACAAAACGATAGGAGATTACCGCTCCCTCTGTCGCAGACGACATGGTCAGCTCTGTTCCTGCTGCCTGATCCTCGTCTTTTCCGTCCGGTACAACCGTCACATAACCGGTAATACTGTCATCCACAATCGGGCTTCCGGATAAAACGACGGAATCGATGCGGACATTTCCGCTGACCGAACCACTCTTTCCGTCTGCACGGTCTGTCCCTGCCACAAGGCGGATTATAAGATTCTCTGCATTGTCTGCCCCCGCAGGTACATCAAAGGTATGGGTCACATAATAGGTTGCCGCCTTGGACGGCTTTGCAACACCGTCTGTAATCTTTCCGGAAACCGGTGTGCTTCCGTCACTGGTATACTGGGTATATTCGTAGGAATATTCTCCTGTGGCAAAATTCTTGAAGCTTGCACCGTTATCGGTGGAGTACTGTAACTGGAAGGAACCGGGTGCCGCATTTGTAGAACGGATACGAAAGGACAATTTCATGTCTCCATAGCCCGCGGTACTTAAGGCAAACTGCATATAGTCCCCAGCCGCTTTCCCGATATTGGCACCGCCCATGTAATAATTGGTACCGCCAGTAGTTGAGCTGACACTTGACTGGTAGGGCTGTCCTGCTGCTCCGTTTGCCTGTACCGTAAACGCTGCCACAGTATCCTGCATATCACCTACCACATATTTATCACCAGGAACCACCGTCGCATTTGCAGTGGCATCATATGGTCCACCACCGCCCCACTGTGCAACTGTCTCCTCCACGGAAGAATCCGTATCATAGCCTTTTACTGCCGGTATAAATTTCAGCGCAAACATCCCTTCACTTCCGGCATTGATATAACTATAACCGCTCCAGTATGAATTAGCCGCATACCACTCGATATAACAGCTGCGACCTGCGTTCTTTACATAATAGCAGCCGTTTCCGGCATCCTCCAAAACCCACTTATCATTTGCCTCGCCAAGCGTCATGCTGCTGAAGCTTGCTGCCATGGCAAGGTTCTTTCCGCAAAAGGAGATATAGTAGGTGTCATCCTCATTTTTCGTTACTGTCCAGACTTCCGTATTTCCATAGCCAGTCAGCTGGGAGCCGCTTGCTGTGACATCTACGCCACTATTATAGTAACCGCTGTATACACTGGACAACGCTTTGTTATAAGCAGGTGCCCAGATGACATAGCTGCCGCTCTCTAATGTGCCATCTCCGATGTCATCACCGGCATCGTCTTCGGCATCGTCTCCGGTGACCGGATCAGAAATTTTTGTGACATCCTCTGCTGACGCAACGAGAAGCTGATAGCCGTTATAATCCGAAACAACAGCATACAGGCTCACGGTCGCGCCCGCCGTAATGCCGGAAAGCTCCGGTATCTTGTATACATTGATGGTTTCTTCTTCCTGTGTCAGGGTCGTATAACCACTGGTATTAATTGCTCCGATTACAGCATTCTCAATATAGACACGGGTGCTTTCTAATGCCCCTGCCGATGCATCCGCATTGATCTCCGCAATCGTTTTTGTTGCAGCCGGAAGTGTATTTGTCCCTCCGGTTTTGGTATAAGTCACGCTGCTCAGCTGTTCCAGACCATTATAGCTTCCTCTGGCTCCGGTTGCCTTGATTTCATCGCCAAGACTTAAATCGGAGGCTGCATTCTTACAGAAAAGATTTATTCCACCAGTGGCATCCTGCACTGCAACATTTTTCCCATCGATGGAAATAACAGTACCGGTAACGGTAAAATTCCCGCTGGAGGCTGCCCTTACCGTGGCAATATCTGCCTCTGTGGCGGTTGTGGCATCGCCGCCGTCGCTTCCACTACCAGTGCTGCCACTGCCTGCAGGGGCAGTGGTCTTATATACCAGAAGATCAAATACATACGCGCTATTAGATGTGGCATACGCCCCGAATCTCGTGTTAGCCGCATCATATGCAATTGCTCTTGGTGACGTTGCCGTTGTAGGACCAAACCGGAATGTTCCTGTGGATTCCGATGTGACATTCCATGCATATGCAGCGTCTGCACTGGAAAAGTTCGTACTGCTGGAATATTTCAGATATTTTGTTCCATTGAACAGGCTTACTTCCTTGTCCTCTGCATCCGGTATAGCAGCAATCGTCCACACCGGAATGCTGCTTCCCGTTATTGTGCCGTCTGCAACAGTAATTGCCGTTGCATCTATTTTGCTTGCAACCGTAGTCCCCAGCGCATAATACGCTGTGTCATTCTGCGCAATTAATACAAAATTACCGCCTGCGGTAATTTCATCTACAGACGACACCGGAGTATACGTGTATGGAGCATCTGTCCGCACACTTTCCTCCGGAATAGCTTCATCGGGAATTTCCGTCGCATATACCGATGTCGGTGTCATGATATCCGCTGCCACGGTAAACACCAGCATAAATGCTGCCAACAGAAATGTCCAGATTCGTTTTTTTGATCTTTTTAACATTTTGCTTTTTTCCTCCTTATTTATCTGTATAAAAATCTGCCCAGCCTGTTTGAATGCCAATTTTCTCCACTGGCTTTGCCATTCTAACATAGTCGCTCGACCTTCTACCACGCATCTTATGTAAAATTTTGTAACATTTATGTAAAATCGTATTTTCCCATTAAAAAAGAATCCTGCTCCGCAGGATTCTCCGCCTGCGGCGGGTTGCGTCAGCAA
>JBJEJC010000126.1:0-41424 GCA_051877675.1 Roseburia sp. | reverse complement strand
TATCTGGGCGTGTTAGGGACTTTCACCCATTAGAGCGCGCCCATGGCGCGCAAACTAACAAAAAGGACATCCTCACGGACGTCCTTTTTGTTATAAGAAGAGCGCAAGACGGTGCACGATGTCCGGTGGACATCGGCTTTGCACCGACCGAAGCGGAGCGAAGACCTCGAACCGTACGAGTCCGGCAGGACTCGTTTGTAACAAAAAGGGACATCCTCACGGATGTCCTTTTTGTTACAAGAAGAGCGCGAGACGGGACTCGAACCCGCGACCCCGACCTTGGCAAGGTCGTGCTCCACCAACTGAGCCACTCGCGCTTATCTGTTTGCCAGACACATATGATATAATACTACTCGATGTTTCATTTGTCAACACCTTTTTTCAAATTTTCTTTCTAAAGCCAAAAGATTATTTTCTCTTTGAAAAAAGCAAGTAGATTTTCACTGTCTGCATCCCCGAATCATCTGTTTCATTTAACCGATACATACCTTTTTCCCCTCAAATGCAAAGCCATAGCTACGGATTCGCTCTGCTGGGATTCCGCGGGCAATCAGCTCCGCTGCATACTGCTTCTCCTCTATCTGTGCAAGAGCTGCCTGCACGGTGTCCTTAAGCGATGCCTCGTCCTCTGGATCATGCACCTTGAATTCCAGAATAATGGCATCATTTTCTTCCGGTCTTTTGGGCTCGAGCATCACATCATATCTGCCAAAGCCGCTCTCCCGGTTGGAGGTAATAAAGTATCTGTCCCGCAGGTCTACCATCAGCCCCAGAACAAACCCGTGATAAAACCGTTCCGGTTCCTCCCCGGACGGTTTATTGCCGGCATCAAAGTAGCTGAAGGTGTTGAGCGCAACCCGGTTCATATAGCCATTCATTGCCTTGAGGTCTCCAAGCAGCAATGCCTTGACAAAATCATTGTAATCTCCCTTTACTCCGGCAAACCAGCTACGCACCATCTTTTCAAACATACGCTCCACCTCGTAATTGGTCAGTGCCAGTTCGTAATTGGTTTCCTCTCCCTCTGCAATCAGATTCTCTCTTTCATAAGAAAGAACCTTCAGGTAGCCGCTTGCCAGAAGCAGGCTCCAGATAGCCTCCTCATTGTCATCCAACTGGTTATACACAATCTGCTCATCAATCGGGGTCCGTATCGTCTCTCCCCGCAGAAGTGCCTCAAATTCTTCTTTTATCCTACGGTTTCCTTCCCGGATTAATTTGCTTACCAGGCTGTTGGAGCTGGTATTCGCCCAGTAGGTAGAAATAGTTCCTTTGTCAAGAAAATTTAAGATAGACCATGGATTGTAAATATCCTTATGACTTCCGAAGATAAAGCCATCGTACCATCTCTTAACTTCTTCCTTTTTTTCACCAAGTCCGCATTCCTCCAATGCTGCAAATACTTCCTCTTCCGTAAAACCGAAAGATGTAGCATATTTATCGGAAGTCGTGGTCACTACCTCCAGATTGTTCAAATCTGAGAAAATCGACTCTTTGCTTACCCTTGTAATACCTGTCATGATGGCACGCTCCAGCCAGGGATTCGTCTTGAACGCGGAGTTAAACATACTTCTGGTAAAACCCACCAGTTCTTCCCTCTCATGGTTCTCCGAACCATGAGCCCGCGGGCAGTCGCCAAATGCTTGCAAGCAATCACTTGGCTCGTTGCCTTCGCGAGAATATCCGTCCACATAGGCTTCCTGCATGGGCGTATCGTATTCATCCAAAAGGATAATTACCTTTTTGCCATAATAAAGATATAAGAACTTCGACAGATAATGAATAGCCATAGCAGCATCCACATCATCCATATCTACAGAAACCCGTCGAAAGAATTCTCTGTCTCCCTCTTCGAGAGCCGGGCTGTCAAGCAAAAAAGTGTGATTTGTATACAATTCTGCCAGCATCTGGCAAATTTTTTTTCTGGTGTTTGGGTAATTTATCTCCTTCACATTGGCAAAGGACAGACTGATGACCGGATAGGTTCCCTGAAGCTTCCGGTATTCCTCGTCCTCCCAGATGGAGAGCCCTTCAAACAAATCCCCGCGGTCTTTGTAATCCACCGAAAAGAACTGCTCTACCATGCTGATGTTCAAGGTCTTTCCAAAACGGCGTGGACGGTTAATCAGCGTCACACTGTCCATGCTCTCCCACCATTCCTTAATAAACCCTGTTTTATCCACATAAAAGCATTTTTTTCAATTATCTCATTAAACTGCTGTATTCCGATTGCTACATTTCTTGCCATATGCGCCTCCACAAAAAATCCGCTATACCAAGTATCTTTCCTTAGTATAGCGGTTTTCTGTTCAAATTACAACTCTACTTCCTGCCGGATTTCCTTACAGCAAGACCTCCCGATACTGCTTCTGCAAGAACTGCCACTGCCGATTCAATACCCCTTTTCCCAAATTCTTCTGCCTTATCTCACAGGAACATATTCTCTGCCGAAATCAGTCTACATTTATCAGACGAAGTGTTGCACTTTGCCCCAAAAAACAAAAAAAATTAATTTTTTTATGCGCGGCATAATATATGTTTCCGCTCATACAATATAATAATCAGTAACTGGAGGCTTTCGGTGAGCGCAAAAACAAAGATTGTCGTCCTTCATATGAAAGAATTGATTTACACAGCAATTTTCGTCGGGCTTGGCATACTGCTGATTGTTCTGCTTCTGTTTATGTTCCTGCCCAAAGAGAAAAAAACGGATTCCGTGGAAACCGCACGTTACACGGCTGGCGTGTATACCTCCTCCATCATGTTCCAGGACCGCTCCATGGATGTCCAGGTCATTGTGGATGAGAACCGCATCACTTCCGTTTCCCTGGTCAACCTGGATGAAACCGTCACTACCATGTATCCGCTGATGGAGCCGGCAATGGAAAATATACAGACACAGGTTCTGGAGAAACAGTCTGCCGAGGGAATTACATATAACACGGATAATCAATATACCTCCATGGTATTAATCCAGGCAGTCCGGAATGCACTGTCCAAGGCGGAAAACGCTGCGGATTCCTACTGAAAAACCGCAGCTCCCAAAACATTTTCTGTAAAGAAGAATCCTGCTCCGCAGGATTCTCCGCCTGCGGCGGGTTGCGTCAGCAACATCTGCCATTCCGCCGCAGTGCGATCCTCGCGGAGCGTTTTTTATTTCATAGGAAAGGTCTTTCCTATGAAATAAAAAATGCCGCTTTCACGACCGAAATCGTAAAAGCGGCAACTTTCCTTCTTATTCTTATTCTTCTTCCGCATCAGCAGTAAGTGATGTCATATACTCCTCAAGAGCATCCAGATTTGTGTAGACGGTCTTCACCGGCTTATTGTTCTCATAAACACGGTAGCCGGAAAAACCTGCCCAGCACACGATTGCTGCTGCAACCAGACAGCCCAGAGCCACATTGAGCTTATGACGTCTCTTCTCCTTCGCCATGGTCTTTTTCCGGTTTGCTTTCTCTTCTTTATATCTGTCAACCTTTGCCTGACTCATTGTACTATCTCCTTTGTTTCCCTTGATTCCAAACACATATAGCTATTATACCTTATACCAGGATAAAATGCAATTTTTTTCTCCTTAAGAAATTACCCCCTGAGAAATTTCTTTCTGAAAGAAATACGTGTCCTGCGGAAAGTCTGTTGGAAGGTTGCATCGCCAGGCACAGTTCAAAAAAGCTGCTGCATGAGGATATATCTTCATGCGGCAGCCCCTTTACAGTTTCTTCTTATTCACTTCTTACTTGATTGTCGTTACCTTGACAGACCTTGCCTTACCTTTGTAAAAGCCTTCCTCCCACTTATAATCCTTTTTATCGAAGGTTATCTTCAGTGTAGACGCTGCCTTTATGCTGAGGTCATCCACATACACATACTTATTGGACACCTTCGAGCAGGTTCCGGTCACACTAATGCCCTGGGCAATCTTATAAGCTGTCTTCGTGTTCAGAGAAACCTTCTTTCCCTTGTTGTTTCTGTACTTGTTTTCCAAAGGAACATTTTTTAAGGTAATCACATAATAATCACCGGACTTCTTGTAGGTCGCCAGATTGTCAATCTTTTCTTCCTTCTCCTTTGAAGCGTTCCATTTTGCCAGTCGGAGCTTCTTTCCATCCTTAATCAGCATAATGGTATAATTGCTTTCTATGGAACCAATATATTCGCCCTTCTTATCCGTGATGAGATCCTCCCACACATTGATGTGGATGATATCCCCATCCTTCTTTAAGGCAGACACCGGAACATACACCTTGCCCGATACCGTCATGTTCTTCTTTAGCTTAGATGTCTTCGTGTACTGTGCCAGAAAACCGTAGCAGTTATTGTCATACGCCGCATCTCCCTCACGCTTTCCGTTAAAGGACACCTTCATCCGCAATCCCTTGTTCGTTGCCGCCTGTGCCGTATCGCAGGGGATTGCTGCAAGCGCACCTACAAATAATGTCAGTACCAGCAGCTTTGCTAATAGCTTCACAATCCGGTTTTCTTTTTTCGAACTGTTCCTTTTGTTCATAATTCTACCTCCCTCGTCACCAGAAAAACACATAGTTCTTTGTTACTATTTATTATATCATATCTCACGAGGAAGCACAGTGCAATTTTGCACAATTTTTACCGGACTGCGCCCACCAGTTCTTTGATATCCTCCACATGGTATTCTTCCATATAAGCCCGGATACCGTCTATAATCTTCTCCGTCACCTTCGGGTCGCTAAAGTTAGCGGTTCCCACGGACACTGCGGTAGCCCCCGCCAGAATCATCTCAATGGCATCCTCCGCCGTCATGATTCCGCCCATTCCCACAATGGGAATCTTCACCGCCTGTGCCGTCTGGTACACCATGCGGACTGCAATGGGATGTACTGCGGGACCGGACATCCCTCCGGTCTTATTGGCAAGCACAAAGCTTCTGCGCTTCACATCAATCTTCATTCCGGTCAATGTGTTAATGAGGGACACCGCATCCGCTCCCCCGGCTTCCGCTGCCCGCGCCATCTCCGTAATATCCGTGACATTGGGGGACAGCTTCATGATTACCGGCTGCGCGGCATGCTTCTTAATCTCTCCGGTGATTGCTTCCACCATCTTCGGGTCCTGTCCGAAGGCGATTCCGCCCTCCTTCACATTGGGGCAGGAAATGTTGATTTCCAGTAAATCCACCGGCTGTGTGGCAAGACGCTCCACAACCTCCACATACTCCTCCGTAGTGTGACCGCAGACATTTACGACAATCTTCGTGTCATATTTTTTTAAAAACGGAATATCTCGTTCAATAAAAAGATCGATTCCCGGGTTCTGCAAACCGATGGCATTAAGCATTCCACCGTACACCTCTGCCACACGCGGGCACGGATTGCCCTGCCAGGGCACATTCGCCACACCCTTGGTGACCACAGCCCCCAGTCTGTTCAGGTCCACAAACTCGGAGAATTCCTCCCCGGAGCCAAAGGTCCCGGAAGCAGTCATGACCGGATTCTTTAAGGTAACTCCGCAAAGCTCTGTTGTCATATTCATCAGAATTCTACCTCCTCTGCCGCAAATACCGGTCCCTCTTTGCAGACGCGCTTGTTATGCACGTTGCTGTGGGCATCCTTCTCCTTTGACTGGCATACGCAGGCAAGGCAGGCACCAATGCCGCACGCCATGCGCTCCTCCATGGAAATATAGCACTCGATGTTCTTCTGCGCTGCATATTCCTTCAATGCCCGAAGCATCGGCATCGGACCGCAGGCATAAATGATATCGGCATTTAAGCCATGCGCTGCAATGGCATCGAGCACATTTCCCTTTGTACCCGCACTGCCATCCTCCGTCGCCACATAGACCTCTCCCTGTTTTTGAAATTCCTCCATCAGGAAAAGTTCACTGCGGAAGCCCAGCACAATTTTTTTCTCACAGTCAAGCTCCTTTGCAAGCTGCAGCATGGGCGGGATGCCGATACCGCCGCCGATTAAGAAAGCAGACTTCTTCTTCTTCGGGAATCCATTTCCCAGCGGTCCCAGCACGCGCACCGAATCTCCCTCATGCAGACCGGAGAACTCCGCCGTGCCCTTTCCCGCCACACGGTAGACCAGCCGGAGCGCTCTCCTTTCCCTGTCAATCTCACAGATACTGATAGGACGGGGAAGCAACCTGCTTCCCTCATTGCAGTAGATGGACAGAAACTGTCCTGCCTGCGCTTCCCCTGCAATCTGCTCCGTGCCAATCCACATACTGTAGATGTCATCCGCAATCCTCTCCTGCCGGAGAACTGTGGCTGTCTCTTCATATTTCTGCATAACCAGACTCCTTATTCTTCCTCACTGTATACAATCTCGCCATCCACGATGGTCATGCGCACCCTGCCGGTGACTTCCCTGCCGTCAAAGGGCGTGTTCCTTCCCTTGCTGGCAAATTTATTCTTATCAATCTTATAGGTTACCTGCGGATCAAAGATCACGATATCCGCCGCCTTGCCCGGCTGGATATCTCCCCGGTCAAGTCCCAGAATTGTCGCCGGATTGTAGCTCATCTTCTCTGCCATCTGCATCGGCGTGAGATAGCCCCCCAGCACCAGCTCCGTGTAGGTAAGGCTCGCAGCCGTCTCAAGACCTACTATGCCAAAGGGCGCCTTCTTCATCGTGGTATTCTTATCTGCAAAGGTATGCGGTGCATGGTCTGTTGCGATGACATCCATAATACCCTCTTTGAGTCCCATGCGGAGCGCTTCCACGTCCTCTCTGGTACGCAGAGGCGGATTCATCTTATAATTGGTATCCGCATCCGCATCGATTGCCACCTGTTTCTCCATATCCATGGACTTGTCCACAGTCTTAATGTCATCGGAGGTCAGGGTAAAATGATGGGGGCAGACTTCCGCCGTCACACTTGTATTCTCCATTTTGGCATGCTTTACCATGTATACCGATTCACTGGTAGAGCAATGGCACAGATGCAGCTTCACGCCCGTGTCCCGGCACAGCATAATATCCCGGGCAACAATCACATCCTCCACGGAATTGGTGATTCCCTTTAAACCAAGCTTTCTGGCATTCTCGTCCTCATTCATGACACCGCCTGCCACCATGTTGCTGTCCTCACAATGGGCAAGCACCACAAGCCCCCGCTCCGCTGCCTTTTTCATCGCCTCACGGTAAAGCTGGGCATTCATCACGGACTTGCCGTCCTCGCTGATGGCAATAATTCCGGCATCCGCCATGCCATCAATGTCAGAAAGTGCTTTTCCCTTCTGTCCCTTGGTGACTGCTCCCACCTGGTATACATGAACAACTCCTAAAGTCTTTGCCTTGTTGTGGACGTAATTTACCACATCCGGGTTATCCACTACAGGCTTCGTGTTTGGCATGGCAAGAATCGTGGTATAACCGCCATGCGCCGCCGCCTGACAGCCGGTCTCAATGGTCTCCTTCTCCTCATAGCCCGGGTCCCGCAGATGCACATGCATATCAATAAAACCAGGCATCACATAGCAGCCCTTGGCATCCACCTGACGGTCCGCCTTTTTGCGGATATTTTTCTCAATCTTTGCCACCTTGCCATTCTCGATCCACAAATCCTGCACCTCATTCATCCCGGTTGCCGGATTGATGATCTGTCCGTTTTTAATCAGTATGGTCATATCGTTCTCTCCCATCGTTTATCGTTTGAAACGTACCTGATAAGCTGTCTTCATTTTAGCATAGGAAAAATTGGGATTCAATAACCTATCCTATAATCTGCCGTATATTTCCATGGGAACATACGCCCTGATATAGATTCCCTCCGGACGGTATTCCTCCTCGAGAAGCTCCCCGCTCTTTCTAATCTGCTGAATAATGCCTGCTTCGCCGTAGGGGATGATGCGCTCCACCAGAACTTTATTTTCCCGCAGAAGCTCCGATAGCCGGTCTTTTAAGGCATCCAGTCCCTCCCCGGTCCGGGCAGATACCAGAAACGTATAGTCCGCCTTAAAATCCCGCAGGGGTTCGGGGTCAGTTACTTTATCCTGTTTATTGAATAACGTGATTACCGTCTTGTCCCTGATGTCCAGTTGATACAGCGTATCATAGACGATATGCATCTGCTTCTCCCGCTGGGGGTTAGATGCGTCTACCACATGAATGATATAATCCGCAAACTTCGCCTCTTCCAGGGTACTGCGGAATGCTTCAATCAGATGATGCGGCAGCTTGCGGATAAAGCCTACCGTATCTGTCAGCAGTATCTCCTGCTGCCTGTTTAGCTGTAATCCCCGGGTAGTCGGGTCTAACGTGGCAAACAGCTTATCCTCCTCAAGCACATTGGCATCCGTAAGGCGATTTAACAACGTGGATTTTCCCGCGTTGGTATAGCCCACGATAGCCGCCACCGGGAGCTGGTTTTTCTCCCGCTTTGCCCGGTTGACCTCCCGGTGTCTGCGCACTTCCTTTAATTCCCGGTTGAGCTGGGCAATCCGGTCCTTAATGAGACGCCGGTCCATCTCCAGCTTTTTCTCACCCGGTCCTCTGGTTCCAATTCCGCCGCCTAATCTGGACATGGAACGTCCCAGCCCGGCAAGACGGCTCAGACGGTATTTGAGCTGTGCCAGTTCCACCTGGATCTTTCCCTCGCTGGTACTGGCACGGGCTGCAAATATATCAAGGATAATCAACGTCCGGTCCATGACCTTGGTCTGCAGGGCATCCTCCAGATTTTTCAACTGTGCCGGTGACAGCTCATCGTCACAGACAATACCCGTTGCACCGGTGCTTTGCAGAAGCTCAGCGATTTCTGCCACTTTCCCGGTTCCCACATAGGTTCCCGGATGAATCAGCTCCCGTTTCTGAATCAACGTTCCCACCACTTCTGCCCCGGCTGTACGCACCAGCTCCGCAAGCTCTGCCACGGAATCTTCCGCATCGTCGCCGTCCTGCTCGCTGACCCCCACCAGAATTACCTTTTCTTCCAATTCTTCCACTTCAAATATCTCTGCCATAATTCTCCTTATTTACTGCGTCGCGCTGCTGCCCTCTGTGGGCTCTGCCCCGGGTTCTTCGGTTCCCTCCCCGGGTTCCTCCGTCCCCTCCGTCTCCAGTTCCACAACTCCCTGTCTGGTGGAAAGGAAAACGCATTCCCGCTGCACATCGGCATCCTCCGGGTAAAGGACAATGTACTCCTGTGCCATATCATACGCCGCAGAAAAGTCCCCGGCATATTCATAGGCAGCAATGCTGTTCTGCATCAGTTCCTTCTTATTGGTCACCGTTTCCATGGAAAGCCCCTGTTCAAAATAGGAAAGTGCCGCCTCGTAATTCTCCTTGTCCATCTCGATTTTCCCAAGAGCATTCATGGTTTCAGAATCCGCCGCCCCGGTGTCCACATACGCCTGATAGTATTCCGCCGCCTTCGCAGCATCTCCCTGTGCCTCATACACCTTCGCCAGATAAAAATCCGCCATGGTGTTTTCCTTGGCAAGCGCCGCCTCCAGCTCGGTTTTTGCATTGTCATACTGTCCCAGCAGATAGTAGATTCTGCCGCGCCACAGCAACGCTTCCCCGCTGTCGCCTTTGATGGAAAATGCCTGATTCAGGTAGTTTTCCCCCTCCTCCGTCAGATTATGTGCTGCCAGATTCTCATAAATGTTCACGTACAGCGCAAAATCGTTGGAATTGTTCTTCACCGCCTTCTCATAGTCTGCAAGACCTCCTTCCGTGTCACCCTGCCCCAAGAGCAGCGTTCCCCGGAGATAATAGGCATTCCCGTTCTTCTCATCGTAATCCAGCAGAGCGTTGTAGGTTGCCAGCGCCCCCTCCGTATCTCCGGCGGCAAACTGTGCCGCCGCCTTATAAAAACAGATATCGATCTCCGTATCCGTAACTCCGCCGATACGCTGCCGCAGTGCACTCTCAAATGCCTGCACGGCTTTCTCATATTCTCCACTCTCCATGCAGTTGATTCCCACCTGGCGGTAGTCAAGCTCATCCTCCAGCCGTTCATCCGTGCATCCGGTAAACAACAGCACAGACACCGCTGCTGCGGCAAATACTGCTGCCCCTCTTTTCCGTTTTATTGCCATTACTGATTCCCTCCTGCCGCTTTTACATGGTTTCCCGGATTACACGCGCCACATTTCCATAGGCGATTTTATCCAGCACACTTTCATGGATGCCTCTGCGCGCTAATGCATCAAATAATTTATCCATTGCCGCACAGTTGTCTATCTCAAACTCTCCGCCGATTCCGTCAAAATCTGTTCCGATTCCCACACATTCGGTTCCGCCCACCTGTATCATATGCTCCACGTGGTCGCAGACCCGCTCCACCCGGCTCACCGGGTCATCGGCGCTCTGATTCAGGAAGGACGGCTCCAGATTCATACCAGCGACACCGCCATGCTCCGCCAGCACCCGAATCATATCATCCGTCAGGTTTCTGGTCGCCGGGGACAGTGCACGGCAGTTGGAGTGGGAAGCCACAAAGGGTTTCCTGCAGATATCCGCCACGTCATAAAAACCGCCGTCGGAAAGATGGGAGACATCCACAAGAATCCCCAGTTCATTCATATAGGAGACGGCTTCCTTTCCGAAATCCGTCAGCCCCCGCTTCATCTCCTCCGGGTTTGCGGAATGCTGGAAGCCCAGGCAGTTGGGATCATTCCAGGTCAGTGTAATCAACCGCACTCCCATATCATAATAGCGTTTCAGATTCTCAAGCTTCCCCTGCACCGGGCAGCCGTTCTCCATGGTGAGAAACGCGGATATTTTTCCTGCCCGGCGGTTCGCCTGAAGCTCCTCATAGTTCGTCGCCAAAACAAGCACATCCCCGCAGACCTTAAGTGTATTCCGGTATACCTCATACATCCGGGAAAGCAGCTCCTCAAGCGGCGGCATCTCCTTTAAGCCAAACCACTCCGGCTCATTGCGCTGGGGCAGAAACATGGCAAAGAACTGGGCTGCCGCCCCCGCCTTCACAAGCCGTTTCACATCCACCATAGCCTCCGGCAGTTCCGCCACTGTATCCTTCCCGTATATCAGCGCTTTTTCCAATGTATCACAATGCATGTCAATATAATTCATGCTGCCTGCTTCCTTTCCCTATTCTGTCATTTCCGTGGCGTCTGCCCCGGCGTCATCTTGGGCTTCCCCGGCAAAATCTCCTGCCCCGGTGTCATCTTGGGCTTCCCCGGAAAATTCTTCCCCATCTTCTTCCTTCGGCAGAAAATCGTCCAGATAAACTGCATTTGTTGTATTGTCATCCGGCGTGCCGTCGCCGGTTTCATTTCCATCCGACGTGCCGTCACCGGTTTCATTGTCATCCGGCGTATCCCCATCGGTTCCCTGGTCAGCCGTTTCCTCTGCCTCCGGCACTACGAAGGAAGCTTCCGCTTCAAACGAATTCACCCATACCGCATCCTCTGTCAGGTTGCCGTCCGCATCCCATTTTCCGGATACCTGGCTCACATACACCTTGATTGTTCTTCCGGCATATTCACTGGACAGTCCTGTCAGTCTGACACCGTTTTGCTCTGCTCCCCATGGGATCAGAATGCTTCCATCCACCGCTGCAACCGGTGTTCCGTCCACCTTCTGTTCCTCGGTGTATTTCTGCCAGCCAAAATCGGAGATTGCCTCCTCTTTCCAGACCGGATTGCCGTCTTCATCCACCAGCGGACTTCCGTTTTCATCCACTTCCTGCTCATCGAGCACCACAGAAAGCCGTATTCCGGTGCCGGCGATATGCGCAGTTTCCGTAAGCACATCGTTCTCTTCCGTGCCGCTTCCGCTCTCCTCATAGGACGGCAGCTTCCAGTTTACCTCATAAACCAGATCTGCAAAAGCCTCCTGCGGAAGCTTCTCATCCTCCGCTACTTCCTCCAGCGTTACCACACCATCCGCATCGGTCACCGCTTTATTTACTGTCACATTTTTTGCCGCAGTATCCTCTGCAAATTCCGGTGCCTGAAGCCGAAGCCTCGGAATCTTTATTGTAACCTCTGTCACGTCAGAATGCAATGACAAAGAAACATCCGCCGATTCATTGTAAATCCGCAGAGTCAGCGTCTGCCCGGCATAATCTGTCAGCGTGGTGCCATCCTCAAATTCCGCATCCAGCGAAATGCCTGTGACGGGGGTTCCCGTCTCTTTCTTCCAGATTACCTTTGTCTGACCTTCCTCCTCTGTCGCTGCCGACAGTTCCAGGTGCTGCTGCTTGATATTATTAGTGGAACCGGACAGTGTCCAGCCTAATGCCACCGGAAGGTCTGCAAGCTCTGCCTTTAAAAATGCATCATCTGCCGCCGGGTCAGCCAGGTCATAGGCTGTCTCTCCCACTGTGATGATTGCCGTGATATCCGTGGGCGGTTCCAACTGGTTATCCGGAATTGTCACATAGTTACCGATTGCTTCGGAATCCGAGGACACCACCAGCAGCGCTTTTGCCGTCACTCTGGTGTAGAAAATTTTCCCTGCATTTCCGTCAATCGGTATGTGTACCTCAAAGGGCTGTGCGGCATCAAAGGCAAAGGTTTCCGCCGTGCCCAGCACTTCCCCGTTATTGACAATTTCCTCCAGAACAAATCCGGCACAGTTCTCTGCCGTCAGCCCCTCCGGAATCGTAAAGGTTACCTTATATACCAGGTCATTCCCCTCAATCCGGTCAAATACGGTTTTAATGTCAGTTACCTGGGGAAGTTCTTCCCCTTTTTCCATGGTATAGGTCACCTCATCGGAATCCATTCGGGTAATGGTTCCCGGTGTGTTTTCATCCACCCGTCTTTCTCCCTTGCCGAACCGCATCACCGTAATTGTAAGCGTGGTTCCGGCAGGGTAAGCGGATACATCCTTCGTCCAGAAGGTATCCTGGGTCACCACCGTCTCCACATCGGTTCCGGCGCGGAAGGTAACCTGATAGCTGTCTCCGTTTTCCTGATGGCTGTCAGACCAGGAATACGTCCACTCATTGGGACAGGTTTCCGGGTCTTTTACCTCCAGTGTGATATCATCCACCGGATAACCCTTGCGAATCACCGGAATGGCAGTGGATTTCTCCTCGGAATCTATGAAATAGACAGCATCCTCCGCGGCAATTGCACGAACCGTATAAATAAGCTCCGTAGGAGCAGCCCCCGGTGAAAGATCCAGTGCCAGTTCATTGTCCCCGTCCCCAAGCAGTATCTGCTTTGTAAGCGTATAGGACGGCACCGGCTCTGATGCCGGATTCTGTTCTTCGTCCTCCGTCTCCTCCGGTGTGTACAGATAAGAATACGTATGTGTACGGTTATTTGCAGGATTCGTGACCGTAATCTCATAGCAGGCCACTGCCTCCACCGGCGAGGTGGACGGGATAAAGGAAACCTCATAGCTTGGCGTATCCTCCTCCGTCAGCGGGGTCTTTCCTCCCACATATTCCGCGGTAAGTCCTGTCGGCGGATTTAACGGTACCTCCGCCTCAATCCGGAAACGCTTCTGCTCCTCATATTCAGATGTAGTGTAACGGTAATATTCATTTGCTTCCACCGTATCACGCTCTACGCCCCATTCTTTATCCCGCGCCACAGCCTTTACCTGCCACTCATGCCATTGCAGGATGGATTTCTGTGCCTTGAAGATATCGGAGGCTGCATAGTCAATGGTGAAATAGCCATAGGCAGTTCCATCCACCGTCTTTTCCGTCACATCAGCCCTGTTGATTGTCCAGGTCTCCTTTGCCTCGGAATTTTCGGCCTCCTCGGTCCGGTAATAGTAGTCCTCGACGGTAAACCGCTCCACACCGTTCCAGAGCTGTTTATAGATTCCCTGATTAACCGTATCCCAGTCTGCAATAGCGCTTATCGTGCGATAAACATCCTGTGCAGATTTCCGGTATTCGTTCCAGTTTGTGATACGGAAGGTCAGTACCGCACCGTCCTGCTCCACTGCCTCAATTTCCGGTGCAATCAACGGCGGCATAACTACAAATTCGCGCACAACCTCAAGATCACTGTCTGTAGAATACACAATGTCTCCGCTGTCGGTCTCCACCGTGACTCCCTTCGCCCGGAGCGCAACCTTGATGACTTCCCCCTCATGTCCCTTCAGCTTGCTGCCGCCAATATAGATATTATCCAGCTGTCCGTCCATGGTAACCTTTAAAGTGCCGCTTGAAATATAGTCGGAATTGTAATTTTTCCTGCCGTCCTCATCCACTGCGTAATCCACTTCACTGCCAACTCCGGCAGACAGGGTGTCTCCCACATACAGGAACCATTCTACCTCCTCGTAGAAGCCCGCCATCTTCTCTACTCCCAGGGTGTAGTCATAGCCCTCACCCACTACATTTCCTTTTGCATTGGTGACCCCGGTTGTATCCGGAACCGGAAGCTTATACTGATTATATGGCTTAATAATGTCCTGAATTACCTGATTCATGTCATCCCAGTGCAAGGTATCCACCGGATCGTCTTTTCCCACATTGTCGTGAAGCATACGGTACAGGGTCTCATAACGCTCCGGTGTCCACCGGTAACGGGCTGCCTCACTCCGCAGCTCATTGGCACCGGACATCAGGTCCTCCTTATGCACCAGATAGCTTCCCTCCGGCTCATTTCCGACTGCCAGTACAGCCTTTGATAGCTTACTGTCAGGCTGGGATTCATCCACATAAGTGTCATCTCCGGAATCCCGGTCCAGATAATAGCAGTCCTTGATAATCATGGCAGGCGTACCATTTCCAAATGGATTGCGGTATCCGATGATGCCGCCCAGATAACGGGTACTGCCTTCTTCCTCAAACCGTACTTTTCCGAAATTGTAACAGTTCACCAACAGCGATGGCGTCGATATATCCGCGGATGTGGCGTTTCCGACGATTCCTCCTGCACAGGATTCACGGGAGGTGCTGCCTTTTGCATTTCGGAGTGTGACGGTGGTTCCCGCCGCGTTCAAACAATCTTCCATCGTAGAGGCTGCGGAGCGCCCTGCAATTCCGCCCACCTGATATGTGCCCGAAACGTCAAACCGATTGATTACCAGCAGTTCCTCTGAATTGTCTTCCGCTGCATAACCCGCAATCTTGCTGGTCGTCCCCTTGGCATTTCCAACAATTCCGCCCACATACTGGTAGCCCGTCACCAGTTTCCTGTCTTCCTGCGCATCATAGTCCGTCTCGCAGGCATACAGAAAGCCCTCGCTGCAGCCTGCAATTCCACCGACATATTTTCCTTTCTTTCCGTTGGAAAGCACATTTTCCCGGTTATCACAGTAGATCAGCTTTGCATTGCTTCCTACGTAGCCTGCAATTCCACCGATATATTGGGTGTTGCCCTTCTCATGGTCTGCAAGGGAAAGCTCCGCTCTGTTGGTACAGCCGGAAACCAGCGCGCCTTTTCCGCTTACCTGTCCGGCGATTCCGCCCACGTAGCCTACCGTATAGGTCTTATCTAAATTATCTCCGTCCGAAACCAGTATGTTGCCATAATTGGTGCAATGATACAGATTCGGTGTGCTATTATCCTCCCTGCCCAATACATAGCCGGCAATTCCGCCTACCACATTCATTTCATACACGTATCCGCCGGGACAGGTGTGGGACTGTTTACATGTATAGTTTCCATTTGATGCCGCAGTTCCGTTCAGATAAATGGTTCCGTAATTGGAAAAATCGCTGAGCTGTGCTTTTGTATACAAGTATCCGACACAGCCTCCAATCCGGCTGATACTGTGGTTTGCAATATATCCCCGCAGTACCGGATAAATATCCCCGCGGTTCTCACAGTCGGAAAGCGTCCATGTGGTCTCAGAGCCTGTCGCGCTGAGTTTTCCGATAATTCCTCCTGCTTCATACTTCCCATAGACATCCGCATAGTTGACATTTTCCCGGAATGTGATGCCCGCCGCCGTTCCGATTTCTCCTACGATTCCGCCCACATCCTGGGATGCTCTGACAGCCTGCGCACTCTCCGGCGCACCGTTGACACATCCGGTCACAAGCACGCTCTTTCCGTTCTGTATGTATCCGATGACACCACCGGTACGCCCGGCGCTCTCGCACATCAGATTGGCGAGATTGGTACAGTCTGCCACCTGTACGATGCCGTTGCTGTTGCTTTTGCCGTCCACATTTCCAATGTTCCCGACAATTCCTCCGATTCTGGCATCTGTCCTGGTATTGGTGTACCCCTTCTCTGTAATAGCGGCGTGGTTTGTGGCATTGTTCAGCTTCACCACGGGCGCACGACCCTCCCATGGATACGTGGTTCCGAGGATTCCACCATATACCATGGCATTGTCCCCATGTCCGACGATTTCACCATAGTTCTCCACGTCCTCCATCTCAAGGAAATATGCCCCGGCAATGATGCCGCCCACATATTTCGCCTTTGTTTCGATGGTTCCGTAGTTTGTTACATTTTTGACGATTGCTGCTTTTCCGGCATTTTCTGCCTTCGTTGCATCCGACACCTGAATCTGTATCATCCCGGCAATTCCCGCCACATAACTCTGTCCGGCGGAAATCTGTCCGTAATTCTCTATGTTCTCCAGGGAAACTCCCTGGAATCCGCCGATGCAGCCAAAAATCCCCGCCACATAGCTGGTTGATTTCTTCGCATAATCCGCATTCTCCCAGCTATCAAAGCCCACAGTGCCGTAATTATACAACTGTGAAAATTCATAGTAAACATAGGTTCCCCAGGTACTTCCGATGACACCGCCCAGATCATCTCCGGCAACCAGTACGCTTGGCTTCACATTCCCGCGGTTCTCATAATGATTGAAGACGCAAGTACCGTTCTCCATATGATCCTTGGAATGATTCCGGTACTCAAAGAGATACCCGTAGCAGCCACCGGTCCGCGCCGCTCCGGAAACTGTGGCAATATTGGTATAAAAAACGTCATTGGAAGTATCCGCATCCTGGTTGACGGAAAGCTCCTCCGGTGCCGCAACCTCATCTCCAACCTTTAATTTCAGGCAATGACCATATCTGGTCTCACCTACCAGACCACCTACATTCTTGTTTCCCTCCACATAGGCATCCTCTGTGGTGGCGGCATAGTAGTCCCCGGACTTGTATACAATAATCGTTCCCTGGCTGACTCCTGCAATTCCACCGACTCCGGCGTTATTCTCACTGGAATTTCCATAGCCGGTAACGGAGCCGTCAAGGATACAGTTTTCCAGCGTCATTCCGGTTCCAAGCTGCCCTATGATACCGCCGATTGCAGCCGCTCCCGTTCCGCCGCTGGTCACATTGATATTTCCTCGATAGGTATAATCTGCGTAGGTTCTTTCGCCGGGATTTGTTCCGTCCGAAGCCGCATACCCTATAATACCTCCGATGCGGCAGACACTGCTGCCCGCACTTCCGGTATTACGCTCAATCGGTATGTTGACAATACGGCACTCCGCATTGTTCGTAAGGGTTCCGTAATCACAGCCAATCAGTCCTCCCACCGTGTACTCACCGGTCAGTTGATTGGTTCCCGCAATATTTGCCTTAGAAGAGCAGTTTTTCACAGTTCCGATGCCGGTATTGACACCCACTACACCTCCGATTGCCGTGTCTGTGGAAGCCTTTACACGTGCGCCCTCTACGGAACCAATATTCACACAGTCCTCTAAAACGCCCCAGTTGCGTCCGGTGATTCCTCCCGCGTAGGATTTTTCACTGATTACCGTTCCGTTATAGGAAGCATCCAGCTTCTCATTCACACAGCCCTGCACGGTTCCCCAGTTCACCCCGGTGATTCCTCCCGCATGAGAGCCGTATCGCTCCTCTTTTGTCATCCCTCTGACAATATCCGCATGCGCTGAATCGTTCGCTCCGATTGTTCCGTTGGTGTCCGCAGTCACGGTGCCGTAGTTAAAGCAGTCTTCAATGACAATCCCCTTCGCCACGGAACCGGTGATTCCCCCGGCATTTCCCACTTTCCCTTCCTTAATGGAAACGGCTCCATAGTTCCTGCAGTTCACGATGAGGTTCGCATTGTGTCTTCCCACAATACCGCCCACCTCATTTTCTCCTGTGACACTTCTTGCCCGGTTCTCCAGGTTGGCAATGACAATATCTCCGCCTGTGCTTCCTGCATTCCGGATATCACTGCGGATGGAACCCTCGTTTGATCCGATGAAACCGCCTACATACCATTTCCCGGTGATTTTTGCCCCGGATACAAAAACCTGCTCCACCTGTCCCAGATTCAGACCCACGATTCCTCCCGTGTTGTCGCCGCCAGTCACCGAACCGGAAGAGACACAGCTTCTGTCCCTGTACTCCGCAGAAGCCAGCTTATCCGCATTCAGATAGCCCGGTATCGGCTCTGCCTTGGTGCTGTCCCCGGTAATGATTCCGTTTTCCCCATTCGTTCCGGCAATACCGCCGGTGTTATTTCCTCCTGTTACCTTCGCAAAGCTGCTGGTCTCACACTGGACAATCCGGTTATTATTCAAGCCTACCAGACCACCAACACTGTTAGAACCGGAGATTCCATCCTTCACATAATTTTCGTTCTTTCCCACATAGCAGAACTGAATGGAGCCTTCGTTCACCTCACAGATTCCACCCAGATAGGTACTTGGAGAAATCACCGCTCCGTCGTTGGTACAGTTGTGGATAATGCCCGCAGCACTGTTCCTGCCTGTGATACCGCCCACAAAATAATAATATTTTCCGTCTGTGGCTGCCGTCCGTTCCTCGTGTTCCACCACGATTCTGCCGTAGTTAATGGAATCCATGATGTAGAGCGGGGAACCCTCGCCATTGTAGCCCACGATACCTCCCAGATACCGGTCTGCCTGCACCTGTGCATAATTCTGGCAGTTGCGGAAAATGGTGGCATTGGACGGATCGGTGCCACCCGTATAGGGTTCATATGCCTTATAGATATTCTGTATTAATATTTCAATCTCGCTGCGGTAAAGACTGGAGATATCATTCTCCCGGGTGAGTACCGTATTGTAACCGAGGATTCCTCCGGCATATGCGGTGGCGGACACCACCGCCGCTCCCGTGGTGGAATACGTCACCAGACCATAAATATCCAGGTTGCTTGCGGTTGCATTCATTCCCATAATGCCGCCCACAAAGTAACCGCCCTTCACCTTCATATCATCGGTCTTGGCAATGGCACCTGTCTCTCCCATCACGGTACCGTTGGTGTTAAGCCCGATAAAGCCGCCCACGCCGATTCCCTTTGCCCAGACGTCTCCATAGATTGTAGGTATATTTTTTACGGTTCCTGTATTCAGACCGATAACACCGCCAACGAAATCATTTCCACAGACTCCCGCCTGCAATCTGGCATGGGTTGTGCTGTCCCCCACGATATTACCAAAATTTGCTCCCGCAATTCCGCCCACGCAGTCCGCCGTTGCCAGGGCATCATCCACACTGCCGTTCAGATAGGTGTTTACGCTCAGATTAACCACACTGCCGGAGCTTAGGATTTCACCGTAATTAACTCCGGTGATTCCGCCTGCATAGCGCTCCTTGGCATAGACAAAGCCCTCGTTGGTACATTTGGAAATGGTCATGGAGGAATCCGGTGTCACGGCAATTCCGTTTTCCTTAAATACCGGAGCCAGCAGTGCATTGTAGTAATTCTCATCGTCCACCGGCGTGGTAAAGCTGTAATCCCCTGCCACACCGTTTACCCCGGTAATTCCTCCTGCCAGAGACCCGGCAAACACATCCGCACCGTTTGTAAAGCTCTGCAGTGTTTTCTGTGCATTATTTCCTATGATACCTCCGGCAGAATAATCCGATGCCACCACAAGACCGGAAACCTTCCCCGCATCCACGGTATCAGAAGCCCCGCGGACAGTTCCTGCAATTCTTCCCAGAACGGATTCCTGCGCCCGGACGGTTCCCTTATTGTTCCCGATGATTCCGCCCACATTCCGATAGCCGGCAATTGCCTGACCGTTCACACCGCAGGCAGTCACCTCAGCTCCCGGTTCATTGCAGCCTGCGATTCCGCCTACATTCACTCCGGCATAGACAGGAAGCGCCCCGGTCTTTGCCGCCGTAATGCATTCCTGAATGAGCGGAGCAACCGCATCCTCTGCGCCGCTTCCCCTGAGATACCCGCACCGCAGCACCTCGCCGAAATTGTGCCCTGCAATTCCGCCGATATTGCTGATATATGCCGGGTCAGTATAGCCGGGTGTCCCCGCCGCCAAAGCAGGAAGCTTATCGACGTAGATATGTACCTGGCTTCTGCAGTCCTCAATCCGGGAATCCTCACTGTTATAGCCTGCAATTCCGCCAAACTCCCCATAGGAAGCTCCCACTGCAAGCCCGTCTCCCACCGTCAGAATTTTCCCGGCTGCAGTTCTGTAGGAGGCAAGCCGACTACAATTATAAGCATTTGTAATGGAAGCCGCCACATGTTCTCCGGCAATCGCAGAGCCGTTGCTTCCCGCAATTCCGCCCACGTAGGCAACTCCGGTCACAGTCTGGAGCGCATCCGTCTTCCCCGACGTAACCTCTGTCATCGTTCCGCGGTTTGCTCCGGCGATTCCGCCGAAATAATAGCCAAAGCCCGGCTGCTCCGCCACCGTGGCATCATCCGGCATAATCACGGTATGCACATCCCCAAATGCCTCCACGGAAGCCACTGCCGTACAATCACTTAAGCTGCCGCTTTCATAATTGTAGCCTGTGATTCCACCGGCATATGCCAAAGCCCGGATACTGCACGTTTCTCTCCCGCTCTCCTTGATTTCACCCCAGTTGGCGCCTGTCATACCGCCCACATAAGCACTGCCGGAAATGGGATTTGCGGTATTCTTTGCCAGCACCGTTACCGTCTCCATGGTTCCGCGGTTTACCCCCGCTGCTCCGCCAATATAATAGCCTGCGCCCGGATTTTCGCCCGCTGCCACCTTTTCCACGGAAAGTCCTGCCCCATCTGTGGTTTTTACATCCACTTTGGCAGTACACGCTGTAAGAGTACCGTAATTATAACCGGTAATTCCACCCGCATATGCCGCAGCCTCCACGGTGCAACCGTTTAATGTTACGTTTTTCACAGTTCCGCTGCTGCATCCCGCAAGAACTCCTGCCAGATATCCTGCTTTTACAGACGCACTCTTAAGAACAATGCCATCCACCGTTCCCGCCACACCAATCTGACGGAACATTCCCACATTTTTCTCTGTTTTCTTCTCGATTTTCAGATTCGAAATCACATAAGCATCCGAACCGCTCCCTCCATTCCGGAACATTCCCGTAAATTCATACCCCGGCAGGATACTACCACCCGATACGGTCTGGAACTCCAGCGGTTCAAAAACGGTTGCCGTTCTCACATAGGTTCCGGTTTTCCGGTCTGCCTCCGGCACCTTCCAGTCGATATCGGCTGTCTGTACAAAGCAGGCTGCACCATCCCCGTAGCGCATATTATTCAAATGTCTTGCAGTGGCAATGGAATAGGCTTTTGCCTCCGAGGTGCCGTCCTCCGCCGTGTCATCCGCATGACCGTTTCCGCCCACCAAAACCGCCGTCGGACCGTCTGCTCCGTCTGCCCCGATGGGACTCCATTTCTCTGCCCCGCCGGCATAGAGCGCACTCTGAACGTTGCTGGGAATCGAGCAGGCTTCCCCGGTGTAGTCCGCGTGATTCTCCAGGCGCTCTCTCACAACACAGTACAAATAGTCTCCCGCCTTCACCGCATCCACCGCTTCGTTGACACTCACCATGGCGTCGGCTCCATTCACTGCGTATGTTGCAAAAATGCTGTGATCTATATCATCCAGCACCAGCCGGTAGGTATTGCTGTAGGAATCATAGGCAAGCACCGCACCGGCATCCGTCACTGACGCATCAGCCTGGGCAAGCGTATCTCCCTTTGCAGCGGTGGGGGTAATGCCGCTGATGGTACAGAGAAGCTCCTCCGCAGTGCCGCCCTCCCCGCCATTGGCACGGTACACCTGCACCTCATAGGTCAGATAATCCTTTAAATCCGGGTTTGATACAAACGAATCATTGACATCCCTGGTGCTTCCACTGTCTTTTTCCTCCTGGGACAGATAATTTGCCTCCTGCCACTCCAGATACAGACGCTCCCCATTATAAAGATAGACATTTTTCGGCTCCAGAAGCCCCACATCCGAGCGGCTTAAGCCGGTAATATCCACACCGTAATAGCCCTGATATTTCTCATATAAGCTGTCTGTATCCCGCTTAATGACATTATCCTTATCCGTATAAGCCGAATTATAGGAAAAGGCATCCGCTTTCTCCGTGTAAAAAACAGCACGAACCACACCTGTTTTGGTGTCATATTCCATCAAAAAGGTGTGGTCTAAAATATCCGTGTCATTCAGATAGGTCTGTACGATTTCATAGATGGGATTCTTTTCCCGGTCTGCTGTCCCCCTGCTGCTATCCTCCAGAACAATATATGCAAGATGATCCGTTCCATAGTTCGCTGTATAGTGTGCATAATATGCATCAAAAGCTGCATATTCTGCTGTGGGTTCAAAGTTTTCCTGCAAAATAGTCTTAAGCTTCTCCTCCGGAAGCGATTCCGCATAGGGATTTCCCGACGCATCCTTCTGCTTATTAAATTCTTCCAGCTTTCCGAGCTGCTTCTGCTCCGTGAGGTAGTTTTGCGCTGCAAGAAAAACAGTCCGCGCCGTATCATTGACACGGGTGGTATAGGCAGTCCGAAGATACCCCATAATGCCGGCTGTCACCAGCCCGCCCAAAACTGCTATGATGGCAATGACAACAATCATTTCCAACAGGGTAAAACCCTTCCGCTCTCTCAGTTTTTCTCTCAGCCTGTTTCTCATTACATTTCCTCCAAATCTGCCCCGCAGTACCCCTGCCACTTCTGTTTCAGGCTTTCCTCATCCCGAAGTATGGCATTTGTCTTATCATCCAATTCTCCCTCAAAGGTCAGAGTATCCGCCTTCTGGCTGTAGAGCACGGACAGCACCTCCCCGGAATTGCCGTTATAAATGATAAGAAATGTGTGCGCTGTAGTATTTTCATCCAATAGCTGATTTTCAAATATGTCCAGAAGGGGATTGCCCTCCCGGTTTCCATTCTTCCTGTCCGCGCCGTCCAGAACCATATAATAAAACGGAACACTCTCATATGTCCTGTGAAAATCCGCAAGAAATCCTGCAAAATCCTGTCCCTCATAGCAGCTTTCCAGTATGGCATCCTGCACATCCGCAGGCACCACTCCACCGTAACGTGCCGCCCGGTAATTAAACTCCGTCAGCCCGCCGGAGGCCTTTACATCCCTGATATAGTTCTCTGTCGCATCAAAGGCGCGGGCTGCCGTCCGGTTTGCCTTCACCAGATATGCGCTCTGACGGTATCCCAAAAAGGCATAGCTTGCAACCAGAATCAGCACTGCCGCGATGACAACAATCATGACATTCTGCAGCCTTGTGAAACCAGCCTGCCACCAGGGGGATTTTGTATGAAGTTTTGCGCGTAAATTGTTGCATATTGGTAACATGGCAACTCCTTTGAACGATATTTGAAAAGAGCTGGCAACAATTTTCTCTAAACCGCTGCCACACGCTCCTGCCGTTCCATTCACTCTACAAATTTATTTTTCTTTTAAATATACTAAGTCAATATAGCGGAAACAAGCAAAACATTCACAACCGGGCAGGGCGCAGAAAAATCTGCGCCCTGTTTTCTGATATATTCTGACACGGTCTTTATCACAAGTAGTCTGTGAAAATTTCCTCAAATATACCCCCTCCATACAAAAATATTACTTTGGATATGTACCAGTAGCAGCTCCGTCTTCCCACGTCACTTTCGCTACATTCCCATTAGCATCAAATTGTACCGTGCAACTCATCTTATAAGTTCCATCCTCCCCTATTTCATTGGGATTAAAGTATTCTGACAATATTGCTTTTAAATCAGTGCTTGATGTCGTTTTTGAAGATACTGTCCATGTCACATTCGTTCCACCTGATGGCTTGGTTGACACAGACGCTCCTTTTGCATACTGATCTGCCAAATAAGTATTTGTCGCCGTATACAAGGTCTTTGCTGCTGCGTCTGCCTTTGTTTGCTTCGCAGTATCCAGATACTTCACCAGATTCGGTGCAATCAGCGCAATCAGGATTGCAATGATTGCAATTACAATAATCATTTCAATTAAAGTAAACCCCTTTTTCTCTTTCAGTTTGTTTTTGATTCTCTGTAACATACCCTTTTCTCCTCTTCCCTGTATTTTGCTCTTTTCGATTGCCCGTATTCTGCCTATCGGCTCATACGATTTACTAACCATATTTTACCACGTTTACATTCCGCCGCCAAGCCCAACCTTCTGCATCATGGCAGGTTTTTCTATTGCATAATCAACAGCGGTTTCCGGCTTGATTACACGCTGCTGCGCAAGCGATGCCAAATGTGAGTCCATGGACTGCATACCCATTCTGGCACTGGTCTGGAGCACCGATGCAATCTGGTGGCATTTGTCCTCCCGGATCATGTTCGCCACGGCATCCGTCACCAGCATGATTTCCTGGGCTGCCACACGCCCGGAATCATCCGCCTTCGGCAGAAGCTGCTGGGAAATGACCGCCTTTAGCACCGTAGCGAGCTGGGTGCGGATCTGTTGCTGCTGATGGGGCGGAAATACTCCCACAACACGCTCTATGGTAGCTGCGGAGCCGATTGTATGTAACGTGGAAAATACGAGATGTCCGGTCTCCGCCGCCGTGATTGCCGCTGAAATGGTTTCCAGATCACGCATCTCTCCCACAAGGATAATGTCCGGGTCCTCTCGGAGTGCACTGCGGAGCGCCTGGGCAAAGCTGCCTGTATCCTCCCCGATTTCTCTCTGATTCACCATGCATTTATCATTGGCGTGACGGTATTCCACCGGATCTTCAATTGTAATAATATGTTTGCGCTGGCTGCGGTTGATTTCACCGATACACGCCGCTAAGGTGGTGGATTTACCGCTTCCGGTGGGTCCTGTCACCAGCACCAGCCCCTGATGCAGCCCGGTCAGTGTCTTAAACACCGGCGGCATATGCAGTTCATCCAAGGTGGGAATGTGATCGTTTAGCAGACGCAGCGCAATGGCAGGATGCCTCTGCTGGCGGTAAATATTTACTCTGTTGCGGGTTCCGTCTGCGGTCTGGTAGCAGATATCAATGTCGGAAAGCTTCTCTTCCGTGCGCTCTGCCACCGATTGCTCCATAATCTCCGCAATATAGCGGTTAAGCTGTTCGTCATCCATCTGCCCAAACCCGCTTAGGGGGACCAGTTTCCCATGACAGCGCACAACCGGCTCCAGTCCATAGGTCAAATGAATGTCGGAGCAGTCATGTTCCCTGCCATATGCAATTAGTTCTTCGATTCCGTTCAAGCGTATACCTCCTCTAATCCATAAAATTTACAACCTTAATCATCTGCTTTAATGTGGTTCTTCCCTCTGCCACCACCTGCATAAGGTTTTCCCTCAGTTCCACAAAATTTTCCGATGCCATGGCAGCCTTCTTAATCTCCTGGGAGGATGCATTCTTCATAACGAGAGCACGAATATTACTGTCCATCATTATAATCTCATGCACCGCGGCACGCCCACGGTAACCGGTGTGATTGCATTTCGGGCAGCCTGCGCCATGATAAAAATGTGCCGGTCTTGGGCATATGGAGGTATCCCACTGCAGCAGTTCCTCCTCCGGCGGCTCATACTCTTCCTTGCAGTCCTCGCAAATCAGCTTCACCAGACGCTGGGACACCACTCCAATGACGGAAGAAGCCACCATGTAAGGCTCCACTCCCATATCTATCAGACGCATGAAAGCCGATGCCGCGTCATTGGTATGCACGGTCGTCAGCACAAGGTGCCCGGTAACTGCGGCTCTCGCCGCAATGGATGCCGTTTCCTGGTCACGAACCTCACCTACCATGATAATATCCGGGTCCTGGCGCATCAGGGCACGCAGCCCCATAGCAAAGGTAAGCCCCGCCTTGGGATTTACCTGAACCTGTGTCACATTGGGCACATATTTCTCCACCGGGTCCTCGATGGTAACCGCATTGACCTCCGGTACCGCAAGCTCGTTGAGCGCCGAGTACAGGGTGGTGGTCTTACCGCTTCCGGTGGGTCCTGTCACCAGCACAATTCCATTCGGATTTGAAATCAGCCTTCGGAAACGTTTGTAGTTTCCTTCACTCATTCCCAGCTCCGTGGCTTTTACAATGTTAATCTGGTTATCTCCCAGAATTCGGATTACGATTTTCTCCCCATATATGCTTGGCATGGTGGAAATACGGAAGTTCATATTCTTTCCGCCAATACTCTGGGAGAAACGTCCATCCTGCGGCACACGTTTTTCCGCAATATCCAGCTCACTCATGATTTTAAAACGGGTCACCAGAGGAACCAGAACGTTGGTATTGAGCACCATGGCTTCCACCAGGTCACTGTCGATTCGGTATCGGATATTGATATTCTCTTTTCGCGGTTCAATATGGATATCGGATGCACGCATATTTACCGCCTGCTGGATAATGGTATTGACCAGCTTCACCACCGGCGAGCTGTCCACACGTTCCATCATCTGCTGGAAGGATTCTGAAGTCTCATCCTCCTCTGCCGTGTCCGCATTGCGGTATTCCCTCTGGGCATCATGAATCGTGGAAAACATTGCCTGGTTCGCATAATTGCGTTCAATCGCTTCGCGCACATCCTGCTTTGCCGCCAGCACTGCCGCCACTTTCTTGCCGGTTTCGGATTCAATCTCCCCCAGCCCGTAATAGTCCAGCGGATTGTCCGTCGCCACCAGAAGGGAATCTCCCTCCACCTTCAACGGAATTACCGCAAGCCGCTCTGCCATTTCCCGCGGCACCACCGCGATGGCTTCAATGCTGGATTTGAGACGGTCTGCCGGAAGAATCTGGATATTCAGACGCCGCGACAACGCGCGCATCTTATTTTCCTCCGTGATGAACCCCAGCTCAATGAGCACATCTCCCAGCATCTTTTTCTGATTGCTGTTCTTCTGATAGGCAAGTGCCTCCGTAAGCTGATCCTCCGTGATATACCCCGCTTCGATCAGCACCTCACCCAGTTTTAAATTCTTTACCAAGTTGTGATTCCCCCTTTTGTTCTGCCATGATATAATGAGCGCAGCGAATTATATCACGCGCGGATGCGCATAGATATCAGCCGAAGGCTGATCATGTGCGAAGCACATGATATAATGAGCAGTGTAAACCACTTAATTACAAGGAGCATTAATCATGGATGTTATCTGGTATTGCTATATTTTCATCATTGGAAGTGTCGCGGGCAGTTTTCTGCATCTGTGCATCCGCCGCATTCCAAAAAAGATGTCCCTTCTGCGCGGAAAAGAGCTTCATCCCTGCTGTGGGAGTCCCCTGACCGTGCGGGAGCAGATTCCCATTCTGGGCTATCTGCTGGTTTTCGGCAGGTGTCCCGGCTGCAAGAAACCGCTCTCCCCCGCCAAGCCCCTTTGTGAGCTGCTCTATGCCCTGCTCACAGTCCTTTGTGTCAGACAGTTTGGCTTTACTCCCTATGCGCTGCTGCTCTGTCTCATTTCCGCTGTATTGCTGGTAGTGGCAGGAATTGATCTTAACACCATGGAAATTCCCAACATCTTTCCTGCTCTTATTATCGGTATCGCCGTCGTTCATTTTATCCTTGCCCCGGAAACTCTTGTTTCGGGAATCATCGGCTTTTTTGTGATAAGTGTTCCCATGCTGCTTCTGTCCCTGTTCTCCGACGGCTTTGGCGGCGGTGACATCAAACTCTGTGCGGCGTGCGGGCTTTTCTTAGGATACCGGCTGCTGCTTCTCGGCTTCCTTGCCGCCTGCATCCTCGCCGCCTTAGTCGGCGGTCCGCTGCTGCTTGTCCGGAAAGAAAACAGAAAAACTCCCTTTGCCTTCGGTCCCTTTCTTTCCGCAGGCTTTCTTCTCTCCGCGCTCTGGGGCACCGATATTCTGTCCTGGTATCTGTCACTGTTCTGATGTCAGTTCCGGCAGATCCACATCGATTCCGTACAGATAAATACGGAAGGATGCTGTCATCTGTTTCTCACCGGTGGCATCACTGCTGTTTTCCGATATGGAAACTGTACTCATCCGAAGACAGGGACTTTTGGCATTCATATCATCCACAAACTGCAGAATATCTTCGTAGTTCCCCTTCACCGACAACGAAACCGTGCTCTTTACCAGCACATCCAATTTTTTCCCGGTCTCCGCCTCAAAATCCCCGGATGCCTCCTCATAGCTGCCGATATTTAAGGACTCGATGGAAAGGTTTCTTTCCTGGGCAATCCCGTTTACAATCCCGTCAATGGTGTATCCGTTTAAAACTGCATAGAAATAATCATAATTCTCTTCCGCCTGCTCCTTCTCATCAGCATACCGCTGGTCTAATGCCGTATTCAAAAGCAGCGTCTGTTTCTGTAAGTATTCCGTCTCCAGCGCATCGTGCTCCTCCGTGAGTGACAGCTTCTTCTCCAGTTCCGGCATCAGCAGAAACATCCAAAGCGCTGCAAACCCGGCGACAACAATTAATATCTGTAATAAAATTTTCTCGCTCTTTTTTAATGTCATGTTGTTCTCCCCCACTAACGGCTGCATTCCAGGGAAAAGCTATATCCGGTGCTGCCCTCTTCCTTCTGATATGAGGTAAATCCCGTATAGCTTACATTTCGGAAAATGCCTGCGTCTGTAACAATGTGTGCAAAATCTGCGGGTCCGTCCTGATCCTCCGCCATGCACAGAAACCGCATCGTGTTTCCGTCCGCCTCGTGTCCGTAAATGCGGATTCCCTGGGGTACCAGTGCATCCACCTTCGTGAAAATGTCGGACGTAAAGCGACTGGTCTCCTCCAGCGTCTGAATGCATACCACACAATTTTCATTGTAGGACGCAAGTCTGCCCAGTGCCTCCTGTACAGACAGCTTTCTCTGATATTCATCCGAATTCTCTATCCGGGTAATCTCTGCCTGAAATTCCGTGTTCTCCCTCTCCAGACGGTTGTTCGCAAAAACAGTGGCGGCATACCATACCGACATTCCCAAAAGAAGGGCAAGTCCTGCCACCAAAGGAATGTAATCCCGGGTTTTCATGGTCTCCGCTTCATTTAAAAAGGGAACAAAGGAGAGATCTCTTTTCACCCCTGCCGCTCTGCTGCCGGCTGCCCCCAGCGCGCCAAGGGAAAGCTCGGTGTAAACATTTTTGTCTTCCTGCATATGTACACTCTGGGTCGGAACCGGACAGGGCTTTGCCGCAATTCCGGTACGCTGCGCCACCTTTTCCACAAACTCCGGATCTGCTGCCATGCTTCCATATACCAGAATCTGATCCACCACGCTTCCGCGGCTGTTCTGATACTGGAACTGAATCAGCTTCGACACGGTTTCCACCAGGCGGTCCAATATTTTTTCCGTACTGTCGGTCTCCATACTCACACTGGAAATTGCAGATACAATAAATACATTTTCTTCAATTCCCTCCTCCTTCACCTGAATATTCCGGTACACATCCTTCATATCCGGTCCGGTCATCAGCACATCGAGAGTCTGGCTTCCCGCATCTACAAGAACCGTAAGATTTTCCCGTTCCTTCAGTTTCAGAAGTCTGGAAAGCTTCTCCATACTCCAGCTCACCGGTTCAATCCGCTCTAAGGTAAGTCCTGCCCGCCGCATAGTCTGCTCATAGTTGCGCACCAGTTCGGTGGGCAGCAGATACACACTATAATGAAAAAGCCCGCCCTCCGCCTCTTCTCCCGGAAGATAATCAAACAGATATCCGTTGCGCAGGGCATCATTGCGCACCAGTTCATTTTTCAGCATTTCCCGCTCATGTCTTGCCGGACATCTGGGAATTTTCACTTCCTTCACCATCACATCCATGCCGCTGACACAAAGCACCGCTTTCTTGGTTATGATGTGCTGTTCCCGCAGGATTTCCTTCAGACGGTCAGCCACCAGTGTCGTATTGGTGACAATTCCGTTTTCAAACGCGCCCTCCGGCATCTCTCCCCGGACACTTTTGGAAATCGCAAGGCTGTTCTCACCCTTGTATTCCACAACATCAATGTAATCACCGCTCAACTCAATTGCAAGCCTCATCCCATGCCTCCTATACCATATTCATGCTGTAGAGCGGAAGCAATACGCTTGCCACTACCAGGCCAATTACCACCGCTATTACAATCAGTACCACAGGCTCCAAAATCGCCATCATTTTCTGTACGGCATCCTCGGACTCCCGCTCCAGATATTCCGAAAGTTTAAAAAACATCGTCTCCAGATTTCCGGATTCCTCTCCAATGTGAACCATCGACCAGAACATCTTGTCAAAAAGTCCCTCCGCCTGTAATGCCTGGGAGAGCGCCACACCTTTTTCCACCTGCTCACGCACCAGCTCCAGCTTATGCACAATGAAGCGGTTATCAATGGTTTCTCCGCTGATTTCCAACGCTTTTACAATCGTGACGCCGCTGGCATATAAAATCGACATGGCATTGGCGAAATGTCCCATTATGACTTTATTGAAAAGCTTGCCCAGCACCGGAACGGAAAGCTTCCAGCGATCCATGGTCTCTCCGGTCCTTGCACCCTGCCCCAGTGCCTTCAGGATACAGACAACTGCCAGCAGTACCAGAACCAGTATGTACCAGCGCTCCGTCAGGAAACGGCTCATCGCCATAAATATACTGGTGATTGCAGGTACATCCTGCCCCTCGAACATATCAAAAAACTGTGGCAATACAAATGTAAACAGGACAAGCACCACGGCAAAGGTTACTAAAATGAGAATAACGGGATAAATCATCGCATTCTGAATCTTTGCCTTTAAGGCTGCCTCCTTCTCATAGTATAGCGCCATCTTCTCCATGATTGTGTCGATGGCTCCGCTGGATTCCCCCGCCAAAACCATGGCTTTAAACAGCCTGGGATAGGTATCCCCCTGTTTTTTCATGGCTTCATAGAAGGTGTCCCCCTTCTCCACACACTCAATCATCTGCATGTAGCTGTTCTTGACGTACTCCTTCTCCTCCCTGTCGTAGAGCAGCCGCAGGGCAGCCAGCAGATTCATACCGGATGCCAGCAGCACCGAAAGTTCCCGGCAGAATACGCTCAAGGTCTTGACATTGATTTTTTTTGCCGAACTCTTCTTTCCCGCGGCGTTACCGGCTCTAAATGAAAGACAGTAAAGCTCTCTCTGTCCCAGATAATTGTAAAACTCTGCATCGTTCTCCGCTTCCAGCACCCCCCGGACTGTTTTTCCTGCCGCGGTTTTTGCCTTGTAATGATACTGCGCCATCTTCTGTTCCTACCCTCTCTCTATTCTCCAAAGAGCAGCACGGTCCGCTCCTTCGTCAAGATAACCTCTGTTCCGTCCCCGGACACTACCTGCACCGTCACCCTGCACCACTTTGGGTCTGACGGGTTCACTCCCAGTTCAAAATCCAGGCGGATGCTGTTGTCCATAAAAAAATCCTCATCGTACACCAGCCCGTCAATCAACGGTGTGCTGCCCGTGACAGACGTCATCGGATCTCCCTGCCAGCCGGACCCCTCCATGGGTGCATAGAAACGTCCACCATCCCTTTTGCCGGTAATCCGTTTTACATTGTCCTCCGCGCCGGTGACGATTTCCAGCTCGTCCGCAAACCGGATCTGCTCCTCCACCGCTCCCAACACACTGTCTGCAATCTGTCTTGCATAATTGAGCCGCAGCGTATCCTGATACGCCCTGTACCAGGTTGGTATTATAAATGCCGCCATGGTAAAAAATATCCCGATGATTGCCGTCACCAGCACCATCTCGATAAGTGTAAATCCCCGTTTGTCCTTAAGCCGTGCGGCAAGACGTTTTCTCCACTGTTTCATACCTTCCCCCGCACCTATTCCGTATATTTATATAATCCTTCCGCGCTCACCAGCTTCACATCGCGGTCCGGATTCTTTAAGGCGGTGCCGGAAGCCGTAAAGGTCACATGCACCGTCGCTGTGGTCGCCGGATTACCGTTGCTGTCCGATGTATCTCCCGCCTTCACCTCAGCGATGGCGGATACCGCCTTATCCACCCGGGCATCCGTCTCAAAATTCCTAACCGTGGTCTTGCCCGCCACGACAAACATGGAAGCCACCATCAGCATCATCAGCGCAAACAGTCCGATACTCACCACGACCTCCAGAAGGGTCTCCCCGCTGCTGTCCTTTAACCGTTCTCTGATTCTAAGAAAAACACTCATGGCTATTCCCCCAATCCCTTGCACATATAGCGTTTATATTTTCCGCTTCCCTGGTTTACATAAATAGTTTTAACCGTATAGGAGTCTCCCCCGTCAAAGGTAAAGGTCATGCTGACCTCTGTCCTGCCGCCCGACGGCGCAGACGAAATCACCACTTCGATTGCATTCCCACTGCCATCCTTAAAATCACTGGTTTTAATCTCCGACGGAAGCTCTCCTGTGGCACTGCCGCTTAAATCCCCCTGTTCAATCATGTCATTGATCACATCATAGATGGAGCCGACATAAAGCATGGTCTGCTCCTTCTGAAGCTCCAGGGAAGTATTCACCACATTTGAATTCGATGCGTTGAGCAGATTCATTCCAAGTGTGCATAATAACAGAAAAAGGCAGACTACAAGAACCATAGTCGCGCCTTTTTTTTCTGTAAATTTTTGTTTAATCTGTTCTCTGATATGTATACGGTTCATTCCAAAAAATCCCCTGTTTATCTCATGTTCCCTGTACGCCGGATATAACAGCATATACGGCTGTCTGTATGAGCGATCCCCTGTTTAACCCGTGCAGGTACATTATATCAAAAAAGAGGGCATCCCTCAAGCCATTTTATGACTCTTAGAATGCCCTGCTCCTATTTTATAAATGCCAGATATCCTCGTTGTACTGGGCAATGGTACGGTCTGAGGAGAAGAAGCCTGCTTTGCTGATATTCACAAGCATTTTCTTCGCCCATGCCATACGATCCTCATAATCCGCATAGATACGCTCTTTGGTTTCCACATACTCTGCAAAATCCGGCAGAGTCATGAACCAGTCTTTGTTCAAAAGCTCATTGTAAAGACGCTCCAGGTTCTCTTTCTGTCCTACTGCCATCATTGTGTCGCTTACGATAAAGTCGATTGCACGCTTGATGTTTTCGTCATTCTCGTAATATTTTCTGGAAACATAGTCCGCCTTCTCATAGTGCTCAATAACCGCCTCGGAAGACTCTCCGAAGATGTAGATATTGTCATCCCCTACGAACTGATGCATTTCCACATTAGCGCCATCCATGGTTCCGATTGCCACTGCGCCGTTTAACATGAACTTCATGTTAGAGGTACCGGATGCCTCCTTGGAAGCTAAGGAAATCTGCTCATGGATATCTGCTGCCGGAATCAGCTTCTCAGCCAGCGTTACGTTGTAGTTCTCTACCATAACCACCTTCAGGTACGGAGAAACCTCCGGGTCCTTGGCAATTACTTCCTGCAGGCAGAGAATCAGATGGATGATGTCCTTTGCAATCACATATGCAGGAGCTGCCTTCGCGCCAAAAATAACAGTAATCGGGCGGGCAGGCTTCTTTCCAGCCTTGATTTCAAAATATTTGTGGATGACATACAGAGCGTTCATCTGCTGTCTCTTATACTCATGCAGTCTCTTAATCTGGATATCATAGATGGAATTCTCATCCAGCTCGATGCCCTGGTTCTTGGCAAGGTAAGCCTTCAGCTCCTTCTTACGGGTATCCTTTACGGCAAGGAGACGCGCGAGCACTGCCTCGTCATTGACATAAGCGCCAAGTTTCTCCAGCTCTTCGGCATTTTTCTTAAAGCCCGGTCCAATCAGGGACTCAATCATATCAGCCAGCTCATGGTTGCAGTGCAGCAGCCAGCGGCGGAAGGTAATGCCGTTTGTCTTATTATTAAACTTCTCCGGATAAATCTTGTAGAAGTTATTCAACTCGGAATTCTTTAAAATCTCCGTATGAAGATAAGCAACACCGTTTACGCTGTAACCGTAATGGATGTCCATATGTGCCATATGCACACGTTTCTCATCATCGATGATAGCAACAGACTTGTCGCTGTATTTATCCACTACACGCGTATTCAATTCGTAAATGATCGGTACAAGCTGCGGTACTGCTTTCTCCAGGAAATGCATCGGCCACTTCTCCAGTGCCTCTGCCAGAATCGTGTGGTTGGTATAAGCACAGGTCTTCGATACGATGTCGATTGCCTCATCCATCCGGATTCCGCGTTCCATAAGGAGACGAATCAGCTCCGGAATCACCATACTCGGGTGAGTATCGTTAATCTGAATTGCCACATATTCATAAAGGTCATGCAGGTTAGAGCCTCTCTCTAATGCCTCATCAATGATGAGTCTTGCTCCGTTGCTTACCATAAAATACTGCTGGTACACGCGCAGGATGCGTCCCTTGTCATCGGAATCATCCGGGTATAAGAACAAGGTCAGGTTCTTTGCAATATTCTCTTTGTCGAAGTCAATACCCTCGCCAACAAGGCTTTCATCCACGGTCTCCACATCAAACAGATGAAGCTTTGTGGTACGGTTCTCATAGCCGATGACATCGATATCATACAGTCTGGATTTTAAGGTAAATCCGCCGAACTGGATATCATAGCTGACATCTGTTTTGGTAAGCCAGCTCTCCTTCTCGATCCAGGGGTTCGGGGTCTCACGCTGCAGGTTCTTCTCAAACACCTGTTTAAACAGACCATAGTGGTAATTCAGACCCACACCGTCGCCGTTTAAGCCGAGGCTTGCGATGGAATCCAGAAAGCAGGCAGCAAGACGTCCCAGACCGCCGTTTCCCAAAGACGGTTCCGGCTCTACTTCCTCAATCTCGCTTAAATTCTTACCATTCTCTGCCAGAACCTGCTTTACCTCTTCATAGATGCCAAGGTTGATCAGATTGTTGGACAAAAGCTTTCCAATCAAGAACTCTGCAGAGATATAATACAATTTGCGCTTTCCGTCAGAACTCACCCGTTTCTCCGCCATGTTTTTGGTCATTTCCAACAAAGCATAGTAAAGTTCCTCATTGGTGCACTGCTTGATTCCCTTTGCATATCTCTTGGTTACGATTTCCTGTAATTCCATGTTTTTCCTCCATTCTGCCCAGAACTTCTCCGGTTCTGCTGCAATCCCTCCAATTGGTAACCCATTTGCTGCTGTGCCAGCCGGCACATTTTCGTGTTTTTTCGTAAAACCACGTTTTATGATACAATTATATGAAGTTAAAACGGATTTTTCTTGTAATATCCGGCTAAAAAGTGGTACAATTCTATCATAAATAATTTAATGGAAATCATACTGTTTTTGCTTGAAAAACTTAATGATATTGAAAAAAACAGAAGCATTGAAGCGTGTAGAGGAATTAACAGAAGACCATAAATGCACGAAATATCTTAACCAATATGACCAGGCACACGTAACCGAGAAGAACAGTGGCACGATGATGTGATTATGGATGACGAAAATTTCTAACCATTTTCACTAACTTTGACGAAGACAAATACATTGAGGAAGAACTGGAGCAGATAAGACAGTTCGTTGCTTTTGTGACGATCCAGAGAAAATAAAATATAGAATGTCTACTATTGTAAGCAAGTAACAGGAAAAGAAAAGCAAACTTATTTTCTTTGTTGAAGTGAAAATTCACTCGAACTACTGGTCAAAAATTCCCACGTTACCCTCCCCAAGATCGGGGGCATCCGCACATTGACAATATAATATGCATACCAAGGCAGCCGGGGGACGGTTCCATCTGCTCCAGTCTTGCGAAAGGAGCGATGCCAATGGTTACATATAGCGATTTGTTCACTTTTGTAATTATGCTTTGCGCGGTTGTTACTCTGATCAGTAACTTTAAGCGCAAAAAATAACCGCCCAGCTCCCAGCAAAGGTTAGGCGGTTATCTTTGTAACTTATTAACTTGTTTGCCGGAGCAGATAGGTCGCTACTATCGCCCGGCTGTCTTGCTATGTATATTATATGCAATAATATGCGTAAAATCAACCTTTTTACGCAAAAAAGAACATTGACAATATAATATGCTTAGTAAGGGAGCCGATGGGGCGATATACCAACACCCAGCAGAAAGGGGGTTGGTGCTTATGATAACATGGTCTGACTTATTCACCTTTATCATTATGCTATGTGCAGTTATAACCCTTGTAACCAATAACAAGCACAAAAAATAGCGCCCCTGCTCTGGTAAAGTAAGGCGCTATTTTAAGATAGTACATATTTTGCCGGGTGCCAGGTGTACGCTGGCTATCGGCTCCCTTGTTAAGTATATTATATGCCAAACACCCATATATTTCAACCAGAAAATAAACTTCCCCAGCGATTAACACCGGGGAAGCTGCACTGGATCGTGCTGAGTAAATATGATTTACGGCAAAAACATTATAGCATGGTCCTTTGTTAAATGCACCTATTTTTTCAAGAAAGGACTGATAAAATGCCGGCTTACTACGATGAAAAGCGCCGCACCTGATACTGCAAATTCTATTACAAGGACTACACGCTTGAAAAGCTGGAAAAAGTAGTATCAAAGTAGTATCATGAAATAAAAATAGCGCCGGTTTTCCTTGATTTTACAAGGGCGCTGGCGCATGAGGTACAATTCTATCATGAATATATTAGAATATGAAAACTACCAGGAAAAAATTTCACATGGCAACCCTCTGTTCCCCTATATCACCTATCTGTGCTCCATCCCACTGGATTTTTCCTATGTGCCGCTGCACTGGCATGACGAGATGGAAATCATCTACATCAAAAAGGGCAGGGGTATCATCACGGTGGACTTTACACAGTACACAGTGGAGGCGGGGACGATTGCGCTTATCGTTCCGGGACAGCTCCATTCCATCGAACAATACGAGGACAGATCCATGGAGTACGAAAATATCATTTTTCACCCCAACATTCTCATTTCCCGGAAGGCGGACACCTGTAGCAGTGATTTTTTCCAGCCGCTGCTCTCCGGCAGCGTGTCTGTTCCGCTGCTCTATACCCCCGGCTCCCCCTTTTATGCGGAGATTTCCGCCTGTGTGGATGCCAATGACGAAATCTGCAAAACCTGTCCCTCCGGCTACCAGCTCTTTATCAAGAGCCAGCTTTTCATGCTGTTTTTCCTGCTGTTTAACAAATACGGGCAGCAGGAGCCGCCCAAAAAGGATCACAAGGCGCTGGAGAAAATGAAGCTGATTCTGAAATATATTGAAAACCATTATATGGAGAAAATCACGATTGCAGACATTGCAGAAGAGGTGGGCTTAAGCCAGTCCCACTTTATGAAATATTTTAAAAATACCATGGGAACCTCATTCATTGATTATCTCAATGAATACCGGCTCACCATGGCATCCAGACTTCTGGTTTCTTCAGACTCCTCCGTCCTCGCCATCGCAGAGGAGGTAGGGTTTGACAACCTTTCTTACTTTAACCGAATGTTTAAAAAACGCTTTGGCAAGACTCCCCGGGAGTATCGGAAGTCTTAGTCTCCTCGAGCAGGAATGTCTCCTCGAAGGTCTTCGAATCGCAGGGTTTCCCGAAAAGGTAGCCCTGAATATAGTCAATTTGCAGTGCCCGTATCCGCGCCAGTTCCTCCGGAGTCTCAATTCCTTCGATGCAGATGTCCAGTTTCAGGTGATGTGCCATCTCGATAACCTGCATAAGCAGATTGTACTCATACGAACGGTTCAACGCCTTCAAGGTAAAGGAACGATCAATCTTAATATAAGCCGGGTCCAGATCCGACAGACAATGCAGATTGGAATATCCCGTTCCAAAGTCGTCCAGAATCAGCAGCACTCCCTGCTCCTTCATATTTCTCCAGAACTTCTCAAAATGCGGTGTGGAATCCAGATACCCGCTCTCCGTCAGTTCAATTCCCACACTGGAGGTTTTTAATCCGTAAAGCTTTACTGCCGTCATGATATCGTTCATAACCTGACTTTTGAGCACCTGTACATAGGAAAGATTGACATTGATACGGAAATCCGGTATGACACTCTGCCACTTCTTGCAGATACGGAAGGACTCATTCATCATCCAGCGCCCCGCAGGAATAATGAGTCCGGTCTCCTCCAGAATCGGAATAAATTCTCCCGGAGATACCCGCTGTCCGTCCGGCAGGGAAAAGCGCATCAATGCCTCTGCTCCCACCAGCCGGTAGGTACCGGCATCCACCAGTGGCTGATAATACACCTCAAAACCGCTGAAATTATGATTCACCGCATGATGAAGCTGGCGCATCAGCACCTTTCTGTGCTGAAATGCCTCATAATCCTCCGGCATAAAGCGGTAGCACTGGTTCCTCCCCATCTGCTTCGTCTGGTTTAGTGAGAATTCCGAAAACTTCATCAAATCCTCATAGCTGTCTTTATGTTCCCGCACATCCACCACACCGGCGGATATAGTATAAACGGTCTTATAGCTGCTTTCTGCGATAAAACCATCAATCGACCTGCGTATCCTCTTATAAAGCGCCTTAGCATCCTGCGCTGTGCCTCCGCAGAAATCCACCACCATAAATTCATCTGCCACGATACGGTACAGCTTCTGACCCGGCAGAATATTTTCACTGATGCAGTCTGCCGTGCGCTTTAAGATATAATTGCCATATTCCACGCCAAAGCTGCCGTTAATATCCTTAAATCCGTCTATGCCGATACGCAACAGAAATCCGTCCGGCAGATTCCCGCCAAACTGCTCCACATATGCCCGCAGACTGGACTCTCCCAAAAGTCCACTGACATTATCCGCCTCCTGCTGCTTTCCAATCTCATTGATGCAGCCAATCAAAAACTGCGGCTTGCCATCCTCATCCATGAGTACCTGCCCCCGGCAGTTAATCCACACCGGCTGCCCCTCATGGTCCACCCAGCGGTAATGCAGGTTGTGGAATGTAATCTCCCCTGACCGAATCCGCCGGAATTCCTCCTGCAGCAGCGGAATGTCCTTCTCATAGACAAATGTCATATGTTCTGCTTCCGCATTGTCAAAGTGATCTCCGGGCAACTTAAAGCGTTCCACCGCATCCTGGGAAATCCGGTAATAATCCCGCTCCAGATCATACACATAAAGGTAATCATCCATACATGGATTAAAAAGCTGAACAATCTGTTCCATCCGTTCCATGGTAATACCTTTGATTACATTCTCCACATATATCCCTCCCTTGCTAAGACCTACAAGAAAAATATAACTTATTTCCCATAAAAAAGCAATTATGAATAGAATTTTGTCGGATTATATGCTAAACTATAGACAGTTTTTTTAGGAGGCATTACAGCAACATGACGGAATACACTTGTGAACAAATTAATGAAGAAATTGGCATACTAAAGCGCACCTTTCCCACGGTACGGCTGGTCAATCCGACAGAATGCCGTGTCATGGATCTCGTCGGCGCCAAAGGAGGACTTTCCTGTCTCATCGGTGATACCTGCTACAAGACCTGGGCATACCCCTATCAGTGTGCAAACTGCATTTCCGCAAGGGCATTGCAGACCGGAGATATCCAGTCCAAATATGAAATGCAGGGCGATACCCTGTTTCACATTGTCTCACGACCCATTTCAGTAAACGGAGAACGTCTGGCTCTAGAAATTGTACAGCCCATCGATGGCTCCGACGGACTTTTCCCCGGCACACCGACAGAGATTACAGCAATGGTACAGAACAGAAACCGGAATCTGCTGCGCGATGAGGATACTCCGGCTTACAACCGGCGTTATCTTTCAGAGCATCTGCCGAATATCATGATTGAGGCCGCTAAGACCGGACGCACGAATGCTGCCCTTGTACGGCTGAAGAATCTGGACGACATTACAGAGGCCTCCGGCACCGTTGCCTCCTCCGGGCTGATGCGCGGACTCTACGATATTCTTCAAAAAACTTTTTGCGAAAGTGATTCCAAGCTGCTTCTGGTACGCTATGCCTACGATACCTTCTTTGTATACGAAGGGATTCTGGATTCCGGCAATTTCGATAAAAAACTGGAAACACTCGTCGCAGAGGACCGTCCGGAACGCGTCCTGTTCCAGAATATGCGTCTTCCCTTCCTGCCGGAATTTGCCGGCGTACATATCGGTGAGGAACGCGTCACCTCCGGTGCTGCCCTGTTAAGCCTGCTTGAGGAGCGTTTAAACACTTCCTATAACAGATAATACCCAATTGCTCCTGCCAGAATTCCAAACGCCATACCTGCTGTCACATCCCATATGCTGTGGACACCTCCCACCACCCGGATGGCCGCCAGAACAACACCAAGGATTCCCAGCAGGATTCCCGCCTCCGGATGCTTCACATATACGGTTACGGCAATCACAAACACAGAAAATACATGGCGGCTGGGAAAGGATTTCCCACTGGTATCCTTGTCCAGTACCGGCGGAACACCAAACCGCTCATAGGGTCTCGGCAGGTTCAACGCCCGACGGAATATCGTCACCAGCACAAAGGAAACCGCCGGGACTGCTATGGCACGCACCAGAAAAGGATCTTTTCCGAACAAAAGCCGCAACAGAAAAAACGGATAGATGAAGAATACTATTCCGGTCAGAATATGATTGATTTCATTCACCAGACGTACCGTCTTTGGTTTTTTCCGGAGCTTTCCGGTCATCTTTATGTAAGTCTCTCTTGTCATTGTTCACTCCATATCACTGCCCGCCACAGCCAGAATCACACCCAGAAATACAAAGAAATCCGACAGGTTAAATATAATGTTGCGAAACCATTTCGGTCCTGCATTAATGTGGAAGTAATCCACCACATGTCCCTTCACATGGCGGTCATACAGATTGCTCAGACCTCCCCCTGCAAGCATGGCAGTCCCAAGCTTGCAGAGGTGTTTTCCCGGCTGGCGTGCAAGAAGAAATGCTATTGCTCCCACCACCAGCATAAGCGCGGAATGAATCGCCCGCATCAGCTTTGGCCGTTTTGCCAGCAGATTTAACGTAGCGCCCTCGTTATAGTATTTCTCTATCACAAGCTTTCCTTTTGCGTGACGCACCCCTCTTGCATATTTCTCATCAAAATGGCGTTTCAGCACGAAATCCAATCCGAATATTCCGGCTGCCAGAGCAATATAAACCATACATTCTTCCTCTTATTTCTCCAGTACCGCCTCCAGCTCTTCTATTACAATTTTAAGAGCTTTGATTCTGGCATATTTCTTGTCAGTGGACTCTAAGATATGCCAGGGTGCATAGGTCGTACTGGTCTTTGCAATCATCTCATCTACCGCTTCCTCATAGAGGTCCCATTTCTCCCGGTTACGCCAGTCCTCCTCCGTGATTTTCCACTGCTTCTCCGGCGTACTCTGACGCTCGTTAAAACGCTCAAGCTGCGTATCCTTGTCAATCTGCACCCAGAATTTGATGATTACCGCGCCCCAGTCGTGAAGTTCCTTCTCGAACTCGTTAATCTCATTGTAGGCACGCTTC
>JBJEJC010000125.1:0-9001 GCA_051877675.1 Roseburia sp. | reverse complement strand
ATCCTTGTTTTTCATCAAGATTGTGAACGAGCTTAGCGAGTTTCGCAATTACCTAATTTCTTATAATAAAAAAACAAAGTGCGCCCTTTTAAGACGCCTTCGTCCTTTATTAACTGCGTTTTTTCCTTCTTCCCAGGAAAACTGCAACGACTGCCAGCACAAGAACCGCCACAACCACCAGTCCCCCGTACCCCCGGGAATCTGTCTGCTCTACCGGTTTCTGATCCGGCTTCTGCATGGTTGCTTCCGTGTTGTCCATCTCTGTCGTTTCTTCTATTTTTGTCGTATCAGTAATTATCTCTGTGGTATCTGGCAAACTGCCATTTGTTTCTGTTCCGGATGTTTCCTGCGGTTCTGCCGCCTCGTCAATCTGGGCTGATTCCACCTCCGGAAGCTTCTCGGCCTGCTGCTGCTGCTCGCGGGTCATCACCGCAACCACTGCATTTCCCGTGGTATCCTCCCTGCGGACATCCAGTTTGCTGCCGGAAAGCACCTGCTGTTCCACCAGACGGATTCCTTCCTCAATAGATGTTTCCTCATCAAAAACAAGGTAAACATGAACCATTTCTCCCGGCTCATATTCCGCTTCCGTTTCCTCAGGCACCGGCAGTCCTGTCTCCGGTCCGCTGTTGCCACTCTCCACTTCCGTGAATTCAATTTCTTCTGCCATCTGTCCGTCTTTCACCTCTTTACCACATCGCAACACCAACTAATCAGCATACTATCATAATATAGGAAATACTTCAAGCCACTTTCTTTTATTGCTTTTCCCGTTTTTTTGTAAAATATTTACCCATTTTCCCATCGATTCACGTCAAAATATCCAAAATATGCAGTAAATGAAGTCCAATTTTCACTAAATTTCCATCCATGTTTCGATGTTATACTTAGCATGATGTGTATTTTAACAATAATTTTGGGAGGTAAAAAAAGTATCTTGCCAGATAAATACCGCACAAAAAAGCGCCACTACGGCGCTTTTTTTGTGCGGTAACACGCTTCTATTCCGTCCATTCCCGGATCAGTGCTATCTCCTGCCGATACCCCTCGTCATCGTTGGGTGTCTCCAGGATAAACGGGCGTCCGGCAAGCAGCGGGTGTGTCGCCACGCGACGCAATGCCTCTGCACCGATACAGCCCTCACCAATCCGGGCATGCCGGTCCTTATGGCTGCCAAGCCCGTTCATGCTGTCATTAAAATGCACCGCATACAGACGATCCAGACCAATTACACGGTCAAATTCCTCCAGCACCTCATCCGGACGGTTTACGATATCATACCCTCCATCCCAGACATGACAGGTATCAAGGCAGACTCCCACCTTATCCTGAAGCCGGATGCGGTCTAAAATCTCCCGAAGCTCTTCAAACCGTCCTCCTACCTCACTGCCCTTTCCCGCCATGGTTTCTAACAGCACAATGGTGTTCTGTTCCGGTGTCAGCACCTCATTTAATGCCTCCGCAATCAGAGTAATTCCCATTTCTATGCCCTGCCCCACATGGGAACCCGGATGGAAGTTGTAATAATTTCCCGGCGTATACTCCATCCGCTTCAAATCATCTGCAATCATATCCCTCGAAAAGCTACGGATATCCTCCTTGGCGGCACAGAGATTCATGGTATAGGGCGCATGAGCCACCAGCTTTCCAAAGCTGTGCTCCTTCATGACCGCAAGCAGCTTTTTCACATCCTCAGGGTCAATCTCCTTTGCTTTTCCCCCACGGGGGTTCCTGGTAAAAAATGCAAACGTATTGGCGTTTAATGCAAGCGCTGCCTTTCCCATGGCAGCATAGCCCTTCGACGCCGACAGATGATTTCCAATCAGCATATTATTCCTCCGCACTCCGCTCAACCAACGTACCCTCCCGGTATGCAGCAAGCAGTGCCTCCAGATCCTTTATCGTTTCCTTTAATTCCCTTCCGATGTCCGTATCTGCCACCATTTTTCTGCGGACTACATGCTGTACCAGAATTGTATGGGAAGCAATATCGCTCCCATTCTGGATTGCCTTTTCCACCGATTCGAAGGGATCGTGGGCGGCAAGCACCAGACCATAGGAATTATAAATCAGCGTATACCCCGCAATTCCCGTCTTGGGCTGATATGCCTTGGAAAAGCCGCCGTCGATGATTAACAGCTTACCGTTGCACTTCACCGGAGACTCTCCACGCTTCGCCTCCACCGGAATGTGACCGTTGATGATATGTGCCTCCGCACCGCCAAGTCCAAACTCCTCTAAAATGCGGTTCACCACATCCTCATTTTCCAGCAGACGGTAATAGGGGTTTTTCGGCTCCACATGGGTGCTCTTATCCGCAATAAAATACCGCTCAAAGGTCGTCATTTTAGACTTGCCGAACACCGGAGAATTCTGATTCTCCCAGATAAACCAGAGAATATCCAAACCCTTCTGCTTCTCCTCCGGGTCTACCGCATAATACCCCTTTCTCGCATAGCTCTCAAGCACGTCATAAAGTGCCTTTCCCGCGTATTCCTTTCCATAGATATTGACACTGGCAAAGGTACCGTCCTCATTTAACGGCACGCAGCCGTGATAGAGCAGATTTCCATTGTATACTTTATACAGGCTGCCCTTCGTATAGAGGAAACGGATATGTCGCTGCAGCTTCTCACAGTTTAAAAATGCCTGGGTCAGCCGTTCCATCACCTGTGCCTCTTCCTCGGAAAGCGCATAGGGATCTGCTGGATCTACGGTGGGGAAGCTGGCATCCCGCAGCGGATACTCTTTTCCCTCCACCCGGACAGTTCCCTTTGCAAAATCTATTTTATCCAAAAGAAGGCGCTCCTCCATATGGAATTCCGGGTGCTTCTTTATTAGCTGACCTTCCAGCTTAAACTGCATAATAGCAAGCGCCTTGTGCATTTTCTCATCCAGCATGGCATCCCGCACATCGTACTCATCCTCCCGATAATCCAGCTTAAAGCAGGTACAGGGATCCTTGTCATAGCAGTTCATGGCAAAACGCGCCAACGGTACCAGATTGATGCCATAGCCATCCTCCAGCAGATTCAGGTTACCGTATTTTGCAGAAATACGCAGCACATTACAGATGCAGGCAGGGTTTCCCGCCGCAGCTCCCATCCAGGACACATCATGGTTTCCCCACTGGATATCCACAGAATGATAGTTCATCAGGGTATCCATCACCAGATTGGGGTAGGGTCCCCGGTCAAAAATATCTCCCACTACATGGAGATGATCCACCACCAGTCTCCGGATGAGATTGCAGAATGCAACTACAAGCTCCGAGGCACGTCCCGTTCTGATTACAGAATTGATAATCTCATTGTAATACGCCTCCTGATCGGACACATCCGGTCTTCCGGTGAGAAGCTCCTCAAGCACATAGGAAAAATCCTTTGGGAGCGCTTTGCGGACCTTAGAGCGCGTGTACTTGGAGGAGGCTGATTTTGCAATACGAATCAGCCGGTACAGAGTGACCTTATACCAGTCCTCCAGATTCTCCTCCGTCTTTAGCACCTGCTCCAATTTCTGCTCGGGATAATAAATCAGCGTTGCGATGGCTTTTTTCTCCCCCGCACTGATGGCATTCCCGAATTCCTCCTCAATCTTGCGCTTGATGGCACCGGAGCCATTTTTAAGCACATGCCGGAACTGATCGTACTCGCCGTGGATATCCGTGATAAAATGCTCTGTTCCCTTGGGAAGGCTTAGAATTGCCTGGAGATTGATAATCTCCGTGGCAGCGGACGCCACCGTCGGGTACTGTTTTGACAAGCTCTTAAGATAACGCAGATCTCTTTTCTCCATGATAATCTCCAAATGCTTAGTTTCCGCCCATGGTTGCTTTTATGACATCTCCCATGCCGTAAAAGCCTGCCGGTCTTCCAGCAAGGAACTTGGCAGCCTCCACAGCGCCCTTTCCGAATACCCCTCTGGAATAAGCGGTATGTTTAAATTCAATGACCTCATCCATTCCTGCAAAGATTACTTCATGCTCGCCCACAATCGTTCCTCCCCGCACTGCGGAAATGCCGATTTCGTTTTTCTCTCTCTTTTTGCGCTCCTGACTTCTGTCATATTTGTAATCGTAGGCATTATCTAACGCCTCATTCATGGAATCCGCCAGTGCCAGCGCCGTCCCGCTGGGTGCATCCAGCTTTTGGTTGTGGTGCTTTTCCACAATCTCCATATCAAACCCCGCCGGAGCCAGTACCACTGCCGCCTGCTTCAACAATTCCATTAACGTATTAATGCCAAGAGACATGTTTGCCGATTTTAAAACTGCCACCTTTCGGGAGCACTCCTGCACCCGCGCAAGCTGCTCCTCAGACAGACCTGTCGTGCAAAGTACCACCGGAACATTTTTCTCCTCACAATACACCAGCAGATCGTCCACCGCCTTCGCATTGGAGAAATCAATGATTACATCCGCCTTCACATCACAGATGGAAATATTGGAAAACACCGGATAGTCATTGGGAACTCCGTCATAGGGGTCGATTCCTGCCACAATCTCAATCTCCGGGTCATTTTTACATATATCAGTGATTACTCTGCCCATCTTACCGTTACAGCCGCTCATTATTGCTCGTATCATGCTCGTATCCTTTCCTTCCTATGCCAGGCTGATGCCATAGTTCTTCATGGCAGCCGCAAGCTTTGCTTTTCCTTCATCCGTCATCTCTGTCAGCGGAGAGCGCAGACTTCCCACATTCTTTCCCATGAGATTTAACGCCGCCTTTACCGGAATCGGGTTCACCTCGGAAAACAGCGCTTCCACCAACGGCTGGGCTGCAAGCTGCATCGCCATTGCCTCGTTAATTCTGCCGTCAAAGAAATCCATGCACATCTGATGCACATCGTGGGGTGCCACATTAGACCACACTGAAATCACACCGATTGCTCCGAGTGCCATGAGTGGGGTCACAATTCCATCCTCTCCGGAATACATATCCAGTTTACCGTCGGTCAGATACATGGTTTTTGCCGCCTGGGCAACATTTCCCGTTGCCTCCTTAATCGCAACAATGTTCTCCACATCCCGGTACAGCGCTGCCGCTGTCTCTGGCAGGATATTACAGCCGGTACGGCTGGGCACATTATACATGATAATCGGAAGCTTTACAGACTCCGCAATCTCCGTGTAATACCGGATCAGACCTCCCTGGGTCGCCTTATTGTAGTAGGGCGTAACGCAGAGCAGTCCATCCACACCTGCCGCCTCTGCCTCTCTGGAAAGATGCACTGCCTCTCTCGTACAGTTGGAGCCGGTTCCCGCCACTACCGGAATGCGGTGTCTGGTAAATTCCACCGCCGCTTTGATTACCTTTGCATGTTCCTCTGTCGTGAGGGTAGAGCTTTCTCCCGTGGTTCCTGCAATGATGATACAGTCCGTCCCCTCTGCAATCTGCCATTCAATCAATTCTTCCAGTTTGTCATAGTTCACTTCCAGATCCGATTTCATCGGAGTGACAATCGCCACTCCTGCGCCTTTAAAAATTGACATTTTTCCTCCTTCTGCCCAATAAAAGCCGGCTCTGGCGAGCCGGCTTACTCATTCTGTCCACACAATATGCATGCTGCACATCCATCTTTATGCAGAAACCGATAGCTCCCCATCCATCCGATGACAGTCATGAAATTCTTCACTTCATGCCCAAGCAGTGCACCCGCAGATTATGCACCCTTTCGGCGTCCTCTCCTTTCACTTCCGTTCTTCTGCTTCTGCTGCATCCGGGAAGCTACTCATAAAACACGCAACCTCTATCAGGCAATCTATTCATTTATTATATTGCGTAAATCATAGCACTAACCACAGCGGTTGTCAAATCCTATTTTGCCTTCTGGGATACCACCGAAGAATAGCTGCTGTACACCTTCTTATTATTCACGGTACGGTATGCACGCACTTTATAATAGTATTTTTTGCCGCTGGAGGCTTTTTTATCCGTATAGCTTACCGTGCTGCCCTTCGTAATGGTTTTCAGCTTCTTATACTCCCCGTCCTTGGAGGTTGCACGATAGACCTCATAGCCGCTTGCTCCGTCAATCTTTTTCCAGGAAATCTTGATCTGTCCTTTCTTGGATGACTCTGCCTTCACACTTGGCTTTGCAGGTACACATTTTGCAGATTTCACTCCGGAATATTTGCTGGTGACTTCCTTGTCCGTGGTAACAACCGACTTCATCTTATAGTAATAGGTGGTTCCGGTTTTCACATTGGTGTCATTCCAGCTTGTGACTGACACATCGGAGATTGTCTTCACCTTGGTGTATTTGCCGTCCTTTGAGGTGCTCCGGTAAATGATATATTTGTCTGCACCTGCCACCATACTCCAGGTGACATTAATCTTTTTGTAGGACTTTGACGTAACGCTCTTAATGGTGGGGGCTTTTGCAGATACCTTATTCACTGTAAGCCCGTATTCCCCGCCTTCACCGTAATCATTGGCATATACACGGATGTAGTACGTTCCTTTTTCCAGCCTGCTGTTTCCTGTTTCCGCATAGGTGCCGGACTGGCTTACCGCAAGATAGCCGTTTTTACTGATGGCATTTCCTTTGGAATCATACAACTGAACGTACCAGCCCGTTCCTGAACCATTGAGATTCTTGTGCGACAGACTGATATTTACATATGCTGCCTTATCCAGTGTAAATTTGTACCAGTCGTAATCACTGTAGCCGTCATCGCAGACACCGGTTACTTTCTTTCCCACCGTGATCTTATCCGCACTGTTTCTGTCATCGTTGCTCTCCGTCTCCCAGCCCGATGCTGCCGTGGATGTCACCGTCAGCTTATAAGTGCCGGTATAGAGATTTACATAGCTTTCTACACGCACATAATAGGTTCCCTTGCCAACCCCGAGCTTACAGGAAGTAAACTCCGCGTCTGTGCCTATGATATATGTACTATAAATTTCGTTGTTATCGGAATTATAGACCTTAATGCGGTAAACCTTATCGGCATTCTTAGAGGACTGTTTCAGATTTAACTGAAGGTAGCCCGCCTCCTTGGTCTTAATCTTGTAATAGTCCACGTCCGCCGTATTCTTGATGGACCCGGAATAGGTTTTCCCCGACTTTAATGAGGTTGCCGTATCAAAATTATCGTTCCGTTCTTTCTCCCAGTATGCAGATTCCTTATACTTCGCCTGCAGCGTATAAACACCTGTGTCATAATAGCTGCCGCTTGTTACCTTTACATAATAGGTTCCCGCCACAAGACCAATCTGCGGCGTCGTAACAGAAGTCTTCGACCCGGTAATGGTCTGGGAATAAACTGCGCTGTTTAAATCGGATGCAAGATACAATGCCACTTTCCACACGGAATCGTTTTCGCGCCCGGACACCAGACTGTGGGTAAATTTCAGACTGATTGCTCCGTCCTTATCCAGCTTGAGCATATAATAATCCACATCCGCAGACTTATAGATGGTTCCGGAATATGTGGTGTTTAATGTCGCCTCCGTGGCAACTGTATATTCATCGTTGACTTCCCTCTCCCAGCAATTGGATTCCGTATTCTCCACCCGCAATGTATAATTATCCGACACTTTGGCATTTGTCCTAAGTTTCAGATAATAGGTGCCCGCCGGAAGTCCCATCTTCTGGGATGTCACCTGAGTCTCCGAGCCCTTGGAATAGAAGGTGAAAAGAGATTTCCCATCGATTGCATTATAGAAATCCATGTAATAGACACCCGTTGTCTCATATCCACTAATCTGTCCGTGTTTTAAAACAAAGTCTATCACCCCCGGCTTTGCCAGCACAATCTTATAATAATCTTCATCCCCGCTTTTACATCCGGAACCGTAAATATCCGTATTGACAGGTATTTCCGTTGCCGTATCGAAGGTGGCATTGGACTCCCGTTCACAGTTAGCCGTTTCCGTGTAATTCAGCTTCATCGTGTAGGAAGTACCATCATCCGCTCCCAACACAGAATTCTTTACATAAATATAATAGGTTCCGGCATCCAGCCCCACCCGGTTGCTCTGATAGCTCGCCTTGTCAGAAATCATTTCGCTGAAAAGACTGCCTCCGGTCTTCTCATACTTGAAATAAACCGTAAAATATCCCGTATCTGTAGTTCCCTGATTGATAAAACTTAAATCCACCAACCCCGGTTTCTTCAGTTCAAATTTATAATAATGTTTTGCGCTCTTTTTGGCAGATACCGCATATTCTGTGTTCAGGGAAATCTGTGCGGCAGCACTAAATGTAGTTCCGGGTGTCACGGCATTTGCTCCGCGAAGCTCCTCCTGAATCTCCACCGCAGAAAATCCGGCAGACTCCTCCGCAGTCTCTGTTTCCTCCACGGCTTCCGTGCTCTCCTCAGTTTCCGTATCCTCCACGGCTTCCGTGCTCTCCTCAGTTTCCGTATCCTCAACGGCTTCCGTGCTCTCCTCAGTTTCCGTATTCTCCTCGGCTTCCGTATCTTCAACGGCTTCCGTGCTCTCCTCAGCTTCCGTATCTTCCACGGCTTCCGTGTCTTCCACAGTTTCCGTGTTTCCCTCGGCTTCCGTGCTCTCCTCGGCTTCCGTGTCTTCCACAGTCTCCGTACTCTCTGATACTTCCGTACTCTCTACAGTTTCTGTGTCGTCCACGATTTCCGTGTTCTCCACAGCTTCCGTATTCTCCGACACCTCCGCGTCTTCCGCTTCTCCGGTTTCTTCCTCCGCATCCGAGCTTTCCGATTCCTCCATTGCTCCTTCGGATTCCTCCGTGGCTTCCGTTTCGCCGGAATCCTCCACCGTAGTCTCTCCATTCTGCGCAAAAGTCACAACACTTCCCGCCTCACTGACGAGAAATGCCGCAGAAAGCAGACAGCATAACATACCCTTACATTTTTTCAATTTCATTCTGATTCTCCTTTATACTCCCTTTTACCAATTACAAAATACTATTTTTGTTATAGCATTTACCGGAAATCAAGTCAAGCGCCGCATTCTTCGCTGGTTGCGTAAATTTACCTTCGGATTTAATGGGATAGAGTTCTCCCACGATGCGC
>JBJEJC010000124.1:0-9015 GCA_051877675.1 Roseburia sp. | reverse complement strand
ATCCCGAGGTGAAGGTAACGACCCTTGTACAGATGACAAAGCTGGGGATACCGGTAAATGCAGCAAATGCGGCGCAGTTTGAAAATTATATGGCGGACAGTCACGCAATAATAAAAGAAATGAGTGCGGCGGTAGAACAGATTACATCCGTCTTTGTAAATGAGGAGATGACCGGTGAGGAAGCATATGCAGTAAATAACCGGATTCTTGATATACTATCCCAGGAGGTGCCCCAGGCTGCCGCAGCGGTGGAGAAAGCAGTGACACCCGGGAAAAATGCCGGGCAGCTGGGGACAGTGCCTTCGGAGAAAAGCGCAGCCGGAGGACCGGGAGCGGTGCCTTCAGAGAGAAGCGCAGCCGGAGAACCGGGGGCAGTGCTCCCGGAGGGAAGTACAGCCGGAGAATCGGGAGCAGTGCTGCCGGAGAAGAACATTGTGATTCCGCAGGCTGTCCTGTCAGAAGGGGAAAGTGCGCAGGTACAGGCAGGAATGGCGCCTGTGTCGGAGAATTCCACGACACCACAGGGAGCAGTGCCACCGGAAATTGGCACAGCGGCACAGCTGGAGACAGAACTGCCGGAGGGAGCCTTTGCCGCAGAGAGAAGCGCAGTCGTGCAGTCTGGAACTGTTACAACTGAGAGGAATGCAGCCGGGCAGCCGGGAGCCGCTACAGAGGAGAAAGGTATTGCCGTACAGCGGCAGCCTGTGGTGACCGGAGAACTTTTGCAGTTGGCATCCCGGACCGCTCCACTGAACGGAGAGCCGTTAAGCAGTCTGTTTACGGAGGAACAGTTGACGCACCTGACCAGAGCGCTTCAAAGCGTCCCTGCGCTGGCAGCGGATGAGACTTTATTTCCGAATCTGGCATCGGACGAGACGTTTGTAGATACCATGACAGAGCAGGAGCAGCCGGTGGGCTTTTCCCAGGCTGTGCTGAACCGCGAGCTGGATGCGGGAACTTTTCTTATGGCAGTGCGGCGGGCACTGACGGAGAACAGTCACTATGGCTTTTCCGGGGTACAGAAGCTGTTTGCCGGCAGGGAATACCGCGCGGCTTTGGAAAATGTCATGGAGCAGCAATGGCTGTTAAAACCGGAGGAGCTTCGTCAGGAGAAACGGGTCAGCCAGCTTTATAACCGGCTCGATTCCCAGATGCAGCAGATGGAGCGGCTCCTTCGTGCATCCGGTGCCGAACAGCAGAATTTTACCGCGGCGGCGACGGAGGTGCGCAGCAATATTGAATTCATGAATCAGGTGAATCAGATTTATAATTATATACAGATTCCGTTAAAGATGTCGGGGCAGAATGCCAGCAGCGAGCTCTATGTGTATACGAATCGGAAGTCCCTGCAGGACCCTGAGGGGGAGCTTACCGCATTTTTACATCTGGATATGGAGAACCTTGGTTCCACCGATGTTTCAATCCGGCTCAAGAATAAAAATGTCCATACGGACTTTTATCTGGAGGATGATGCGTCCTATGACCTGGTGGAAAAGCATCTGCCGATTCTGGAAAAGCATCTCAAAAACAAGGGCTATCTGTGTAAGGTGACGGTTACAAGAGAACGGACAGAGAGTGCCAATTTTGTGGAGAATGTCCGGGAAAAGGATAAGGCGGCGACGGGGACGCTGCATCGCTACTCCTTTGATGTGAAAGCGTGACGTTACTGTGACTGCGGCGGAAGGAGAGAATTATGGCTGAGGATAAAAAGTTCCGTCCCAACCTTTGGGGCAGGGCAGAGGAATCGGAGAAAATCATAGAAAAAGATAAGACAGCCGTGGCGATTGCCTACGAACCGGGGGATGCCGCGCCGAAGATACTGGCGGCAGGAAAGGGTGCCGTGGCAGAGCGTATCATTGAGACCGCAAAGGAGAACGATGTCCCTTTTTATCAGGACAGCAGTCTTGCGGAGACGCTGTCACGTCTTAAGATTGGAGACAGCATTCCGCCGGAGTTATACGATGTGGTGGCGGAGATTCTTGTGTTTGTGGATGATATGGACAGGCTGAAGGGCAAGCTGAAGAAGGCTGGGCTGGTACCATGAATAAGCGTGCAGTCGGGACTGCTTACGAGAAGGCAGCCGGAGAATATTTAAAACAGCAGGGGTATGAGATTCTGGAATATAATTTCCGGTGCAGAAACGGGGAAATTGACCTCATTGCAAGGGACGGGGCGTATCTTGTGTTTGTGGAGGTAAAGTATCGCCACGGAGCGGGGGCGGGCAGTCCCCTGGAGGCGGTGAATGTTAAAAAACAGCGCACCATCAGCAGAACGGCAGACTACTATTGTCTTACGCACGGCTACGGGGAGACGACGCCCTGCCGGTTTGACGTGGTGGCGGTGCTGGGGGAAGAAATCCGGCTGGTCAGGAATGCGTTTGATTATCGCAGGTGAAAGAGAGAGGACTTTATGGAATATCACATCAAATGGGCAGATGACAGGGAAATCCTGCGTATTGAGGAAATGACGGCAGAGGGCGGCTGTGTGCCGCTGCTGCGCTATCCTCTGTTGGAGGAAACCGGCATGGTAAAGCATTGCTTTACCACCAGGCTTGGAGGCGTAAGCCAGGGCATTTTTTCCTCCATGAATCTGAGCTTCACCCGGGGAGATGACGGGGAGGCGGTGCAGGAGAATTACAGTCGCCTGGCGCAGTGCATGGGAGCGGCAAAGGAGGATTTTGTTTTTACAGACCAGACCCATACCACCAATGTGCGGAAGGTGACTGCGGAGGATGCGGGGCGTGGTCTGATGAGACCCAGAAATTATACCGATGTGGATGGGCTGGTCACGGATGTGCCGGGGCTGGTGCTGTCTGCTTTTTTTGCGGACTGCGTGCCGCTGTACTTTGTGGACCCGGTGCACCGCGCCATAGGAATCAGCCATTCCGGGTGGCGCGGAACGGTGGGGCGGATTGGGGCAGTGACCGTGGAGACGATGGCACGGGAGTACGGCTCCAAACCGGAGGATTTAATCTGTGCCATAGGACCCTCCATCTGCCGGAATTGTTATGAGGTCAGCGGGGATGTGGCGGAGGCTTTTGCAAAGGAGTTCGCCGGAAATTCCGTTTACTGTGAGGAGGCTTATCTGGAGCCGAAGGGACAGGGGAAATATCAGCTTGACCTGTGGCGGGCAAATGAAATCGTGCTGCGGGAAGCAGGGGTGAGAAGTGAACATCTGGCTGTGACAAATCTGTGCACCTGCTGCAATCCCGGTCTTTTATTTTCCCATCGGGCAAGCCAGGGAAAACGGGGCAATCTGGGCGGATTTATCAGTCTGCTGGAAGAATAGGCGGCAGTATGGTATACAGCACAGCAAAGTGCGAGAACAAGGAATGATTCAGAGAAAAGGAGAATGAACGGATATGGAAACGAAGAATTATGTGGAATATATGGTGGAGGAGACCAGAAAGATTTTGAGTATCGACAGTCCTTCCGGCTACACAAAAGAGGTGGCGGAGTATGTGATGGGAGAATACAGAAAGCTGGGCTATGAGCCGCAGATGACGGTAAAGGGCGGCATTCTGGTGGCTTTGGGCGGAAAAAAGAAGGACGATGCCGTACTGCTTGAGGCTCATATTGATACACTGGGAGCCGTGGTGGCGGAGATTAAAGGCAACGGACGTCTCCGGCTGTCTCCGGTCGGTGGGATGAACCCCAACAATGGGGAGGCGGAAAACTGCCGGGTCGTGACCCGGTTTGACGGAACCTATGAGGGAACCTTCCAACTGGACAATGCATCCATCCATGTAAACGGTGACTACAATGATAAGAAGCGCGCCTACGATGCCATGGAGGTGGTATTGGATGAAAAGGTGAGCTCGAAGGAGGATGTGGAGAAGCTGGGCATTATGGCGGGTGATTTTGTCTGCTTTGACCCCAGAACCGTGGTTACGAAATCCGGCTACATCAAGAGCCGGTTCTTAGACGACAAGCTCAGTGTGGGCATTTTGCTTGGCTATGCGAAATATTTAAAGGAGGAGGGCGTAGAGCCTGAGCGTATGGTTTACCAGCATATCACGGTGTACGAGGAGGTGGGACACGGCGGGGCTTCTTCCATCCCGGAGGGGGTCACCGAGGTCATTTCCGTGGATATGGGCTGCGTGGGTGATGGCCTGACCTGCCAGGAGACCCAGGTATCCATCTGTGCCAAGGACAGCCGTGGACCCTATAACTATGATGTTGTGACGGACCTTGTGAAGGCGGCAAAGGAGAATGGAATTGACTACGCCGTGGATGTATATCCCTATTATGGCTCGGATGCGGACGTGGCGCTGACAGCGGGCTATGATGTGCGCCACGGTTTAATTGGTGCCGGGGTCTATGCCTCCCATGGCTATGAGCGCAGCCATAAGGACGGCGTGGAGAATACCTTCCGTCTGCTGTGCGCTTACCTGGGCTAGAGAAGCCGGAATATTAAGAAAATCTTCATAATATTATAGGATTATCTTTATTGTGCAGGTATATCCTCCCATGCTATATTAGCTGTATTAAGACGAATAGTACGGTTTGTAAGATGGGAGGTTACGTATTTGATTCAGTTAAATTACCGGGATTCAAAACCGATTTATGAACAGATCAAATCAGGGCTTCGTAAGCTGGTGATTACGAATTCTCTTTCTGCAAATGAAAAGCTGCCATCTGTCCGTGAACTGGCAGCCAGCCTTGCAATCAATCCCAATACCATCCAGAAGGCATACCGTGAGCTGGAGAGCGAAGGGTATATCTATACGGTGGCAGGGAAAGGCACCTTTGTGGCAGAGCGGGAAGACATTTTTGAGACAAGACAGAATGAACTGTTGGAGGAGTTTGACGAGGTGGTGCAGGAATTATTATTTCTCTCTGTCCAGAAATCAAGACTCCTCGAGCGGGTGGAGAATATGGCAGAGGGAGGCGAAAACGCGTGATACAGGTGAATCATTTGAAAAAGGCATTTAGCGGGTTCGTTGCCTTGGACGGCGTGGATATGCATGTGGGAAAAGGAGAGATTTATGGTCTGGTGGGACCGAACGGTGCCGGCAAATCCAGTCTGATCCGTCATATCACCGGTGTGTACCGGCCGGATGAGGGAGCCGTTTTGGTGGACGGCGAGAACGTTTATGAGAATAAAAATGCAAAGGCAAGGATGGCTTATATCCCGGATGACCTTTTCTATTTTATGCAGGCAGATACTTTGGAGATGAAGCGTTTTTATGAGGGAATCTATCCGAATTTTGATGCCAGGCTTTTTTATCGTATGCAGGAGTTTTTTCCAGGAATTGACGTGAAGCGGAATATCCGCAGACTTTCCAAGGGGATGCAGAAGCAGGTCGCATTCTGGCTTGCCATCTGCTGCAGACCGGAAATCATGATTCTGGATGAGCCGGTGGATGGGCTGGACCCGGTGATGCGCAGACAGATCTGGAGTATGATTCTGTCCGAAGTGGCAGACAAGAAAATGACGGTGCTGGTATCCTCCCACAACCTTCGTGAGTTGGAGGATGTCTGTGACCATGTGGGCATTATGCACCATGGGAAGATTATCGTGGAGCAGTCCCTGACGGATCTGCAGGGCAGCGTGGCAAAGATTCAGGTGGCGTGCCAGAGCGGCGTGCCGAAGTTGCCGGAGAGCTTCGAAGTATTACATATGTCAAATACGGGACGGGTCTACACGCTGATCGTACGGGGCAATCCGCAGGAGGCAAAGCAGGCAATCACCGCAGAGCAGCAGCAACCGGTGATTGTAGATGTACTGCCCCTGACACTGGAGGAAATTTTTATCTATGAGATGGGAGGTGCCGACTATGAAATCAAAGACATCCTGTTTTAACCGCACGATTTTCAAGAAGAACTTCTCCCATTACTGGCCGCTCTGGGTGTTTTACCTGTGCTACATGATGGCGGTTCTTCCCGGAAAGCTGTGGCTATGCTCCAAGCAGATTTATTACGAAAATATGCCTCAGATTGCGAAGCAGTATCAGATCATGAGTGATGTACTGACGTCGGCAATCAAACCGCTTCCGGTGTTTCTCTTTGCTGCGGTGATGACAATGGCGTTTTTTAATTATCTGTACGCGGCAAGGAGTGCCAACATGATTCACGCACTTCCGGTGAACCGGCTGGAGCTGTTTTTGACGAATTTTGTAAGCGGGCTGGGATTTTTGATTATACCGGAGCTTCTGGCGTTTGTGGTGGCGGTTCTGGTCTGTCTGTCGGCGCAGATTACGTGTATCCAGTTTTTGTTCTGGTGGCTGCTTAATATGCTTGGAATTACGCTGTTTGCCTTTTCTGCGGCAGTGTTTGTGGCAATGTTTACCGGCAATCTGCTTGCCATGCCAGTGTACTACTTTGTGATGAATTATCTCTATGTGGGCTGCTATTATCTGATAAGCCAGTTGATTGCTGCCATAAGCTATGGGGCATCCAGCGCCTGGAACCCCGGCAGTTCCTGCATACTTTCCCCGATTTACTATATCGGAAACAATGTGAGAATCCAGGGGGATTATGAGGAGAAGACCGGATATCTGGCGGGACTTCATATTGTTGGATATAAGCTGGTTATTCTTTATGCGGTGGTTGGAGTGGTGCTCGCAGTGGCGGCGTATCGTCTGTACCGCAGAAGGCGGATTGAGACTGCAGGGGATCTTGTCAGCGTGGAATTTTTAAAGCCGGTCTTCCGTTGGGGCGTGGCAATCTGCGGCGGAGTAGCGTTGTCACATATATTAAACCAGATGGTGGAGGGGTATGTGGAGATCAATTCCTTTGCCTGCATTCTTGTCTGCTTTCTGGTATTCGGAACCATATGCTTCTTTGCCGCGGAGGCACTGCTGCAGAAGAGTCTTCGCATCTGGAAAAAGAAACGACTGCTGGAATGGGCAGTCTGTATGGCGGTAGCTGTTCTTGGCATTTTGTTAGTGAGGCTGGATGCGTTTGGCATTGAGCGTAGAATTCCGGTGACGGGAGAGGTGGAGCAGGCATTCGTGTACATGGATTATCCCGTAGCAGTGGAGGATACCAAAGATGCGATTGCCATTCAGCAGAGATTGATTGAATATAAGGATGCATATAAAAATCTGTCTGCGCGGGATGAGAACAATGCTTCTGTCACATTGCGTTATTATAAGAAGGACGGAACCATCTTTGAGCGGCAGTATGTGGTTCCTCTGACGGAGGAGGCGCTGCAGGATGAAACTTCGCCGGCTTCCATGATCCGGAGCCTAGAATGCAGACCGGAATACGTGAGAGATCAGGTCTTTAATAGTCTGGGCGAGAATGGAAGCTACTACAGCGGCTATGTGGAGCGCTACAATGACAGTGGCACAGCGAACAATTATGCACTTCATTCGGATGAATTGAAAGTGCTTTTAGAGGCAGTCAATAAGGATATTGAAGCAGGTAATTTCAGGGATTATCTGTTGTATACACCGAACCAGAAGGAAGGCAGCTACTGGAATTCCATCTGTCTGGAATTCTCGGGGGGAACCGGTTTCTATAGCTCCTGGGATTATTTTGCCAACTATCTTACCTATCAGAGCAATGGGTCAGCAAGGGAGTATTCCGTAGGCGGAAGCAGTTATTTTTCCTTCGGACCCAAATGTGTGTTTACGGTGGATGCGCTGTATGAGCTTGGTGTGTTTGATGACGAGTGGAAACTTTACACGGTGGATGAATACGAAAAAATTATGAATTATTGAGTAAAAAAAGCGGGATAGTTGTTATTCCGCTTTTTTTATTGTACACTATAAAGGAAAGCGGGCGGTCAGACCTGCATCAGAATTTATGCCGGAGCATTCCGGTCAAAGAAATTAGAGGAAACAAAAATGAGTAAAAAGGAACATGTGATTTTTAAGATAGATCCCGGCAGCATTGCGGAGGAACTGGAATTTATGCCCGGGGATGTACTGATTTCCATCAACGGTAAGGAGATTGAGGATGTATTTGATTACCATTATCTGATTCACGACGAGAATCTGCTGGTGCTTCTGCGCAAGCCGGACGGCGAGGAATGGGAATATGAGATTGAGAAGGATTATGACGAGGATCTTGGCATCGAATTTGAGAACGGACTGATGGATGACTATAAGTCCTGCCATAACAAATGCATTTTCTGTTTTATCGACCAGATGCCGAAGGGAATGCGGGAAACCTTATATTTTAAGGATGATGACTCCAGACTTTCTTTCCTGCAGGGAAATTATGTTACCTTAACCAATATGAAGGATAAGGATCTGGAACGCATCATAGACTATAAGCTGGCACCCATTAATATTTCGGTGCAGACTACCAATCCAAAGCTTCGCTGTAAGATGCTGAACAACCGCTTTGCCGGAGAGGCGTTAAAGAAAATTGACCGTCTCTATGAGGCGGGGATTGAAATGAACGGTCAGATTGTACTCTGTAAGGGAGTGAACGACGGTGCGGAGCTGGAACGCTCTATCCGGGATTTGACAAAATATCTTCCTTATATGGAGAGCGTTTCCGTGGTGCCGGTGGGACTGTCCAAATACAGGGAGGGACTTTACCCCCTGGAGCCGTTTAACAGAGAGGATGCAATCGCAGTCCTTGACACCATCCATAGATGGCAGAAGGTGTGCATGGAGAGTCACGGGACCCATTTTATCCATGCCAGCGACGAATGGTATCTTCTGGCGGGAAGGGAATTGCCGGAGGAGGAGAATTATGACGGTTACATCCAACTGGAAAACGGAGTTGGGATGATTCGTCTGCTGCTGGATGAGTTTTATGCGGCATTAGAGCAGCTTAAGGAGGATGTGGCACACCGGGAAATGATACATGAAAGCCAGCTCCCGGATCTGGTGGGACATCACAAGCGCACCATTGCCACAGGGCGTCTGGCTGCTCCCTTTATCAGTCGGATGGCACAGGACTGTATGAAGGCATTTCCAAACTACGAGATTGTGGTATGTCCCATACGCAATGATTTTTTTGGGGAAATGATTACCGTTTCGGGACTGCTCACCGGGCCGGATATTCTGGCACAGCTTAAGGAAAAGGAACTGGGCGAGCGTCTGCTTCTCCC
>JBJEJC010000123.1:0-9310 GCA_051877675.1 Roseburia sp. | reverse complement strand
GTTAAGACGCCGCCCTCTCACGGCGGAAACAGGGGTTCGATTCCCCTACAAGCTGCTCTATTCAAATAGAATAGCCCAACCCGGAAGAACTGTCACAGAGGTGACAGTTCTTTTTTTTTCCATAGGAAAAATCACATAACCTTCACATTGTCTTAAATCGGCATACACAATCCGCCTCTATGATAGACCTATAACAAAGAAATTGCTCAGAGAGGAGATTAAACAAATGTTAAATAAGACAAAAAGAAGATTATTATCCATTTTACTTGCCGGGGTTGTCATGGCGGTGCCATTTTCAGATATGTCCGTATTTACCGTGGCGGCAGCGTCCGCAGACAGCGATGCGGGAAGTGAAAGCCAGGGAGACAAAACGGAGGGTGCACCGACGGGAGAGAAACCGGACGGAGAGCCGCCGGAGGGCGGTGAAGGTGTGCCGACAGGAGAGAAACCGGACGGAGAGCCGCCGGAGGGCGGTGAAGGCGCACCGACAGGAGAGAAACCGGACGGAGAGCCGCCGGAGGGCGGTGAGGGTGCACCGACGGGAGAGAAACCGGACGGAGAGCCGCCGGAGGGCGGTGAGGGCGCACCCGGCGGCGAGATGCCTGGGGGCGGTTCTTCTGCACCGACAGAATACTCTGCTGTAAATCATTACACAGAGGATGAGACAGTAGAGGGTGAGAATCTGGTGTCCACCGGAACGGATGAGAATGCGGCATGGATTTCGGAGGGGGCAACGGTGAGCTTTCGCAATATCAGTCTGGAACGTACTTCGGAGGACAGCACCGGCGGAGATAATTCCAGCTTTTACGGAGTGGGTGCAGGAATTCTGGTGACGGATGGAACCGTATATGTGGAGGACAGTACGGTCACTACAGAAGCTGCCGGTGGCGCAGGCGTATTTGCGTATGGAGATGGAACGGCTTACGTAGCAGACACTACAATACATACATCCCAGGGAACTTCCGGCGGCATTCATGTGGCAGGAGGCGGTACGCTGTATGCCTGGGATCTGGATGTGGAGACAGAAGGGGCATCTGCGGCAGCAATCCGTTCTGACCGGGGAAGCGGAACCATGGTCGTAGATGGCGGAACCTATACCTCCAACGGAAGCGGGTCTCCGGCGGTTTACACCACGGCGGATATTACCGTTCACGATGCAGACCTGACTGCTACCGGATCAGAGGCAGTCTGCATTGAAGGGTTGAATACTTTACGGCTGTTTGACTGTAACCTTACCGGAAATATGCCGGATGACGAACAGAATGATACCACCTGGACGGTAATCTTATATCAGAGTATGTCCGGGGACAGTGAGGTGGGAAACAGCACATTTTCTATGGTGGGAGGAACTTTGACCAGTGAAAATGGGGGACTGTTCTATACAACGAATACGGAGTGCAACATTTTACTTTCCGATGTGGAAATTCAGGCATCCGAGGACAGTGATTTTCTGCTGCAGGTGACGGGAAATGCCAATAAACGGGGTTGGGGGACTTCCGGTGCCAATGGCTCCCAGTGTACGTTTACCGGGGTGAACCAGGAGCTTGCCGGAACTGTGATTTATGACAGCATTAGTACGTTGGATTTCTATCTGACAGATGCAAGCGCCTATACCGGCTGCTTTACGGATGATGAGACCTGGGCAGGGGAAGGCGGAGACGGTTACTGCAACGTTTATATTGACAGCGATTCCAGTTGGACCGTGACCGGAGACAGCGTAGTGGATGCGCTCTGTAATGCAGGAACCATCACCGATGAGGCTGGTAATGCGGTGACTGTCCGGGGTGAGGACGGCACGGTTTATGTGGAGGGCGACAGCGCTTACACAATTCTGGTGGCTTCCTATTCTACGGAGGACGTGACAGAGGGAGCGGGCAGCGTAACTTCCTGGAGCGACTTTGAAGTGGAGCGTCCGGCGGAAGTTGGTGGCGGAATGGAAAACTTGTCTGCCGGAACAACGGAAAACGGTGACAGCACAGAAAGTGCTGCAGAACGACAGGACGGCACGGCAGCTACGGAGAGTGAGAATATCCGTGGCTTAACGGCAGCAATTATAGCGGCTGTGGCGGCAGTTGCAGGAATCATCGGTGTACTTGTCTGCAGATTCCGTAAGAAAAAATAATTGTAAAAATACTTGCATTTGCCGGAGCAAAGTGCTACAGTATATACGATACATGATGACTTGGTTGAGAGAGGACGAAAGTTCTCTCTCAATTCGCGTTAAAAGGGATATATCCCAGTGAAAATTGAATAAGGAAGAGGTGTACACATGTCAAAACGTGAAGCGTATGAAGCGCGCACCGAAGAACTGATTACTCCCATACTGGAACGGATGCAGTTTGAACTGGTAGATGTGGAGTATGTGAAGGAAGGCGGTACCTGGTATCTGCGTGCCTATATTGACAAAGAGGGCGGAATCACGGTCAATGACTGTGAGGCAGTGGCACGGGAAATGAATGAAATCTTAGACCGCGAAGATTATGTGGAGGATTCCTATGTTTTTGAGGTGAGTTCTCCGGGACTTGGCAGACCCTTAAAGAAGGAAAAGGACTATCAGCGCAGCATGGGGAAGGAACTTGAGATTCGAACCTACCGTGCAATCGACAGGGAGAAGGAATTTTATGGTATCCTGAAAGCGTATGATGAAAACAGCGTCACCATAGAGGCGGAGGATGGCAGAGAGCTTCATTTTGAGAAAGCGGATATAGCCCTGATCCGTCTGGCATTTGATTTTTAATAAATATTACAATAGAAGTCCGTGGGAGACACGGCAGAATGGAGGAAAAAATGAGCAGTAATAACGAGTTGTTGGAGGCACTTACCATATTGGAACAGGAGAAAAATATCAGCAAAGAGACTTTGCTGGAGGCAATTGAAAATTCGCTTGTGACCGCCTGCAAGAACCATTTCGGCAAATCGGAAAACGTAAAGGTAAACATTGACCCGGAGACCTGTGAATTTCATGTATATCAGGAGAAGACGGTTGTCGAGACCGTAGAGGACCCGGTGGAGCAGATCAGTCTTGCAAACGCGAAGATGATTGATTCCAAATATGAGCTGGGAGATATTGTGCAGGTGGAAGTAAAGTCCAAGGAGTTCGGACGGATAGCCACCCAGAATGCCAAGAACGTGATTCTGCAGAAAATCCGTGAGGAGGAGCGCAAGGTATTATTTGATCAGTATTACAGCAAAGAACGTGATGTGGTGACTGGTGTGGTACAGCGCTATATCGGAAGAAATGTCAGCATCAATCTGGGCAAGGTAGATGCAATCCTTACAGAGAATGAGCAGGTAAGGGGAGAAGTATTCCAGCCCACCGAGCGAATCAAGCTTTACATTCTGGAAGTAAAATCCACCTCGAAGGGACCAAAAATTCTCGTGTCAAGAACGCATCCGGAGCTGGTAAAGCGTCTGTTCGAGTCTGAAGTGACCGAGGTAAAAGAGGGAATCGTAGAGATTAAGGCAATTGCCCGTGAGGCAGGAAGCCGTACCAAGATTGCGGTATGGTCCAATGACCCGGATGTGGATCCGGTGGGAGCCTGTGTCGGTATGAACGGAGCCAGAGTCAATGCAATCGTGAATGAACTGCGTGGTGAGAAAATCGATATCATTACCTGGAATGAGAATCCGGCAATGCTCATTGAGAATGCATTGAGCCCGGCAAAAGTTATTTCCGTTATTGCAGATGCGGAGGAGAAATCGGCGAAAGTAGTTGTACCGGATTACCAGTTGTCTCTTGCCATCGGTAAGGAAGGTCAGAACGCAAGACTGGCAGCACGTCTTACCGGCTTTAAGATTGATATCAAGAGCGAGACCCAGGCGAGAGAGTCCGGCGATTTCTTAGACTATGAGAATGAGTATGAAGATGACTATTACGAGGACGATGAGTACGAAGAGGGCGAGTACGAAGAGGGAAACTATGAGGATGCCCCTGCGGAGAATTCGGAAGAATAATAGAGGCGGAAACGGGTATGACAAATAAAAAAATTCCGATGCGTCAGTGTATTGGCTGTCAGGAAATGAAGGCCAAGAAGGATATGATAAGAGTGATTAAGACCGCATCCGAAGACGGTTTGGAAACAGAGTTCATTTTAGATACAACCGGAAGAAAAAATGGCAGAGGAGCATATATCTGTCCGAACAGTGAATGCCTGAAAAAAGCGATTAAGACAAAGGGACTGGAACGGTCCTTTAAGATGCCGATTCCGAAGGATGTATATGAAATGCTGACAAAGGAGATGGAGAAGCTTGAAGCCAGATAAGGTGTTATCCATGTTAGGCATTGCGGCAAAATCCGGCAGTGTGGCAAGTGGAGAGTTTTCAACGGAAAAGGCGGTGAAAGAGGGAAGGGCATGGCTTGTGATAGTTGCGGGTGATGCATCCGACAACACCAGAAAGATGTTCGCCAACATGACTGAATTTTACGGAGTTCCCATGTATACTTACGCGGATAAGGAAACACTGGGACACTTTATCGGAAAAGAATTTAGGGCATCGTTAGCGGTCACCAATGAGGGTCTTGCGCGTTCCATCGAAGAGAGATTGAAACAGACAGTAACAACTGAATAATGGAGGAATCAGTATATATGGCAAAAATGAGAGTTCATGAGCTTGCAAAAGAGCTTGGAATTGAAAATAAGCAGATAATTGAATTTTTAAACAACACGGAATATGCGGTAAAGTCCCACAGCAGCAATATTGAGGATGAAGCCCAGAAAATGGTGAGAAGCCGGTTCGCAAAGCAGCAGGCGAAGCCGGAAGCACCGAAGGCAGAAGCACCGAAAGTGGAAGCCCCGAAAGCGGAGGCTCCCAAAGCAGAAAGAACGGAAGGCGCAAAGGCAGAGGCACCGCGAGGAGAACGTCCGAAGAAAAAATCAAGTATAACCGCAGTTTTTAATGCACAATATAGTAAGCAGGGGAATCGCCGTCCGGGACAGCAGTCCGGAGGGGCAGGAAATCGTCCCCAGGGAGAGCGCCGTCCGGGACAGCAGTCCGGAGGAGCCGGAAACCGTCCCCAGGAGAACCGTCAGGCGAGACCGGCAGCATCCGGTTATGATGTGCGTAAGGCATTTGAGCGCGCCATCAATCCTGAGGCAGCAAAGGCTGCAGAGGAAGCGGAACGCCGTGCATTAGAGGCAAAGCGCAATGCAGCGGCTGAGGCTGCGAAGGCAGAGGCGTTAAAGAAGGAAGCGGCAGAAAAACCGGTGGAGAGAAAGCCGGTGGAGAATGTTTACGCCAACATGGCACCGGAGAATATTCCGACGAGAGACCGGGATAACGGAGACCGCAGGAACAACGGAGACCGCAGAAACGGAAACCAGGGGGATCGCGGCAATCGTCCTTATGGAGACCGGAACGGAAGACCGGGAGGAAACGGAGGTCAGGGAGACCGCGGCAGCCGTCCTTACGGAGACCGGAACGGAAGACCGGAAGGAAGGAATGACGGCAGAAGAGATGACCGGAACGGAAGACCGGGAGACCGGAACGGAAGACCGGGAGGAAACGGAGGTCAGGGAGACCGTAGAAACGCACAGGGCGGAAATGGTTTCCGTGGCAGAGGCGACAATGGAAACGGAAGATTAAACCGTGAGATTGATAAATTTAACAAGGAATCTGCGTCTATGGCAACGGAGGAAATCCGCGGAAAAGAGACCAGGGAGCGTGACAAGGACCGCAACAAGAATAACAAGCAGCGTGGAGATTACGATGCACTGGGAAGCAAGAAGCAGGAGCGTTTTGTAAATCTGGAGAAGAACGGCGGCAAGAAAAAGCCGGGACAGCCGCAGCAGCCGAAGCAGGAGGAAGAAGTGATTCGTACACTTGTTCTTCCGGAGAAGATGACCATCAAGGATCTTGCCGACAAGATGAAGGTACAGCCGGCAATGATTGTTAAGAAGCTTTTCCTGAAGGGAACCATGGTTACCGTAAACCAGGAGATTGATTACGACACCGCAGAGGAGATCGCTCTGGAGTTCAACTGCATCTGTGAGCCGGAGGAGAAGGTGGATGTTATTGCAGAACTTCTGAAGGAGGAGGACGATCCGGAAGATACCTTAGTGGCACGTCCGCCGGTTGTCTGTGTGATGGGTCATGTTGACCATGGAAAGACCTCCCTGCTGGATGCCATCCGTTCTACCCGTGTGACAGACCGTGAGGCAGGCGGTATTACCCAGCATATCGGAGCTTCCGTGGTATCCATTAACGGACAGAATATTACCTTCCTGGATACCCCGGGACATGAGGCATTTACTGCAATGCGTATGCGTGGTGCGAACTCCACGGATATTGCGATTCTTGTAGTTGCTGCGGATGACGGTGTGATGCCCCAGACAGTGGAGGCGATTAACCATGCCAAGGCGGCAGGGGTAGAGATTATCGTTGCCATCAATAAGATTGATAAGCCAAGTGCAAACATTGAGCGGGTGAAGCAGGAGCTTTCCGAGTATGAACTGATTCCCGAGGACTGGGGCGGAAGCACGGTATTCTGTCCGGTGTCTGCTCATACCAAGGAGGGTATCGACAATCTGCTTGAGATGATTCTCCTCACCGCAGAGGTATTGGAGCTTCGGGCAAATCCGAACCGTCATGCCCGTGGTCTTGTCATTGAAGCACAGTTAGACAAGGGACGCGGTGCAGTTGCCACGGTTCTTGTGCAGAAGGGAACCCTGAAGGTGGGGCAGCCGGTGGCATGCGGAAGCTGTTACGGTAAGGTTCGTGCCATGATTGATGACCAGGGAAGACGTGTAAAGGAAGCAGGTCCTTCCATGCCGGTGGAGATTCTCGGATTATCGGCAGTGCCGGAGGCAGGCGAGACCTTTGTTTCCACGGAAACGGATAAAGAGGCAAGAGCCTTTGCAGAAACCTATATTTCAGAAGGAAAGAACAAACTGATCGAGGATACCAAGGCAAAGATGTCCTTAGACGATTTGTTCTCCCAGATTCAGTCCGGCAATGTGAAGGAACTGAATATCATTGTAAAAGCAGACGTACAGGGATCTGTGGAAGCAGTAAAACAGAGTCTTGTGAAGCTGTCCAACGAAGAAGTGGTAGTCAAGGTCATCCATGGTGGTGTAGGTGCCATCAACGAGTCCGATGTTACGCTTGCATCTGCATCCAGCGCTATTATTATCGGATTTAACGTGCGTCCGGACCCGACAGCAAAGGTTACGGCAGAGCGTGAGAATGTAGATATCCGGCTCTACAAGGTAATCTACAATGCCATTGAGGATGTGGAGGCTGCTATGAAGGGAATGCTGGATCCGGTATTTGAGGAGAAGGTGTTAGGCCACGCAGAGGTGCGTCAGATCTTCAAGGCATCCGGTGTGGGCAACATTGCAGGTTCTTATGTTCTGGACGGTGTTTTCCAGCGTGGCTGCAAAGTGCGTATTTCCAGGGAAGGCGAGCAGATCTTTGAGGGTAATCTGGCATCTCTGAAGCGTTTCAAGGATGATGTGAAGGAAGTAAAGGCAGGCTATGAGTGCGGTCTTGTCTTTGAAGGCTTCAATGATATTGCGGAGCTTGATGTGGTGGAGGCTTACACCATGGTGGAAGTGCCCAGATAGAGTTTGAAAGGAATAGCATGAGAAAGAACAGTATTAAGAATACCAGAATTAACGGTGAGGTTTTGCGTGAACTGAGCAACATTATCCGTGGGGAAATCAAAGACCCGCGGATTGCTCCGCTCACCAGTGTCGTTTCGGTGGAGGTTGCGCCGGATTTAAAGACATGTAAGGCATATATCAGCGTTCTCGGAGACGAGGAGGCGCAAAAGAACACTTTGATTGGCTTAAGAAGTGCTGAGGGCTATATCCGTACAAAGCTTGCCAAATCCATTAATCTGAGGAATACACCGGAAATCAGATTCATTCTGGATCAGTCCATCGAGTATGGAGTCCGTATGTCCAAAATGATTTCCGATGTGACCCGTGGGATGGAAGACAATGACGCTGCAACGGCAGATGGCATGGCAGAGGACGGAGCAGAGGAGAAAGAGGAATAAAAGTGACAAATCTGGATGATTTTCTGACAGAAGCAGGCACAGTTGCCATTGCAGGGCACATAAGACCGGATGGAGACTGTGTGGGTTCCTGTCTGGCTACCTACAACTATATCCGAACCTATTATCCAAAGATTCAGGTGGATTTATATTTGGAGCCGATTCCCAACATATTTAAATTTTTGGCGCGCTCCGAAGAAATCATAAGTGATTACCCGCAGGGAAAGCGCTATGATCTGTTTATTTCCCAGGACTGTGGGGATACCGGAAGACTGGGCAATGCGGCAGCATACTTTGAGACGGCCGGAAAGACGGTATGTATCGATCATCACATCAGCAACCAGAGCTTTGCGGATGAAAACTATATTTTTCCCCAGGCAAGTTCCACGTCGGAGCTGATTTTTGACCTGCTTCCGCGGGAACGCCTGACGAAAGAGATTGCCGAGTGCATCTACACCGGCATCATCCATGACACAGGTGTGTTCCAGTATTCCTGCACCTCCCGGGCGACAATGGAAAAAGCGGGTGTGCTGATGGAAATGGGAATCGATTATCCGAGGATTGTAGATGAGACATTTTACACCAAAACCTACAACCAGAACCGGATTCTTGGGCTTGCTCTGTTAAAGAGCAGGCTGCATCTGGAGGGCAGATGTATTTCCAGTGTCATCACCGCAGAGGAGATGAAGGAATACGAGGTGCTGCCTAAGCATCTGGATGGGATTGTAAGCCAGCTTCGGGTGACCAAGGATGTGGAAGTGGCTGTTTTTCTTTATGAGACCGGAGATGGCACCTTTAAGGTCAGCACCCGTTCTGCCTCCTACGTGGACGTGTCTGCCATTGCAGTGGGCTTTGGAGGCGGCGGACATAAGCGGGCTGCCGGATTTTCCATGACAGGAGAGCCGGAGGAACTGATAGAAAGAATTGTAGCGGAAGTGGCAAAACAGATATGATCAGTGGAATTATCAATGTGTACAAAGAAAAGGGGTTCACCTCCTTTGACGTGGTGGCAAAGCTGCGGGGAATCCTCAAAACAAGGAAAATCGGACACACAGGGACACTCGACCCGGATGCGGAGGGAGTGTTGCCTGTGTGTCTTGGCAAAGCCACAAAAGTTTGTGATTTGCTGACGGATAAGAGTAAGGAATACGTGGCGGTGATGCTTCTTGGGAAAACCACGGATACCCAGGATATCTCGGGCACGGTATTGCGGGAAGCGGAGGTCTCTGTCACCGAACAGGAGGTGCGGGAGGCAATCCTTGCCATGCAGGGGGACTATATGCAGATTCCACCCATGTATTCGGCACTTAAAGT
>JBJEJC010000122.1:0-43299 GCA_051877675.1 Roseburia sp. | reverse complement strand
AAGAAACGGCTTGCGGAAGCAAATCTACGTCTGGTGGTAAGTATTGCAAAGCGTTATGTGGGGCGCGGGATGCTTTTCCTTGACCTGATTCAGGAGGGAAATCTTGGTCTGATTAAGGCAGTGGAGAAGTTCGACTACCGCAAGGGCTACAAGTTTTCCACCTATGCGACATGGTGGATTCGCCAGGCAATCACCAGGGCAATCGCAGATCAGGCGCGTACCATCCGTATTCCGGTGCATATGGTGGAAACCATCAACAAGTTAATCCGCGTTTCCAGACAGTTGCTGCAGGAGTTAGGCCGTGAACCCACTCCGGAGGAAATTGCAGCGGAAATGAATATGCCGGTGGAGCGTGTGCGTGAGATCTTAAAGATTTCTCAGGAGCCGGTTTCCTTAGAGACGCCAATCGGTGAGGAGGAAGACAGCCATTTGGGAGATTTTATTCAGGATGACAATGTGCCGGTGCCGGCAGATGCGGCTGCTTTTACTCTGTTGAAGGAGCAGCTTGAAGAGGTTCTGGGCACATTGACCGAGCGGGAGCAGAAGGTTTTAACCCTGCGTTTCGGTCTCGAGGACGGACGCGCCAGAACACTGGAAGAAGTTGGAAAAGAGTTCAACGTTACCCGTGAGCGTATCCGTCAGATTGAGGCAAAGGCACTGCGCAAGCTGCGTCACCCCAGCAGAAGCCGCAAATTAAAGGATTATCTGGAGTAATATGATAAAAATATCAGAGCGTCTTAGGACAGTGGCTTCCATGGTGTCTCCGGGAAGTGTGCTGGCAGACATTGGAACCGATCACGGCTATGTGCCCATTTATCTGCTGGAGCAGAAAAAAATTCCCGAAGCCATTGCCATGGATGTAAGAAGCGGTCCCCTGGCGCGGGCAAAGGAGCATATTGCGGCTTATGGTATGGGGGACTACATACAGACAAGGCTTTCCGATGGGGTGGAGGCTCTTTCCCCGGGGGAGGCGGATTCCATACTGATTGCCGGAATGGGAGGCGGTCTGGTGATGCATATCTTAGAGAATGGTGCGTCCGTCTGCCATCAGGCAAGGGAACTGGTGCTGCAGCCACAGTCAGAGCTTGCACGGGTACGGGCTTATCTGGATATCCGGGGATATGTGACAGAAGCGGAAAACATGGTAAAGGAAGACGGCAAGTATTATCCCATGTTTCGCGTGCATTATGGAGGAAAAGAAAAGGAGCCTCTTTGCTTATCTGAGGACTTTTCGGAGCTTGATACCTGGATTGACCGTGCCGGTGAAGCGCAGAAGCTGGAACTATATTATGGAAAGCAGCTGCTTTCGGAAAAGCATCCGGTGCTGCAGGAATATCTGCGCCTGGAAATGCGGATTTATGAGAATATCTGGAATAGTCTTAAGGGACAGCCGGATTCGGAGCATATCCGAAGGCGTCGGGAAGAAGTGAGACTGCAGATGTCATATAATAATAGGGCAATGCAGCAGATGGGAATGGAGAAGGAATATGAGGGGAAAAACGATTACACTGGAAATTGGTGAGGAAAAGAAAGAGTATCCGGCGGGAATTAGTTTCATGGAAATTGCCGGGGAATATCAGGAGCAATATGGGGATGACATCGTTCTGGTGCTGTATAATAACCGTCTGCGGGAACTGAGTAAGCGGGCGGAGAAGGATGGCAGGGTGGAATTTCTTACCACAGCTGACAACGCCGGGAAAAAGGCTTATCGCAGAAGTACCACCCTTCTGATGCAGAAGGCAGTGTATAATCTGTGGGGGGAGGAGCAGATTACTGTCCGGGTGATGTATTCCATCTCCCAGAGCTATTACTGTGAACTGATTCGCCACAGGGATGGGAAAAAAGAAGTGGTGCCGGTGGATGAGGCAATGACAGGACAGTTGGTGGCGGAGATGCAGCGGCTGGTGAAGGCGGATCTGCCGATTGAAAAGCGCAATATGAATACCGATGATGCCATTGCATTGTTTGGGGAGCTTGGAATGACAGATAAGGAGAAGCTGTTCCGCTATCGCAGAAGCTCCAGGGTAAATATCTATGTGCTGGATCATTATAAGGATTATTTCTATGGCTTTATGGTTCCCTCCACGGGTTATTTGCGTTACTATGACGTGAAGCCTTACGAGGATGGCTTTGTGCTTCTGTTTCCGGATAAGGATACCAGGGAGGTGGCACCCTTTGTTCCGTCAAAGAAGCTGTTTTATACGTTGAAGCACTCCAGAGAATGGGGGAGAATGCTGGAAATCGATACCATTGGAGCCTTGAACGATGCCATTGCAGCGGGCAGGATGCAGGAAGTGATCCTGACGCAGGAAGCGCTGTTTGAGGAGCGGATCGGAAATCTGGCAGAGGAGATTGTGCGTACCGGTGACAGGAAATTTGTCATGATTGCAGGGCCGTCATCCTCGGGAAAAACCACGTTTTCCCACAGACTTTCCATACAGCTTACGGCAAAGGGTTTAAAACCGCATCCGTTTCCGCTGGATGATTACTACATCGATCGGGACAAGTGCCCGCGGGATGAAAACGGGAAACTGGATTTAGAGTGTCTCGAAGCGCTGGATGTGGAGCTTTTCAATCACGATATGAATGAGCTTTTGGCCGGAAAAAGAGTGAATCTGCCTGTTTTTAATTTTAAGACCGGAAAGCGGGAGTACAAGGACAAATATTTGCAGCTTGGACCGGAGGATGTGCTGGTTATCGAAGGAATCCATGGGTTGAACGATAAGCTTTCCTACTCCCTTCCGGTGGAGAGCAAATATAAGATTTATATCAGTGCGCTGACCCAGTTAAATATTGACGAGCATAACTGTCTGCCCACCACGGACGGCAGACTGCTGCGCCGTATTGTGCGGGATGCGAGAACCCGCGGAACGAATGCCCGGGAGACGATTGCCATGTGGGATTCCGTGCGCAGGGGAGAACAGAAATATATTTTCCCGTTCCAGGAGGGGGCAGATGCCATGTTCAATTCGGCGCTGATTTACGAACTGGCGGTATTAAAACTTTACGCGGAGCCGCTTCTGTTCGCCATCGACAGGGAATGCCCGGAATATCTGGAGGCAAAGCGTCTGTTAAAGTTTCTGGATTATTTTCTGCCGATGCCGGGAGACGGAATTGGACAGAATTCCATCATCCGGGAATTTATCGGGGGTTCCTGCTTTAACGTATAGCGTTTAGCCCCTGCTCCGTGGCTGGTGTACCTTTGGAGGAATGACCGCCGGGAGAGATTTTCGATTTTTGTTGCAGGAACGCGGATTTTGATGTATAGTTAGGTACGGATTTTTGAAAAATAAGTAGGACAAACGATCGCGGCCCGGTTTCGGTGCATTTTTTGCATCAGACCGGGGTGAGGAAAGTCCGGGCTTCACAGGGCAGGATGCCGGATAACGTCCGGTGGAGGCGACTCCAAGGATAGTGCAACAGAAATATACCGCCCCATTCCGATGAGTGGGAAGAATCCGTAAGGATTCTTCGGATTCCGGCTGTGCCGGGATTTGGTAAGGGTGGAAGGGCAGTGTAAGAGACTACCGCCTTTCTGGTAACAGAGAGGGCATATGTAAACCCCATCCGAAGCAAGACCGAATCAAAGCGTTTACGTGGCCCGCCAGCTTTAGGTAGGTTGCTTGAGGTGGCTGGTAACAGTCATCCTAGATAGATGATCGTTCCCCTGCCGTTTGGCAGGCAGGACATAACCCGGCTTATCGTCCTGCTTATTTTTCAAAATCTAATATAAATCTAAAATGTTTATTAAAAGAGAATAGATGTGTTGACAGTCCTTATTTCAAAGGATTAACATAGTCACATGGACAAAACGGTGCCATAAGGGTACCGTTTTTTAGTGATAGGAAGGACTGTGATACGATGAAAGAAAAATTTCGAAAGTTTATGTCCGGCAGATACGGGGCGGATGATCTGTCAAAGGTTTATATTATTGCTGCGCTCATTTTGTGTGTGATTTCCATGTTTTCCCGGCTGGGAATTTTTTACTGGCTGGGTCTGGCACTTCTGATTTATACTTACTGGCGGATGCTTTCCCGCAACGTTTCCAAGCGTTATGAGGAGAATCAGAAGTATTTAAATATGCGTTATCAGGCGACGGTGAAGCGCAACAACTGGAAGAAACGCTGGGCGCAGAGAGATACTTACCGTTTTTTTAAATGTCCCCAGTGCAGACAGACGGTGCGTGTTCCGAAGGGAAGAGGCAAAATCTGCATTACCTGTCCGAAGTGCAGGACGGAATTTGTCAAGAAAAGCTGATAATTAATTCAGATTGATAAAGGAGATTTGTCTTGTGTTTGGATATATCAATATCAATCAAAAAGAACTGACAGAGGAAAATAAAAAAGCATATCAGGCATATTATTGCGGGCTTTGCCGCAGGCTCAAGACCAACTGCGGGGCAAAGGGTCAGATGCTTTTAAATTATGATATGACGTTTCTCATTGTGCTTCTGACGGGACTTTATGAGCTTGAGAATGAGACCAGTGAATTTACCTGCGCGCTCCATCCTTACAAGAAGCGGACTGCATGGATTAACGCTGCCACGGATTACGCGGCGGATATGAATCTGATACTGGCATACCACAATCTGATTGATGACTGGAAGGATGATAAGGCTTATGTAAAAAAAGCCTTTGTCAAAATCCTGGATAAGGATTATACTCGTATTATGTTAAAGTATCCGCGGCAGGCGGCAGCAGTGGAAGAATTCATGCGAAAGACCGAGGAAGTGGAGAAGGCACAGGAGACCAATCTGGATGTGGTGGCAGGTCTGACCGGTCAGATGCTGGGTGAGATTTTTTGCTGGCGGGAGGACGAGTGGACGGATGAACTGCGCACACTGGGATTCTATATGGGAAAATTCATCTATCTGATGGATGCCTGCGAGGATTATGAGTCCGATTTGCAGAAGAAGCAGTACAATCCTCTTGTTTTCCAGCAGAAGGAAAGCAATCAGGATTTTGATACCTACTGCCGTCTGCTTCTGACCAGCATGATGTCGGAATGTGCGAAATCCTTTGAGCGGCTGCCGATTCTTTTACATGCGGATATCCTGCGCAATGTGCTTTATTCCGGTGTGTGGTCCCGATATGAATATCTACAGTTGAAGAAACGCAAACAGGAAGAAAAAGCAAAGAAAAAGTCACAGAAATAATGAGGTTTATGTATGACAGACCCATATCAGGTGCTGGGGGTAGCCCGGGGCGCCTCAGATGAAGAAATAAAAAAAGCATATCGGAGTTTGAGCCGGAAATATCATCCGGATGCCAATGTGAACAATCCGAATAAAGCCCAGGCGGAGGAGAAGTTCAAGGAAGTACAGCAGGCGTATGACCAGATCATGAAGGAAAAGCAGCAGGGCACAGGCTATGGTTACAGCAATACTTCCGGTGGCAGCGGCGGCTATGGGTATGGAAGAACCGGCAATTACGGGTACGGAGGAAACCGGACCTATGACGGGGCCGCAGAGTCGCCTCAGATGCAGGCGGCAGCAAATTATATCGCAAACCACTGCTATGCGGAGGCAATCAATGTATTAAACAGCATTCCCTTTGGCGAGCGGCAGGCAAGGTGGTATTATTACAGTGCGCTGGCAAATCAGGGAGCCGGAAATAATCTTATGGCGAAGGAGCATGCGGCACGGGCGGTGGAGATGGAACCGAGCAACATGGAATACCGCCAGTTCCTGCAGCATCTGGAGTACGGCGGAACCTGGTACAGCAATATGGGCAGCAGTTATGAGAGACCTTATCAGAGCGCCGGGACGCTGTGCCTGAATCTCTGTCTGTTAAATATGCTGTGTAATTGCTGTTGCAGACCTTTCTAGAAAGAAAAACCGGATGAAAGTCAACGGCTTTCATCCGGCACTTTTTTATGTTATAGGAATTGCTCATACATGGTGTACGTCGTGTGAAAACGCCAAGCGTTTTCGGAAGTGTCGCGCGGCGACACTTTTTATCTGCGGTTTGGATTGGTATATTTCTCTTCGCAGTATTTACAGCGGTACACTTCCTTTTTCTCATCGGTAAGCAGGAAAATCTGGTCTAATTCCTGCTCAATGGAGGTGATGCAGCGTGGATTTTTACATTTGATTACATTCTTCACCTGCTTGGGAAGATGCAGCTCCTTTTTGGAGACAATGGCATCATTTTTGATGACATTCACGGTAATATTGTGGTCGATAAAGCCCAGAATATCCAGGTCAAGGGCTTCGATGGGACATTCTACTTTCAGAATATCCTTTTTGCCCATTTTATTGCTTTTGGCGTTTTTGATGATGGCAACGGTGCAGTCCAGCCGATCCAGCTTCAGATCGTGATAAATCTGCAGACTCATACCTGCCTGAATGTGGTCTAAGACAAAACCTTCATGGATTCCGCTGATGTTTAACATAATTTCCTCGTTTCCGCGCGCTGTGGCGCAATCAGATTACTGTTGTAAGTGACAATTATTCCACGGTGATTTCCAGCAATGTGAGAATCAGTGCCATGCGGACGTAGACACCGTATTGGGCCTGCTTAAAGTAAGCGGCTCTCGGATCGTCGTCCACCTCCACGGAAATCTCGTTGACACGGGGCAGAGGATGAAGCACCAGCATATCCTCCTTTGCAAGATCCATCTGGGCTTTGGTGAGGATATAGAAGTTTTTCAACCGCACATAATCTTCTTCGTTGAAGAAACGTTCTCTCTGAACTCTTGTCATATAGAGAATGTCAAGCTCCGGCATAGCCTCGTCCAGACGCTCCACCTCGGTGAATGAAATGTTATTTGCCTTAAGGACATCCTCGCGGATATAGCTTGGAATCCGAAGCTCCTCCGGGGAGATTAAAATGAAACGCACATTAGGATAGCGGATCAAGGCATTGATCAGTGAGTGTACGGTACGTCCGAATTTCAGGTCGCCGCAGAGACCGATGGTCATGTTGTCCAAACGTCCTTTTAAGGAACGGATGGTTAATAAATCGGTTAAGGTCTGGGTTGGATGCTGATGACCGCCGTCTCCGGCATTGATAACAGGAATAAGAGATTTCTGGGAGGCTACGAGAGCTGCACCCTCCTTGGGATGACGCATGGCACAGATGTCTGCGTAACAGGAGATAACACGGATGGTATCGGAAACGCTTTCCCCCTTGGCTGCGGAACTGGAGTCGGCGCTGGAAAAACCTAAAACAGAACCACCAAGATTTAACATGGCAGCTTCAAAGCTGAGTCTCGTTCGTGTGCTCGGTTCGTAAAAACAGGTGGCAAGCTTTTTGCCCGCACAGGCGTGCGCATATTTTCCGGGGTTCTTCTCGATATCATTGGCAAGATCCAGAAGCTTGTCCAATTCGTCGACGGAGAAGTCTAATGGGCTCATTAGATGACGCATATTAATCCTCCTAAAATTTTTATAGACTAAGCATTTCATGCGCAGAAGCGCACTTTTGTTCTATCATATAATAATAAAAGTGCAATTTCAAGAGCCTAAATTATTTACGTTATATTGCTGGAAAACCGTACCGTTTTCAGATATTTTGTTGCAGATTGCAGGGATGTGCGGTAAAATGGCATAAGTGAAATCAGAATGCGAAAGGAGCTGGAAGAGTATGGAAGATGAAGTAAAAGATGGTATGGAGAGCAGCTTTGAGGATGAGGTAAAATACCGGGAGCGGAAGCGACTTTTATTCTTTGGACTGCCCTGGACCTTCACAAAATACAGCATTACCCCGGATCGGATTACGGTGGATGAGGGGCTTCTAAAGATTGAGGAAAACGATTGTTATATGTATAAGGTACAGGACGTGAAGCTGACGGCAACCCTGATGGAGCGCCTGTTTGGTCTTGGCACAATCATCTGCTACACCGGGGACGTGACAGACCAGGAACTGCGTTTAATCCATATCCGGCATGCCAGAGAGATTAAGAACTATCTGTTAAAAGCGTCAGAGTCGGCGCGTATCCGGCACCGCACATTAAGTATGCAGAACATCGGTGCGGATGCGGACGGACTGGACCTCGAATAGAGAGGGCGTCAGGAGCGTTCTGCCCGGACAAGAATCCGTTCGAAGAGGAGTCCGGCAGCCATCCAGAAGGGCGCGTAATCCAGCCTTATGACACCGTCTATGTTGGTTTTTGCCCTGCTGTAATCCCAGGGGCAGAGATTGTGTTTTTTCAGCAGGGAGCCGGTGAGATATTCAAAGGAAAAGATACCTACTGTGTAGACACTGCCTCGCAGCAGAGCAGGCTTATCTTTCAGCCTGTGATAGACCGGAGAGATTAACGCTGCCATGCCATAGATGGGGAACATCCACACAGAGGTCTGACCTATCATTCTGCCGTCATGACGAAGCAGGGAACCTGCGGAGGTAAAAAGAATCTCCATGCACCATCCGGTTAGTCCGCAGATTAGAAAATTTTTTGCTTTCATAGGGCATATCCTCCTGGTAAAATGACGGCTGCAGATTTTTTATGGAAAAGATCCTGCGGCATGCGTGTGTAAGCGTACAGTTTATTTCTGTGAATGCTAAGAATAGGTTTCCTCCGGCTGCCTTAAAATATGCGGGAGTATCGAAAAAAACATAAAATGAGGTGAAAAAATGGCGAAATATGCGAATGTTATTGTGGATATTTCCCATGAAAAGCTGGATAAGACATTTCAATATAAAATACCGGAACGCTTGAAGGAAACGCTGCAGGTCGGAATGCAGGTGCAGATTCCCTTCGGGAGCCGCAGGCTGACCGGCTATGTGGTGGAGCTTACCGACCGGGCAGAGTATGAGGAGGATAAAATCAGAGAGCTGCTGTCAGTGGTACCCGGCAGTGTCCCGATAGAATCCCAGATGATTGCGCTGGCGGGCTGGATGCGGAGAAATTACGGCGGAACCATGAATCATGCCTTAAAGACCGTAATTCCGGTCAAGGAAAAGAAAAAAGGCGTGGAGCATAAGACCGTGCGCCTGGCGGTGCATCCCATGGAGGCAAGGAAACTTCTGGGGGAATACTTAAGAAAACACAGTACGGCAAAGGCGAGGCTGTTATCGGCGCTTTTGGAACAGGGCACACTGGAATGGAGTCTGATTACCCAGAAACTCAATGTTTCCGGCACGGTAATCCGGGGACTTGAGGAGCAGGGAGTGGTCAAAGTGCTGTCGGAGACCGCTTACCGCAATCCGGTGGAGCATCTTTCCGGCGGTGGCTATGATAAGGTGTTAAATGCCGGGCAGCAGCAGGTGGTAGATGCCATTATGGCGGATATTGAGGCGGAAAAGCCGCAGACCTGGCTGTTAAAAGGGGTGACAGGAAGCGGTAAGACAGAGGTTTATATGGAACTGATTGCCAGAGTAAGGGAAAAGGGACGTCAGGCAATTGTGCTGATTCCCGAAATCGCTTTGACGTTTCAGACGGTGATGCGGTTTTACAGCCGGTTTGGGGATCAGGTTTCCATTATGAACTCCCGGCTATCCCAGGGGGAGCGGTACGATCAGTTTGAGCGTGCCAAAAACGGGGAGATTTCCATTATGATTGGTCCCCGGTCTGCACTGTTTACCCCATTTCCCAATCTGGGGCTTATTATTATCGACGAGGAACATGAAACCTCCTACAAAAGCGAGACGATTCCCCGCTATCACGCCAGGGAGACGGCAATACAGCGGGCAAAAATGGCTGGAGCGGGTGTGGTGCTTGGCTCTGCAACGCCTTCTGTCGACAGCTATTATGCGGCAAAGCAGGGACGATACCGGCTATTAGAATTAAAACAACGGGTAGCGGAGCGCCCCCTGCCGGAATGCCGGGTTATTGACCTGAGGGAGGAGTTAAAGGCAGGAAATCGTTCCATACTAAGTGTGTATCTGCAGGAGAAGATGGAGGAACGCATAAAACGGGGGGAACAGATTATGCTGTTTCTCAATCGGAGAGGGCTTTCCGGTTTTGTCTCTTGCAGAGCCTGCGGTCATGTGATAAAATGTCCGCATTGCGATGTATCTTTAAGCCAGCATGGAAACGGGCGTATGGTCTGTCATTACTGTGGCTATGAGGAGGCAGCGCCAGCCCGATGTCCGAAATGCGGTTCCCGTTATATCAGTGGTTTTAAAGCAGGGACAGAGCGCATCGAACAGGTGGTGCGGCAGCGTTTTCCGGATGCCCGGGTGCTGCGTATGGATTTTGACACGACACGGAGCCGGGAAAGCTATGAGCAGATCCTTTCTGCATTTGGCAATCAGGAGGCGGATATTCTAATCGGAACCCAGATGATTGTAAAGGGGCATGACTTTCCCAAGGTGACACTGGTGGGTGTCCTGGCCGCAGACATGTCGCTGCATGTAAGCGATTATCACGGTGCAGAGCGTACCTTTCAGCTTCTGACCCAGGCGGCGGGAAGGGCGGGACGCGGAGAGCTGCCGGGGGAGGTCGTGATTCAGACCTACGATCCGGAGCATTACAGCATTACTACGGCGAAAGATCAGGATTATGAGGCGTTCTATGCGCAGGAGATTGCATACCGTCAGGTGCTGCATTATCCGCCGGTGTGGAATATGCTGGTGATTCTCTGTGCTTCGAAGGCGGAGGAAGAGGCACTTGCGGGAACGCAAATACTTGCGGCGGCGATTGGGCGGAAGTTTTCCGAAAGGAACATTTCCTGCATTGGTCCTGCGGATGCAGCAATTGCGAAAGTGAATGATGTTTATAAGAAGGTTATTTACCTGAAGGCTCCGGAGTATGAGACTCTCGTGGCGGTGAAGGATGAACTGGAGCAGTTAATACGAGACAACCGGGACTTTAAAAATGTGACAGTACAGTTTGATTTTAACCCGGTGAACGGTTTTTAAAAGGAGGATATTATGGCAATCAGAACGATTCGGATACAGGGAGACCCGGTATTGACTAAGAAATGCAGAGAGATTACGGAGATGACGCCGAAGCTTAAGACACTTATTGCGGATATGTTAGATACCATGTACGAGGCCAATGGGGTAGGACTTGCGGGACCGCAGGTGGGAGTGTTAAAGCGTGTGGTGGTCATTGACATTGGAGAGGGACCGGTGGTGATGATCAATCCGGTCATTCTGGAAAGCTCCGGGGAACAGACCGGTGACGAGGGCTGCTTAAGTCTTCCGGGCAAGGCGGGACAGGTGACGCGCCCCAATTATGTGAAAGCCCGGGCATTGGATGAAAATATGGAAGAATACGAGATTGAGGGGACCGAACTTATGGCCCGGGCAATCTGTCATGAACTGGATCATCTGGACGGACATATGTACACGGAAAAGGTGGAAGGGTCGATTCACGATGTGAATTATGAAGAAGAATAAAAGTTTGCTTTATGAGGTGAAGTTATGCGGGTAATTTTTATGGGAACGCCGGATTTCGCGGTGGAGACCCTGGAGGAAATCATAAAGGCAGGGCATGAGGTGGTTCTTGTGGTATCCCAGCCGGATAAGGCAGTGGGAAGAAGCAAGGCGTTAAAATATACGCCGGTAAAGGCATGTGCCATAGAACACGGGCTTGAGGTTTACCAGCCGGAGCGTGTGAGAAATACAGAATGTGTGGAGCATCTGCGGAGCTATCAGCCGGATATTATTATTGTAGAGGCTTTTGGGCAGATTATTCCAAGAGAGATTCTTGACATGCCGAAATATGGCTGCGTCAATGTGCATGCCTCCCTTTTGCCGAAGTACCGTGGGGCATCACCTATCCAGTGGGCAGTCATTAACGGGGATGCCGAAACCGGTGTCACCATTATGCGCATGGAGGATGGGATAGATACCGGAGATGTGATTATGACGGAGGTTGTGCCGCTGCGTCCGGATGAAACATCGGGAAGCCTTTTTGAACGGCTTTCTGAGGTGGGAGCAAAACTCTGCGTTAAGGCTATGGCAGCAATTGAGGCTGGAACGGCACAATATACGCCCCAGGATTCCTCGAAGGCGACCCATACGGCGAAAATCCATAAAGAACTGGGAAGCATTGACTGGAACAACAGTGCGGAGACAATTGAATGCTTAATCCGGGGCTTAGACCCCTGGCCCAGCGCCTATACCAGACTGGGGGATAAGAACCTTAAAATCTGGAAGGCAAAGGTGATATCCCATGAGAAAAAAGCAGATCCCGGCTGTATTCTTGCAGTGGGAAAGGACGGCATTGAAGTGCAGACAGGAGATGGCATTCTGGCTTTGACGGAGGTTCAACTGGAGGGCAAAAAACGCATGACCACAGAGGCATTTTTAAACGGATATTCTGTGGAGACGGGAACTTATTTCAAGCGTGGCTAAAGAAAGGGGAATGAGAGATGCCTTACTATTATTATTGGGACCCTACCTATATACTCGTAGTAATCGGGGCGGTAATTTGCCTGATTGCTTCGGCACGGGTAAAATCGACGTTTAACAAATATGCAAAATACCGCAGTATGTCCGGTATGACCGGCGCACAGGCGGCGGAGCGGATTTTAAATGCGGCTGGGATTTATGATGTGACAATCCAGCGCGTTTCCGGAAATCTGACGGACAATTACAACCCGATGCGCAAGACCTTAAATCTTTCGGATTCTGTATACAATTCCACTTCCGTGGCGGCGGTGGGAGTGGCAGCCCATGAGTGTGGGCACGCCATCCAGCATCAGCAGAGCTATCTGCCGCTGACGCTGCGCTCTGCCATTGTACCGGTGGCGAACATCGGCTCCACACTGGCATGGCCGTTGATTCTGATCGGTCTTTTTATCAACAGCAGCACAGGCTCCTTTATCATCAATCTGGGAATTATCTGCTTTTCATTTGCGGTAATCTTCCAGCTGGTAACCCTTCCGGTGGAGTTCAACGCTTCGTCCAGGGCACTTCGGATGCTGCAGGAGCGCGGAATTCTAAGTGAGAGTGAGATCCCATACACCAGAAAGGTACTTTCTGCAGCGGCACTTACCTATGTGGCCAGCGCGGCAGCAGCTATATTACAGCTTTTGCGTCTGGTGCTTTTATTTGGAGGAAGAAACAAGGATGACTGATGCTGTAAATACCAGGGAGCTGGTGCTTGGAATTCTGATGGAAGTTACAAAGGAGGGCAGCTACAGCCATCTGGTCATCCGTTCTGTTTTGGATAAATATCAGTATCTTGAAAAAAGGGACCGCGCCTTTGTGACCCGGCTGGCAGAGGGGACAATCCAGAGAATGCTGGAATTGGACTACATTATCGACCAGTTTTCCAAAGTAAAAACAGGCAAAATGAAACCGGTCATCCGCAATATCCTGCGGATGGGCGTATATCAGTTGAAATATATGGATTCCGTTCCGGCTGCTGCAGCGTGTAATGAGGCGGTGAAACTTGCCCGAAAAAAGGGCTTTTCCACACTGAGCGGCTTTGTGAACGGAGTTTTGCGTAACATCGCAAGAAATCTGGATGCCATAACTTACCCGGACGGAAAGGAATCGCCGGTGCAGTATCTGTCTGTGCGTTATTCCATGCCGGAGTGGATTGTGGAGCAGTGGCTTAGGGATTATGGACGGAAGCAGACGGAAGCGACGCTTGCGGCGTTTTTGAATGAGGCACCTCTTACCATCCGGACGAATCTGCTGAAAACTACACCGGAGAAATTAAAGGAACGGCTTGCGCAGGAGGGTGTGACGGCCGAATTTCTGGATCAGACGGTATGTTCAGAACTTCCCTATGCCTTTGTAATCAGAGACTTTGACTATCTGGGGGCGCTTCCCTCCTTTCGGGAGGGACTGTTCTATGTGCAGGATTTAAGCTCCATGCTGACGGCGGAGCTTGCCGCGCCGAAGGAGGGAGAATATGTGATTGATGTCTGTGCTGCGCCGGGCGGGAAAAGCATTCATTTCGGAGAAAAAATGGGCGGTACCGGTCATGTGGAAGCGCGGGATCTGACAGAGAGCAAGGTGGCACTGATTCGGGAAAATATTTCGCGGCACGAAATCACCAATGTCACAGCGGTACAGCAGGATGCAACGATGTTTGACGAAGAATCTGTGGAAAAGGCGGATGTTGTGATTGCAGACCTTCCCTGTTCCGGGCTTGGTGTGCTACGCAAAAAGACGGATGTCAAATACCGGATTACGCCGGAGAAGCAGGAGGAACTGGCGGCTTTGCAGCGCCGGATTCTGGATACGGTATATTCCTATGTCAGGCGTGGAGGCAGGATGATTTATTCGACCTGCACCATCAACAAGGGAGAAAATGAGGATAATGTGGCGTACTTTTTAAAGCAGCATCCGGATTTTGAACTGGAGGAAATGCATCAGATTTTTCCACAGGAGACGCTGGGAGACGGATTTTTCCTGGCAAGGCTGCATAGAAAAATGTAGTGGGGAGTTGCGACAGCGGCAAAAGCGAGGAGAATGTGTTAGAGAGAAAGGGGCTGGCAGGATGCAGCAGGATAAAATAGATATTAAATCACTGGATTTGAACCAGCTTACGGAGCTTTTGACCTCCATGGGAGAGAAAGGCTTTCGGGCAAAACAGATTTACGACTGGCTTCATGTAAAGCAGGTGGATTCCTGGGAACGGATGAGCAACCTTTCCAAGTCTCTGCTGGAAAAGCTGAATGAGCAGTGTGAGCTGGTTTCCCTAAAGAAGGAGGCGGTTCAGATATCGAAGGAGGACGGAACCAGAAAGTATCTGTTTCTGCTGGATGACGGCAATGTGATTGAGAGCGTGCTGATGCGCTATAAGCATGGAAATTCCGTGTGCATTTCCTCCCAGGTGGGCTGCAGGATGGGCTGTCGGTTCTGCGCTTCCACGCTGGACGGACTGGTGCGGGGATTACGACCCTCCGAGATGCTGGATCAGATATACCAGATCGGGAAGGACACCGGAGAGCGTGTTTCCAATGTGGTGGTGATGGGCACCGGAGAGCCATTGGATAATTATGACAATCTTCTGCAGTTTATCCGGCTGCTCACCGATGAGAACGGGCTTCATATCAGCCAGCGGAATCTTACGGTGTCCACCTGCGGCATTGTACCGAATGTGCGCCGTCTGGCAGAGGAACAGCTTCAGATTACCCTGGCACTTTCCCTGCACGCTTCCACACAGGAAAAAAGACGGGAGCTGATGCCCGTGGCAAATAAATATGAAATCCATGAGGTGGTGGATGCATGCCGCTACTATTTTGACCGGACGGGACGCAGGGTCACCTTTGAGTACAGTCTGGTGGGCGGCGTCAACGATACGGACGAGGACGCGGCACAGCTCTGCGGACTGATCCGCGGGATGAACTGTCATGTGAATCTTATCCCTGTGAATCCAATCCGGGAACGGGATTATGTGCAGCCGGAGACGGCGGCAATCCACAATTTCAAAAATAAACTTGAAAAAAACGGAATTAATGTTACTATTAGAAGGGAAATGGGCAGGGACATTGATGGTGCCTGCGGTCAGCTGCGGAAACGCTATATGGGCAGCGACAGTATTGGAAAGGAAGGAAGCAGCAGATGAAGACGTTTTCCATGACAGATGTGGGAAGACGGCGTGATGCCAATCAGGATTACATGTATACATCGGAAACGGCTGTTGGAAATCTGCCAAATCTTTTTCTGGTTGCAGATGGAATGGGCGGGCACGCGGCAGGTGACTACGCTTCCCGCTTTACCGTTGAGAAAATTACGGAGTCTGTAGGCCGTTCAGAGCTTACTGAGCCTGTGGCAGTGATGAAGCAGGCGATTGCCTATGCCAATGGATTGCTGCTTGAGGAAGCCAGGGCGGATGTGGAGAAGCAGGGGATGGGAACAACCCTGGTGGCGGCCACCGTCGTGGATGGAAGGCTTTACGCCTCCAACGTGGGGGACAGCCGTCTGTACGTGGTGAATCAGGAGAAAATTACACAGATTACGAGGGATCATTCTCTGGTGGAGGAGATGGTTCGCTTAGGTGAGATGGATAAAGAGGATGCCAAGGATCATCCGGATAAGAATATTATTACGAGGGCAGTAGGTGTGCTCCCGGAGGTTTCTGCGGATTTTTTTGAGTTGGAATTAGAGCCGGGAGACATGATTCTTATGTGCTCGGATGGACTGACTAATATGGTGCGGGATGAGGAAATCCGGCAGATTATATTGGGACAGCGTGATATTGTGGAGAAAGCGGAAAAGCTTGTGGAGACAGCCAACCGCAATGGCGGTAGGGATAATATAACGGTTGTATTGATAGAACCATTTTCTGATGAGGTGAAAGAATGTTGACAGAGGGAATGTATGTAGCAGACCGCTATGAGATCATCGGTAAGATTGGCGCCGGCGGTATGTCAGATGTATATAAAGCAAAGGATCTTACGCTGGGACGTTTTGTGGCAATCAAGATATTGAAACCGGAATTTTCCGAAGATATCAACTTTGTGACAAAGTTCCGCACAGAGGCACAGTCTGCGGCAGGATTGCAGCATCCGAATATTGTAAATATCTATGATGTAGGCAGTGAGAACGGAATGCACTTTATCGTGATGGAATATGTGGAGGGCATTACCTTAAAGACCTATATTGAGAAAAAGGGACAGCTGACTTTTAAAGAGGCGGTCAGCATCGCCATTCAGGTGGGCAGAGGAATCGAGGCAGCGCATAATAAGAACATTATTCACCGGGATATTAAGCCCCAGAATATCATGATTTCCACCGAGGGCAAGGTAAAGGTCATGGACTTTGGCATTGCGCGGGCGGCATCTTCCAATACCATCAGTTCGGATGTGATGGGGTCGGTGCATTATTCCTCTCCGGAGCAGGCACGAAACGGTTTCGTGGACGGAAAGAGCGATATCTATTCTCTTGGTATCGTGATGTATGAGATGGTGACGGGCAGAGTTCCCTTTGATGGAGATACTACAGTTGCGGTTGCAATTCAGCATCTGCAGGAAGAAATGGTAAAGCCCAGCGCTTATGCACCGGATCTTCCAATCAGCATGGAAAAAATTATCCTGAAATGTACCCAGAAAAATCCGGATCGCAGGTATGAGGATATGTCGGCGCTCCTGGCGGATTTGCGGAAGGCGTTGATTAGTCCGAACGAGGATTTTGTTGTGATGGTTCCGGCGGTGAACCAGGATAAGACCCGGGTAATCGGGGCGGAGGATGTCAATCGGATTAAGCAGGAAGCCAGTACGGTGCATCTGAGTGAGCAGTTGTTGCAGGAAGAAGAAATGGAGGATGACGAGCTGGACGATGAGGATGATGATGATGATGGAATGCTCAATCCGAAGATGGAGAAGGCAATCACCATCATGGGGATTGTTACGGCGATTGTCATTGTCGGGATTATCATTTATCTGATAGGAAGCTTTTTCGGCTTGTTCAAATTTGGCGGAAGCGGAAACGCAGAAAGCCAGCATACAGAAACACAGACGACCGAGACCCAGCAGACGGAGATAAAGGCGTCCGAATCCGAGAACTCCGAGAGCGAGGCGCTGACGGATGAAAACTCGGTGGAAATGATTGATGTAAAAGGAAAGACTTATGAGGAGGCACAGTCGGCGTTAAATGCCATCGGACTGGGCATCAAGGAAGAGGGTACCGCTTCCTCCGATGAATATGAGGCAGGAAGAATTTTAGAGCAGAGTGTTGCAGTCGGAGAGCGGGTGGAACTGCATACTACGATTATGGTCGTTACCAGCAGCGGAAGCGGAAGTGTAGAGATTCCGCCTGTGGCAGGCTATGATGCGGATACGGCGGAGAAGACTCTGGCGGAGTTGGGATTTCTTGTGAGCAGACAGTACAGCTACAGCAATGATGTGCTTCAGGGGAACGTCATTTCCCAGAATCCGGTGTCCGGAAGTCTTGGCAAGAAGGGGGATACGGTAACAATCACCATAAGCCAGGGGAAAGAGCCGGCGGTGGTTCCAAAGGTCGTGGGAATGACGGAGGAGGATGCCAAGGCAGCGCTGACAAACGTTGGACTGACCGGTGTTACGACAGCCAGTATCTACGACAGTGATGCGGCAGCCGGTTATGTCATCAGCCAGAGTGTGGATGCCAATACACAGCTTGCGGCGGGAAGCACCGTGAATCTTACCGTAAGCCTTGGACCGGAGCCGGTGGAGGATGTGACCACTTCCACTTACAAGGCAAGTTTCCGGGTGAAAAAGCCTACAGGAGATATTTCCAATGTGTCCGGAGCAAATATTTACCTCTATGACGGCGAAGAAGGAAGCGGAAATCTGCTGGAGCAGTGGAAGAATCAGTCCATCGACTCCTTCGGAGAGGAAGATGAAGGACTGCTTCTGACCAAAGGGGGGCTTCTCGTAAGCAGCGGATCCGTTGTCATTGAATGGCTGGATTTGGATGGTAACGTAATTGGAGAGCCGCAGGTCAAGGATATTACTTTTAACAAAGAGCAGTAGCAGGAGAACATGCAGGGAAAGATAATCAAAGGAATTTCAGGATTCTACTATGTCCATGTGGCAGGGAACGGAATCTATGAATGCAGGGCAAAGGGAATATTTCGCAATCAGAATATAAAACCGCTGGTGGGGGATGATGTGGAGATTGCGGTGCTTGACGAGACTGCCAAAAAAGGAAACGTGGAAAAAATTCTGCCGAGGACCAGTGAATTAATCCGGCCGGCAGTGGCAAATATCGATCTGGCGCTGCTGATTTTTGCAGCGACAAAGCCGCAGCCCAACTTCAATCTGCTGGACCGTTTTCTCATTATGATGGAGTACCAGAAAGTCCCGGTGGTAATTTGCTTCAACAAGGCGGACCTGCTGCCGGAGGAGGAAATCCACCGGTTTGCGGATGTTTATTCGGTTTGTGGGTATTCCGTGGTATTTGCCAGTGCAAAGGAAAAGAGAGGAATCGGGGAACTTGAAGAGCTTCTGGCAGGAAAGACTGCTGCAGTGGCAGGCCCTTCCGGGGTGGGAAAGTCCTCACTGATTAACTGTCTGCAGTCCGGTGTGCAGATGGAAACCGGAGCGATAAGCACGAAAATCGAACGCGGGAAGCACACCACCCGTCACTCGGAGATTATTCCTATGGGCAGGAACAGCTACATTATGGATACTCCCGGTTTTTCTACCCTGTATCTGCCGGGGCTGGAAAAGGAACATTTACAGGACTTTTACCCGGAGTTTGCCGCCTATGAGCCGCAGTGCAGGTTTCAGGGTTGCAGCCACATAAGTGAGCCGGACTGTGGGGTTAAAAATGCATTGAATGAGGGCAAAATCAGCAGCCTTCGTTATGAGAATTATAAACTTCTGTATCAGGAATGGAAGGATACCAAAAAGTACGAATGACTTTGACAGGAGGAAGCCTATGAATTGTTTATCACCGTCGATTTTGTCCGCAGATTTTTCCAGACTGGGGGAACAGCTCAGGCAGTTGGACGAAGCGGGAGCACATTATGTCCATATTGACGTGATGGATGGCATGTTCGTACCAAGTATCACTTACGGGATGCCCGTTATGAAATCCATTCGTGAATGTACGGAGCGGATTTTTGACGTGCACCTTATGATTGAGGAGCCGATACGTTATGTCAATGATTTTGCCGAGGCGGGAGCAGATTTGCTCACTGTCCATGCGGAAGCGTGCAGACATTTAGACCGGACCATTGAGGCTATCCGGGAAAAAGGCATTCTTGCGGGAGTGGCGTTAAATCCTGCAACTCCGCTCTCACAGATTGAGTATATCCTTCCCAAGGTGGATATGGTGCTGGTGATGACGGTAAACCCGGGCTTTGGAGGTCAGAAGTTCATTCCATACACGCTTCAGAAGGTTCGGGATCTCAAGAAAATGGTGGATGAACGGGGATTGAAGACGGATATTGAAGTGGATGGCGGCATTAATCTGGATAATGTGACGGAGGTCATGGATGCCGGAGCCAACATTATTGTGGCGGGAAGTGCTGTTTTTCATGGCGATGTAACGGAAAATGTAGAACGATTCCTTTCCATTCTCAATTCCTGATAAGAGGATATGGGTATGAAACATTTTGTTATTGTTTCGGGAGGAACAGCAGCGGATTCTTTTGTAAAACAGACAATCCGGCAGATTGCTCCTGATTGTATCATAGCAGCAGATTCCGGGATGGAGGTACTGCGCCGGTGCGGTCTGACACCGGATAGGATTATCGGTGATTTTGATTCGGTGGGAGAAGATACGTTAGCCTATTTTCGCGGTATGTCAGGAATCACCTGGCACACCTTAAATCCCATGAAGGATGACACGGATACGGAATTTGCCATCCGCCTGGCCATTCGGGAGGGAGCGGAGCTTATCACAATTCTGGGGGGAACCGGAAGCCGTCTGGACCATGTGCTGGGAAATATCGAACTCCTGGGGATTGGTTTAAAGGAAAATGTGCCTATAACGCTTCTGGATGAACATAACCGGATTCGCATGATTAATCGGGGAATGTGTCTCAAAAAGCAGGAGCAGTTTGGCACCTATGTGTCGCTGATTCCGTACTCGGAGCAGGTGGAGCATATCACGCTTACCGGTTTTTTGTATCCGCTTTCGGATTACTGCCTGAAGGGGTTCTGTTCCCTTGGTGTCAGCAACGAGATTGTGGCTGAGGAGGCACAGATTTCGTTTTCAGACGGAATCCTGTTAGTCATTGAGTCCAGAGATTAGGTTTCTTGGAATTTAATCAATGACGGGAATTGTGAAGTCCTGTAACGCCTGAACTAACTGGGGATGCCTTATGATAAAATGGATAGAAGGCGACTTAATTTTGGAAACAATGACATATTGATTTTTTACAATTTCAATCTGGATATTGCGGAAGGCAGAAATATCGACTAGATTAAAAAAGTAGTTTCTGTTTGCCTCAGCATAGTGCTGTGTTTCCTTTAAATGAGCAAGCAGTTCTTCGTATCGGTACAAAAGGGGAGCTTCATAAAAGCATCCGGAAACGGATAAATACATAGGGTGCTCTGTGTATGCCGATTCCGTCGGGATGGCAATCTCATCGGTAATTGTACAGCAGCTCAGCTTTTGATTCATCCGTTCAATTTCTGATTTCCGATAATTTCGGATTATTTGTGCATCGGCGGCATTCACCCGGTTCGAGACAAGAATCTGGTCGAGCAATGCTTCACTGATGGTATAGATGGGAAGAGAAGACAGAATATTTTTCCGCTCCCCGGAGGTTTGGGCATCCTTTAAAAGGAAACTGTGGTAGTCACTGGAATTGGCGCTGTCATAGATTTCCATTAATGGCTGGGCATGGGAGAGGATATGTTTTGCCTTCTTCTGATAGTATGCAATCTCTTCCTTATTATTGGTCAATGTGTATTTGCCGTCTAAGGGAGCACCCTCAATAGCCTCCCCACACAAAGCGGCTGTCCCGGATACATAATTCAGGTGATGAAAAACAGGATTTGCATTATTCGGAATATAGTAAGGGGAAACCTGACCGGTCATGTAGATAGGAATCCAGGCTTCAAGACCGAGCAATAATTCTTCAAATGGTCGGTCCAAATGGTGGATAATATTCAGGTGAAGCCCTTTTTTGATGGAGCAGGCAATCGCAAACATCCATTTTCTGTTAAAATCCATATCTTCCGCCATGTCGAGCATTGTCATATCGGAATGCATAAAAATTGGCTCCGTTGCCTTTGAGGTTACGGTTGTTTTGAAAAAATCCAGTTCGCCTTCCCGCATCTTTGAAATCCCATAGTAAATTTTGGTAGAAGGAAAATGAAAAGGGATAGAGGGAACTTTTATCTCATCAAAATGAATCACCTTAATATAATCTTCCAGATCAAACTCATCCATTTTAATCAGAAACCTGGATATGTCCACTGCAGACTTTGCTGGCTTTGCAGTGGAATGTTCCGTATGATTGCCGCCAGACAGTAACCATTTGTAAACGGCAGTATAGTACGCCTTCTCCTCAGAGATATCGTGATAAGATATGCCCAATAAGTAAGCAACCTTATCCTTACTTTCGAGAGAAGAATAAGAGGACACGAGATATTTCGAAATCTTATCGCAGAAGGCAGGAAGGTCGGAGGTCTTTCTCTCTCCGGATTTAATCCGGTATAAGAATGAAGTGTCAAAATTGGTAAATGCGGAAATGTCCTTCATGTTAAGAGAAAGTTCGTCATACAGAAGATTAAATTTGCGCAGAAAATTCCCGTAATCGTTGGATTTGGTCAGAAGGACATTCTGGAAAGAGGACAGAATGCTTTCTTGTGACATCCCTTCCACATGCTTTCTGGAAGCAATGGCGGAAAGTGCCTCTGACAGTGCTGTTACGGTGTCTGAATTAATCTGGGGTTCCCGTTCCCCGTTCCGATACCGGCTGATGACGGAGGAAGAGATGCCGGACAGGTCAGACAACTCTTTGCCGGTGCAGCCAAGCTGCTTCATATACTGATCTAATAATTCGCAAAATTTCATGGTAAAAATCCTTTCATCACGATGTATTTATTATAGTATCAAAATTTATCATTTTATAGTGCTTTTTGCCAAAAAAAGCAAATGCCATTTCTGGCAATTGTATTTAAAAAATAGAGCGGAGGTTTTAGAATAAATGTAAATTTTTCAACAGAAAAGGAGAGTGGGGTATGAAATTAAGTGGCAAAAAAAGACTTGCCGGATTCTTGGGTGTGCTGATGGTTTTTTCCCTCATTCTGGGACTGCAGACACCAACACTTGTAAAAGCGGAAAATCCGGCTACGATATCTGTAAGTTACAAGGAAGGGTCCGAAAACAACGGGAAGGTACAGATAAAGGCTGCATCGGATTCTGACTGGACGGATTGCTCCAATGACGGAACCAGTCAGCCGGCTGTAGCGGTAAGAATTGTTCCGAATACAGGTTACAGGATTGATTGGACGGCAATTGCTCTGCGCGTAGACGGGGAAGATATTCTTACGGATGATATCAGAGCAAGCCTTTTCGGCGTTGACGGATATTCTCTGACCAGTGATACCGCGTATGCGCTTGAAGAGGTGGAGTTTTCCGTGGATGATGGCGGCTCCGGCGGTTCCGGTGGTGAAGGAGGAGAGGGAATCACAATCGATTTTACCGATGGCACGGTGAATGAGAATGTGATTACGTACACAGTTGCAGGAGAGGATGTCACGGTTACTGTGGCAGGCGCAACGGTTTCCGATTCCAGAATTACAGTTCCATACGGAGATGAGGAACGGGTTACATTCACACTTAGCAATAATTATAATCCGGAGACCATGGAAGTACTGGTATATGCAGAGGATGGATTCGAAGTAACCCTGGCTGTGACAGATTTTGTGACATCCCTTGCAGCAAGAAATAGTGATGGTGGTCTGCCGGATGCGCTGAAACTGGTTGTTACCGACAGAGATGCGAATCATGACAACGGTGGAGAGCAGCCTTCCAATGGGGCGTCCAGACCGGCGGAGCTGTATACCGGCGAGGCAAGGGAATCCAATTGGTCCGTGACGGGTGACGGCGATATTTATATCAATGGAGTTATGCTTCCGACACTTGATATGACAAGCGGAAATGCCAGTTATAATTTAAGTGATGACGGAAAGGTATATTTTGAATTTTCATGTTTTCACAATATGAGATATACGGTCATTAAGATAAATGGGGTGGATTACTCCGCCTATATTCCGAGCACACAGCAGGAATTACTGGAAGCGTTGGATGCCAATGGAAATGACCAGAAAATAAGTTTTGTGCTTCCGGGGATTGATTATGCATCAGATTATGTGATTGAGACAAATTTAAAAGTTATTGATGAAAGCGACGCAGAGTATGAGCCAATCGGGAACTTCTTATGGACTTATCAGGAGTCAGATGCCGGCAGTGATGATTATCTGGACCATGGGAAACTTGCATTTGTAAGCTTGAAATATGACGGTACGGTCTATGGAAGCTTAGAGGAACTGGAGGCGGCAGATAAGTGCTATCTTCATTTTAGTGACGTTAATGACGGACCGGTGGGAAGCGCCGTCCTGCCCTATGGTGCGGAGCTGACAGTCAGATTGCTCCCGGAATACGGCTACCAGTTATCCAGCTTTACAATTAATGGCGGAGTATTTGAAGCGGGGACGGAGATTGGCGTTTACACCTTTACAATCCCCAGAGGAAATTTTCATTTAGGAGCTCATTTTACGCAGGTAGCGGATGAAGTCCAGGTGTCAGGCTCCAATGGAATTTCGGGTGGAAATATCCGGCTTGGAGAGAATGAAATTGATATGGGCTCTGCAGTACTGAGCATATCTGATACGGATACGACAGGCGAGGAGCAGAAAGCATTTGCAGAAGCGGCAGACGGATATACGGTGGATTCTTATCTGGAGTTAAGCCTGAACCAGGTCGTATATAAAGGAAATGAGAACGATTATTGGGAGACGGATATGTCAACGCTTAACAGCGCGGCAGATATTTCCTTAGAGCTTAGCGACACATTAGAGAGTGATGATGTTACAATTATCCATCAGAACCACGAAGGAGAGTATGAGGTAATTCCAGCGGAATATGATTCGGACACAAATACGGTAACCTTCAGTACAGACAGCTTTTCAAAATATGCCATTGCCAGCAAGACAAAGAACAGTGAGACGCAGGATGAGACGGATTATAAAATCACAGCCGGTGCAGACAGTGGCTGGACACTGGAAGATGATGGCAGCCTTACCATTACTGGCAATGGAGATTTCTCAAAGTTTACAGGGGTAAAGGTGAACGGCAGTCTGCTTGACACGGACAATTATGATGCCAAGAAGGGCTCTACGGTTATTACATTGAAGGCTGCATACTTAAATACGTTGTCGGCAGGAACCTATACCTTTGAGATTCTGTGGACGGATGGCTCTGCCAGCACAACGTTTACCATCAAGGAAAAAACATCCGGTAATGACAGCGATGATAAGGACGGCGGCAGCAATAGTGACGGCAGCAGCGATAATGGGGCTGCAGAATCAGAACACGACAATAGCGATGCATCGGTCGGTGATACAAGGAAAAAGGATGCGGTGCCAAAGACCGGAGAAGATACATCCATTGTCTGGCTGTTTGGACTTATGACAATATCGGCAGCAGGAATGGTATTTGCCGGAAAGAAACGCAGGTAAGCAGAGGATAGCTTATAGAAGTATGGTACGAACAAATAGGCACAGAAAAGGCGGGCGTGTCCCGCTTTTTCTGTTAAGGATGACAAAATGGAAAAAGGATATGCAGGGGAAGGGCAGCCGGATATTACAATTGGTATGTGCAGTGATATTCTGCCTCTCTGCGGTGGGGGCAGCAGGAACCGGAATCCGTTATCTGCGGCAGAGTATGAGTGCAAGGAATACGCAGAAGGAATTAAAGGATATCCGGGAAGAGGCGGAAACCTCGGCGCAATATGAGAGGGACAGGATTCCGATGGCAGGCATTGCTGCAGCTTTCATCGGACAGTATGAGGAGGCTCTTGCAGGCGTTGGCAACACGCAGGCTTCTGTGGGAGAGGAGAATCCCCCGGCTCCAAAGATGCTGGATAAATACGAGACCTTATACGCCCTTAACTCCGATATGGTGGGCTGGCTTACCATTGAGGGTACAGTCATTGATTATCCGGTTATGCAGACTATGGAGGATGAGAACTACTATCTTGCCATTGACTTTTACGGACAGCCGAATAAGAACGGATGCCTGATTATGGATACGGATTCGGTGGTTGGTACGGGCACAGATGCCTGTAAGTATGCGGATGGAAATGCACCGTCCACAAATCTGATTATCCACGGGCATACCACAAAAACGGGAGACATGTTTGGGAATCTGAAGCTCTATGCAGATGAGGAGTACGGAAAAGAACACAGGATTATATGCTTTGACAGCCTGTATGAGGAACGGAACTATGAATTGATTGCGGTGTTTTACTCACAGGTGTATTACGAGGATGAAAATGTATTCAAATATTACAAGTTTTTTCAGGCAGACACACAGGAGGAGTTTGATAACTGGTATGAGAACATCAAGGAATTATCCCTGTATGATACCGGTGTGACAGCAGAACTGGGAGATGAGTTTATCACCCTGTCCTGCTGTGCATATCATGTGGAAGACGGACGGTTTGTGGTGGTTGGAAAACGGGTGGATTGACAAAATCGAATATCTGCCGTTATAGTTACGCTTCTTCCCTTGAACTTGGGGATGACATCGGAATTACGACCGTAATCTTATATGTGTTTTCCGACTGTTCCACGGAAGTCATATTATCTCCCCAACGGCTCATAATCTGCCGGATAATTTTCAAACCATACCCATGCTCCGGCGTGGGTGTTTTTTTATTGCTGTCATTTGTATCCGGTATAGAATTTTCACAGGAAAAAACGAAGTGCTGGTCTTTGCAGTGAAAATCCAGTCGGATGTAAGGAGCTCCTGTTGTGGAACTGGAAGCCGCGTTGATTGCATTGTCCAGAATATTTACCACAAGACAGCAGAGCTCCGCATCGGTAAGCGGCAGCTTCTCCGGCGCATCAGAACGGACGATTTCTGTGGAAATGCCCATTTGGGCAGCGCTGTTTAATTTGCCGTTGACTAAAATATTTAAGATCTGGTTCCTGCTGGCAACAACCGGACGTACATCATTCACCTGTCCAATCAGTTCATCCAGATAACCGGTCAGCCGTTCCGGCGCTTCTGCTGCCATGATGCGCAGCAGGGAATAGTGCTTCATTGTATCGTGCCGGAGCATCATTACTTCCTCGGACTGCTGGCGCAGATTTTCATAACTTTCCATGGCAAGTTCATTCTTGATGGCGAGAATCGTATGTTCAGTTCGACGCTCCATCGCCTGTTCCACCACTTCAATCGCAACGGAAACCAGACTGGAAATCAGACAGACATTCCATATCAGCTTTAAAGAAGCATTTGGAGTGTATTGCGTCAGGTCTCCCCAAAGTCTTGTGATAACACGGGAGACATAGCTCGGGGAAAATGAAATGCTGATGATGAGAAACAGCGTGTAGCCGATAATCAGGATGAGTGCGGTCTGGGTCAGATGGCGAAAGAACCGGCTCCCCTGTTTCCATAGGAAAAAGGAGCCGATAAGTGTGGCAAGCAGCGTGAAAAATCCCACAAGTTGCGGCAAACGCACAAAAAACGCATATAAATCTCCGTATTTCACAAGTGATCCTGCCTGTGCAACAAAGAAGATGAGCGTAGCACACCACTGTAAAACAGTGCAGCTCCAAAACAGGGGGCGGAGATGCTCGGCATGCAGGGCAAGGAAAAGTAACAGTGCACCTACGGATAGATGAAAGCACAGCCATACAGGGTCAATGGACAGAAGACCGGAGTATTTGAAAAAGAAGTCTGCACTTGACAGAATGCTGCATATCTGGAACAGAATTGCCAGAGCAACAACAGGAATTCTGAGGGAAAAATTTCCCGCGGAAGCATTTAGGATAAATGCGGACAGAAGAAGCAGCTCCAGTGAAAACAGCAGTGCGGCAGGAAGCATGGTCTTTGCGGTAGATGCAATCAGACTGCTCTCGTAAGCGTATCCGCAGTACAGCCTCACACCGCAGGGCCAGACCTTTGCCGTATCGGACTGTGTGTCAGAAAAAATCGGACTTGACTGGGCAATGGTCAGTGTCTGCCCTATGTAATTCTGAGGAAGGGGGACGGTAATGGCTTCCGAACGGTCAAATTCCAGCATCGGAAGCTCCAGATAACCAATCCGGTTGTCCATTTCCGGACAGTCGGTGTAGATCATGTCGTTACCCAGAAAGATGCTGACCGTCTGGTTGACTACGCCAATCCGTATCGTAGGGTTGTCCAGTTCTTCGGTCATTGTACGGGAGTAATAAAAGGTCTGCCCCGGATAAGCAAGCCCCTCATAACTGCCTGCGCCGCAATCAGTAAGCTCTGTTACGGTTCCTTCTTCATTCGTATAGACGGTCCAGCCTTTGTCATCCGTCCAGTCCTGTCCATCTTCCGGAAACATGGACAGGTCATAAGAGGCATCCTCCATTGGCTGTGTATAATAAAAAACGGCAAGCGCAGAAGGAATTATAAGAAAAATGGAAAAAAGAAGTGCGATAATCGGCTTATGAAATTGTTTCATTGAAAAAACCTCCATAATCATGAACTGCTTTCAGTGTAGCAGAATTTTGGGCATGATTCAATAAATATCCATGGGGAAAGGTGCAGTGTTTTAACCCTGCAGTTTTAATCAGACAGTAGGAGGAATGGAATTGTAATTTAGAAGCAAATCCGCTATACTAAGATTAGTTCAGTAGTAATATAGTACGAGGTAAACGTATGAGAAATCAACCATTTTATATAGCTGTATGTGACGATGAACAGGCAGACAGAGAGCAGATTGTCAGGTTGACAAGGGAAATCTGTGAGATGGAAAAAATTCATGCGGAGATATCCTGCCATGCGAATGCAGAGGAACTTTTGCAGGAACTGGAAAAAGGGAAAACCTGTGATTTACTTCTCGTGGATGTGATGATGCCTGTGCAGAATGGGATGGAGTTAGCACGGCAGCTGCGCGGGAAAGATATGGAAACAGCCATTGTATTTATATCCAGTAACCGGGAAATGGCGTTGCAGGGCTATGAAGTAGCTGCTGTCCGTTACCTGGCAAAACCGATAGATGAGGGAAAGCTTAGAGAAGCCCTTCTGCTCTGTTATGGACAGCACAGGAAAAGCAGGGAAATTCTGATCCCGGTAAATGGAAGTATGAGAAAAGTGGCACCAAAGGATATTTATTATATTGAAATCATCGGAAGAAAATGCAGAATCAGGCAGGAAAAGGAAGAATGGGATACCAGCCTTTCGATGGAAGAATTGGAAGGAATGCTTTTGGCTCAGGGCTTTATCCGGTGCCATCAGAGCTTTTTGGTGAATTGCCGTTATGTTCGGGATTTCCGTACTTCTTCCATGGAATTGACGGATGGCAGGAGCGTGCCGGTCAGCAAGCATCGCATCAAGGAGGTACGGCAGGCTTTCTTTCAATATATGAATAATTAGGATAAAGATGACCAATTTTGACGATTTTTCGAGCAGCTTTGCAGAAAATATTGAAATTGATATACACATTTGAGGGAATGAAAGACCTCTCAAACGGAAAAAACTATCCTTTTGGCTAGTTTACTTATTGCGCCGGAATTATGTATAATAGCATGTAATATCAAAAAATGTTGTTTTTTATCGAAATATTACCACAAAAAGAGATAATTAAGCCGTGAAAGAGAAACTGTCAGGGCAGAAAGGAGAACTTCATGTCAGAGAACAAAGTGCATAAGCTGGTCGTGGATGAACGCTATGTGCGTCCGCAGACGGCATGGGAGCAGATGAAGGCTGCCCAGAACATCCGACAGACGGTGTATATCTATGGCGTCACAGGAACCGGCAAAACCTCCTTTGTGGCGGACTTTTTTGCAAGAAAACGATACTGTTATGCCGATCTTGCGGATACCACAATTGCTGAAATCGCAGAGCTGGTGCAGGAGAAAACGGATACTGTGAATGTAGCGCATGAAAAAGCAAACGCGCAGACCGTTGTCGTCATAGATAATCTGCACCTGCTGGATACCCAGGCGGACAGAAGCGCCTGTGGGCAGTTGGCTGCGGAACTGAGCGGCAGAAAGGATGTCTGGCTGATTCTGATTTCCAGAGCTCCGTTACCGAAATGGTTAAAACCTGTCTTTGTCCGGTATCTTTTCATGACAATCGGGGAAGAAGAACTCTGCCTGACAGAAAGAGAGCAGGAAAACTATCTGGAGAAATGGGAATTGTCCCCTACGGAGACTGCGTGCAAAAGAATATGGGACTTAGGGCATGGAAATCCCCTGTATCTCCGGATTGCAGTCATGAGACTGAAGGATATCTCCGGGGCAGAAGCTGCGGGGGACAGGCCCGGTGCAGAACTTCGGGCCATCGAGGAATCCAGAAAGGATTTATGGGATTACATTGAAGTCCATGTGTTTGACCAGTGGAATGTGGAACTGCAGGAGTTTCTGGAGGCGGTGTCCATCGTGGAGCAGTTTGATCTGCAGATGGCGCAGCAGATTACAAAGAAAAAGGATGCGGGAAAGATAATCCAGAGGGCACAGGAGACGGGGAACTTTCTGCTGGAACGGATGGAGAGTGACCGGAGTATTTATGAGCTGAGAACTCCCATGAAATATTCCATGCGCAGGAGACTTGCTGCAAAATATTCGCAGGATTACATAAAGGATTTGTATTACAGTGCCGGAAACAGCTATGAGATAGAAGGAAATATGCGGGAAGCACTTAAAATGTATGAAATGTGCTGCAATGAGGAGGGAATTTCCCGGATATTGATTGAAAACATGAGAAGAAATCCGGCATCCGGCGATTATTTTGAATTGAGACGCTACTATCTGGCACTTCCGGAAGAAAAGATAAAGGAAAGTGTCGAACTGATGGCCGGTATGAGTATGCTGCAATCCATGTTGATGGATGAAGAGGAAAGTGAACGCTGGTATCAAGAGCTTTGTTCCTACGCAAAAGAGCGGACGGGCGGCATGAGAAGGGCAGCAGAAACCAGACTTTTGTATCTGGACATTGCCTTGCCTCACCGGGGAATCATTCGGATGACAGATTTGTTGAAGCGGGCGGGAGTGTTGCTGACAGAGCGAAAAACTGTCCTGCCGGAGTTCTCTGTTACCAGCAATCTGCCCTCCATGATGAACGGTGGAAAAGACTTTTGCGAATGGAGCAGAAAAGATAAGGAGTTAGCGAGAACCATTGGAAAGCTTTTAACTCTTGTGCTTGGAAAATACGGGAAAGGTTTGGTCAATCTCGCCCTTGCAGAAAGTTTTTTTGAAAAAGGGGAGGATGATTACGAAGTGGCATCCCTTGCAGGCAGTGGAAGAATGCAGGCAGAAAGCGGCGGAAAGACGGAGCAGGTCTTTGTGGCAGTGGGAATTCTGACGCAGCTGTCCATTTTAAACAACCATATGGAGGATGCCGAGGATATGCTAGCGAGCTTCCGGCAGGTGGCGGAACAGGAAGCACCAAAGCTTCTGCCCAATATGGATGCCATGTCGGCAAGAATGGATTTATATACCGACAGGTTCCGTGAAGCCTGTCAGTGGCTTGAGGAAGCACCGGATGAGGACGGAGAGTTTAACGGCATGGAACGGTACCGCTATCTGACCAAAGTAAGGGTATACCTGGCAGCAGGACGGAAGGAAAAAGCATTGCTTTTGCTGGATAAGATGCGTTTCTATGCAGAAAAAATGCACCGGACCTATATTGCCATTGAAGTAAAGATACTGGCAGCCATTGCCATGTACCGTATGGGAAAGGATGGCTGGCAGGATATGCTGCAGGAAGCGGTGAAAAAGGCAGAGGATTACCATTTCGTGCGGATTCTTACAAGAGAAGGTGCGGCACTGTGGGAGCTTTTTAAGGCCGGAACGATTACATGGCAGGATCAGGCATTTAAAAAGCAGGTCATGGAGGAATGTGAGCAGATGGCAGACTTTTATCCGGCTTACCTGAAGGAAAAGCAGGAGGGAAATGTGATTCTGACCGATAAGGCGCTGAAAATATTGCGTCTGCAGGCGGAGGGAATGTCTGTAGAAGGCATCGCAGAGCAGCTTGGACTGTCCAGGGCCGGAGTGAAATATTACAATCAGGAAACTTATAAGAAGTTAGGTGTAAATAACAGGGCTGCTGCAGTGACAGAAGCCAGAAATCGGAGATTGCTTTAAACCAGAATTACTTAGTAGATGGAGAGAAAAATGAAGACGATATTAGTTGTGGATGATGATGAAATGAATTTGAAAATAGCGAGATTTATTTTGGAGCAGAATAATAGTTATTCGGTAATAACCGCATCTTCCGGCATGGAGTGCTTAACGATTCTGCAGACAAAATCAGTAGATCTGATTTTGTTAGACATTGAGATGCCGGTTATGAACGGCATAAAGACATTGGAGTATATAAGGGAGCATAAAGAATTTGAAAGTATACCGGTTATGTTCCTGACAGCAGATGCAAGTGAAAATACGGTTATTACGGCAGGAAGGCTTGACATTGCCGGATATGTGAAGAAACCTTACATGCCGCAGGACTTTTTGGAAAGGGTGGGGAAGATTCTCGAAGCATAACGGTAAGGTGATTAGGGACCGGCAGTACTTATTTTGATGAAAATTCAATACGGCAAGTAAATAGACAAAGATAATAAAGGAAGGAGAAAGACAAATGGGAAAAACAATTTTAGTTGTAGATGACGATGCAATGAATTTAAGAATGGCAGAAATGACTCTTATGAAAAAGGGGTATGATGTGAAAAAAGCGGACTCGGGACAGGCTGCCCTTGCACTTTTACAGGAGGAATCCGTGGATTTAATTCTCCTGGATGTGGAAATGCCGGGAATGAATGGCATTGAAACGTTGGATGCAATCAGGGAAAGACTGGGGGCGGAAGATATGCCGGTGTTGTTTTTATCGGCTTCCGAGGACATGGAGCAGGCAGTGGCAAACGGGGAATATGCGGTGCAGGGATTTGTTAACAAACCGATTCTGCCGCAAAAGTTGTATGAAAGTGTGGATGCATTCTTTGAGTAGGAGAAAATTATGAAAAACAACAGAAAAAATATCAGGAAAAAAGTGTCATTGGCAATGCTTACCGCACTGGTATGCGGTCTGACGGCATGTGGCAATCAGGAGAGTGGAAAAGAGGATGACGGAAAGTACCATATAGGAATCTGTCAATGGGAAGAACATGCAGCGTTGGATGAAGCGACAAGGGGATTTCAGGAGGCATTGACTGACAGACTGGGTGATGAGGTCGTATTTGATGTGCAGATAGCGCAGGGCAGCACACAGGACTGCCAGGAAATCTTAAACGATTTTGTATCGAATGATATGGATCTGATTATGGCAAATGCAACATCAGCTCTGATGGCTGCCACACAGGCAACGAACACGATTCCGATTGTGGCAACCTCTATTACGGATTATGGAACGGCTTTGAATATAAGAGAGTGGAACGGAGCATCGGGCATTAATGTGACAGGAACCTCAGATCTTGCACCGATAGAGAGTCAGGCGGATATGATTCAGGAGCTTGTTCCGGAGGCGGAAAAGGTCGGCATCCTGTATTGCTCTGCCGAGACGAATTCTATTTTTCAGGCACAGATGATGGGCTCCATTCTTACCGAAAAGGGGATACCCTTTGGAACATATACCATAGCTGATAAAGAGGAACTTGAAAATACGGTACAGAAAGCGGCATTAGAATGCGACGTGCTCTATATCCCGACCGATAATACGATAGCATCTCAGGCAGAACTTTTGAAGGAAATTCTGATTTCAAAAAAAGTTCCGATGATTGCAGGGGAGGAAGGACTGTGTGAAGCAGGAATTGCAACCTTGTCAATCAGTTATTATGACATAGGTTATACTGCAGGCGAGATGGCATATGAGATTTTAGCTGAGGGAAAAAATCCGGGAGAAATCAATGTCCGTTATGCGGAAAATGTTACTAAGAAATATAATCCGGAAAACTGTGAAGCATTAGGAATTACGGTTCCGGATGATTATGAAGCACTTAAATAAAAAATGTCAGGTGGAGCACTGAAATATGTTTGAGAAGAAAAATGGTGAATTGCAGAAAAAGTCTGGTTTCAGGCATGAAAAAAAATACAGTTATGGTTTCATAAGTACGGTATTTATTGTTTTAGTAATCGTGCTTCTTCTCAATGTTTTACTAATTTACAGTATGACTGTAAAACAGATAGAGACCATCGGACAGAATCAGATGGAAAGCATTACAAGGGATTTACAGTCTATGCTTTCTGAATCGGAATATATGACTTCCGTTCTGGCAAATAATGTAGAGGAACGCATGGGGCAGGGGGCTTCCCGTGAAGAAATGGCAGCTTTTTTTAAAAAACAAAGCATATTACAGAATCAGCTGTCTGACGGTATCTGTATGAATGCCTTTCTGGTGCGTGACGAATATATTATTCTGCCGGGCTATGACCTGCCGGAGGATTATAAGGTAGAGGAGCGTATCTGGTATTCTGAGACGCTGAAACTGAATCCGGGAGATAGTTATATTTCTCCGCCTTATGTTGATCTTGTTACAGGAAATATGTGCTTTACGGTATCAGAGCTGCTTTCTGACGGCAGAAGTATCGTGGCACTGGATTTCAGTCTGTCCAAAATACAGGATTCCATCGAGGAAATGCAGAGTGAGGATAACAGTGAGGCTCTCATTGTCAATGACGGGGGAATGATTATCGGTTGTTCGAATGCGGATTATCTTGGAAAAAGTCTGTCTGAAGCATTGCCGGAGTATGAGGATGTGTTCCGCGAGGTCACATCACAGAGTAAAGATCAGATATCCTTTGACAGTGATATTAACGGGAAGAAAAATAAGGTGTTTTTTACCCGCACACAGAACAACTGGTATTTGATTCTGAGCGTGCAGGAATGGGAGATGTATAAGGAAAGCTATTTTCAGTTAATAAGAAATTCAATTCTGAATCTTCTGCTGATTGGAATCGTTGTCGTGTTATATATCCGTGCGCAGAATGACCGTATGCGTGCGGAAAAGGCTTTATCTGTCAAGGAAGATTTTTTATCCAATTTATCTTCGGATCTTAAGACTCCGCTGAACCGGATATTGAATTCGAGCAGCCGGCAATCCCTGAACATGAGTACGGATATAAAAGATAATATTGACAGGATTCAGGAATCGGCGCTGCTACTGTCAAATATGCTTGATAACCTTTTTTCCTACTCCGGTCTCACAAAGGCAGACGAGGGGCAGAAAAAAAAGGCATCAAAATCTGGCAGGGCAGAAACGGAGTCCCATATCGGAAAAAGGACAAGGTGGCGTGTCACCGGAGTACTCATCGTTGCAATGCTTCTGGTAATGTTCTTTTGCGATAAGATGCTCATGGACTTGGGAAAAACCCGTATGTCCGAGGAAGTAAGCGGCTATAATGCAAAATTGACTGAATGGATGGAGGACAGGAAGACCATATTGGAGATGTTTTGCCATTCCATAGCTTCACAGCCTGAATTGTTGGAAGATCGCTCGAAAGCAGCCGCTTATATGAATGCTGTCGCAGAAAATTATCCGGAAATTTCTCTTGTATATATAGGAAATCCGGATGCTCCATGGAAGGTAATCATGAACAATGGCTGGGTGCCGGGTGATGATTACATTTTGCAGGCTTATCCATGGTATGCGGATACCATGAGCGAGAATGCAGGCTTTTTTATTTCCAGTCCTTACTATGATGCACAGAACAAAGGGTATTATTTAACATTTTCCAAAAGAGTATACGGAACAGACGGTACTTTTCTGGGGGTATTTGCGATTGATTTTAATCTGGATAAGCTGACTGAGGTCATGCAGAATACTTATTCTGAGGATGGATATGCTTTTCTGATCAATAATAATGGAATTATTATCAACCATCCGAACGAAGAATATCAGCTCTCCGGAAGCAGGTCCGTGAATGTGCAGAAATTGAATTATGCAGAGGTTTATTCCCGGAATTCCCAAATTGGTATTTTGAAGGATTACGACGGAAAATATAAGGCATGTATATCTGAACATGATGACTTTTCGAACTTTACGATAATGGTTGTGAAGGACGCATGGTCTATATATGGGGGAATTGTTTTTTATAAGTTGGCTTTTTTACTGTTGTTTGGTTTCTGTATTTTTGCCGTCGGTCACCTGATTCGCAGGCTGCTGGTCTGGCAGCAGGCAGTAAATGTGCGCCTGAAGGATGCAGCGGATGAAGCTGTGCAGGCTACACAGGCAAAATCCAAATTTCTGGCACAGATGAGTCATGAAATCCGGACTCCGATTAATGCGGTTCTTGGTATGAATGAAATGATTCTTCGGGAAAGCGAAGATGAAGATATTTATGAATATGCAGAAAATATTGAGAGTGCCGGTAAGACGCTTCTGGCGCTAATCAACAGTATTCTTGATTTTTCCAAGATTGAAGACGGAAAGATGGAGATTGTCCCGGTGCGGTATGATACCTCGGATCTTGTTAATGATCTGATCAATATGATATCCGATAAGGCAGAAAAGAAGGATTTGATGCTGGAATTACAGATTGATGAGAAACTTCCGCGTTCCATGTATGGCGATGATGTAAGAATAAGGCAGATCATCATTAACCTGTTGACGAATGCAGTGAAGTATACAAGGGAAGGAAAAGTGACTCTGGTCATTCAAAGACAGGATATGGCAGACGAGCCGGAAGATGCCACCCTTCATGTGGAGGTAATCGATACTGGCATTGGCATCCGTCAGGAAGATATGGGCAGGCTTTTCGAGTCATTCCAGAGACTGGATGAGGAAAAAAATCACAATGTTGAAGGAACCGGATTGGGTATCTCCATTGTGCAGAGTCTGCTTAAAATGATGGGAAGCTCTCTGGAGGTTGAGAGTGAGTATGGGAAGGGCTCCAGATTTTACTTTGACTTAAAACAGAAAATCGTGGACCAGACGCCGGTTGGAAAAAATGTTATCCAGAAAGGGAAAGCGAAAAAGGAGGAAGAGGAATATCTTTACGCTCCGGATGCGGAAATTCTGGTTGTTGATGATAATCAGATGAATCTGAAAGTGGCAGCAGGACTGTTGAAGCGAAGCTGTATCAAAGTAGATATGGCAGCAAGCGGCAGGGAATGTATCAGAATGGTGGAGAAAAAGCAGTATGATATCATTTTTATGGATCATATGATGCCTGAGATGGATGGCATTGAGACAATGAAGGCTTTAAGGGATAGCGGTTTTCTGCCGGAGAATACAAAAATTATTGTAATGACTGCCAATGCAATTGCAGGTGCGAAAGAGCAATACCTGGCGGAAGGTTTTGACAGTTATCTTTCAAAGCCAATTGCTGTTGACGGGCTGGAAAAGGTATTGGCGGAGTATCTTCCTGAGGAAAAGGTAAGCTTTAGACACAAAGAAAAAAAGAAAGCTGATGTGCAGGAGACGGCAGAACAGGAGACGGCAGAGCATATAGAGTCAGAAGCTTCTCAGAATCCGGCGGACGAGGATTCTTTCACACAGGAGGAATTACAGATGTTTTCGACACAGGTACCGGAGCTGGATGTGAAAACAGGATTGGTATATTGTGTCGAAAGCAGGATGTTTTACATTGAAATGCTGAATGAATTTATTAACGGGAAAAAGGACGAGGAACTGGCAGAATTTCTTCTGAAAGAGGATTGGGATAACTATCGGATTACAGTACATGCTTTGAAGAGTAATGCAAAAACCATTGGGGCAATGGATCTTTCCGAGGAGGCACGGATGCAGGAAATGGCAGCAAAGGAAAAACATACAGAGGAAGTGACTGCGAACCATCAGACATTGGCTGAGCATTATAAGGAGTTGCAAAACCGTATCCGTACAGTGATAAGCCGAATGTGAGGAAGTGGAAGAACTATGAAGAAGTACAATAAGTTCATATGGGCAATCTTTTTTATACAGCTTGTAGTGATTGCAATCGTGTTAAAAACGGCAAAAGTAGATGACATGACTCTGGCAAAGGGGAACGTGCAGCCATTTAACACGGGCTGGGTACTTATCAGAGAAGATGGCACAGAGACAAAGCTGCAGGAATTACCTTATAACAGCACCAGCCAGCCGAATGAAAAAATCATGATTCAGAATACAATTCCAAAGGAATACTGGGGAGAAACGCTGACCTTTTTGTCGGCTGACAAAACATTAAGAATTACAGTTGACGAAGAAGAGATCTATACCTTTGGGCTGAAGGATGAGAGACTGTTTGGACGTACACCCGGCAGTGTGATGGTATTTGCGGACATACCGAAAGATTGTGAAGCGGGGGAAATTCGAATTGAAATGAGTTCTCCCTATACAAATTATGCCTCCTATATTACGGAAATATCTGTTGCCGGAAGAGATGTGGCAATTCTTCATTTCATAAAGCAGAAAGCACTTGATCTTGTTTTGACTATGGTTGTCCTGACCATTGCTGTGGTTTTTCTGACATTGGCAATCGTGCAGAAAATGTCGCTCAAGAAGATTGGCGGTGCGGAGTATCTGGGAATCTATCTGCTACTTATGAGCATTTACTATTTAATAGAAACAAAGGTGCCGGAGGTATTTTACGGAAATCAGACACTATATTCCAATCTGATTTTTATCATTCTGATGACAGCACCTCTTTTTCTGGAAGCATATTGTTATGAGTCCATACCGGAAATTGGGAAAACGATATTAATTGTAATGCTGGTGTCTGCAGTGAATGTAGTCATTCAGCTGGTTCTTCAAATCAGTGGTCGTGTGGATTTCATGGATATGTCATTTGTCTCTCATGGAATCATTTTGTTGATTATTATTGTGAACGTGGTGACATTAGGAAGAAATGTCAGCAGGGAGAGAAATCTGGACGCGCTGCTTCGGCTGGTCGGAATCGTCAGCATGATGATTGGTGCATTTATTGATCTTTTGAGAACCTATACCGTTAAAGTCGGAGACCTGGGAAAAGCGAGCAGATATGGAGTATGCGTTTTTGCGATTTGTTCATTGATTATCTATATGCATCAAATGATGCAGGAGCATGTGAGATTTGTGGAACAGGCAAAAAACGATGCGATTGCGGCAAATGTGGCAAAGAGCCGTTTCCTTGCAAATATGTCCCACGAAATCCGTACACCCATTAATGGAATTATTGGTATGGATTCCATGCTCCTGAAAAATTGTGATACCTGTGATGCAGAGGAAATCAGAGAGTATGCAAAAAATATCCAAAGTGCCAGTCAGACCTTATTATCCATCGTCAATGATATTTTGGATATCTCTAAGATTGAATCCGGAAAGATGGAAATCATTCCGGTGGAATATGAGTTGTTTTCGATCCTGAATGACTGCTATAATATGACAAAAGCCAGAGCGGACGCGAAGGGGCTGGATTTTGAGATGGAAATTGACTCTCAGGTGCCGTCTGTTCTTTACGGCGACGAGGTTCATGTCAGACAGATTATCAATAACTTCCTGTCAAATGCCGTGAAGTATACGAAAGAAGGAAGCGTAATTCTTCGTATGGGATATGAGCAGACAGGGAGAGATCAGCTTTTGCTGAAAGTAGAAGTGGAGGATAGTGGTATTGGTATCCGGGAATCGGATATGGATAAGCTGTTTTTGAACTTTACAAGAGTTGACGAAGAGAAAAACCGCAGCATTGAAGGAACCGGTCTGGGACTCAGTCTTACGAAAAATCTGGTTGAATTAATGGGGGGAGAGATCCATGTCACAAGCGAGTATGGGAAGGGTTCTGTTTTCGCAGCAACAATTCCACAGCAGATTGTAAATTCGGAACCGTTGGGTGACTTTACACAGAAATATCAGCAATTTGTTCATGCAGCAGAGAAAAATCAGGATACCCTGCTGGCGCCCAATGCCAAAATCCTTGTAGTTGATGATGTGGAGATGAATATAAAAGTTGCGCAGGGCTATTTAAAACAGACCTGTGCAAAGGTTGCTGTTGCATATAGCGGAGAAGAATGCCTGCGCAAGGTCTGCCAGGAAAAGTATGATATCATTTTCCTTGACCACATGATGCCGGAGATGGATGGGATTGACACATTGAAGGCAATGAAACAATCCGAAAATAATCTCAATGCGGAAACACCGGTCGTTGTACTGACGGCAAATGCAGTTGTTGGAGCAAAGGAGAAGTACCTCGAGGATGGTTTTACGAATTATTTGGCAAAGCCGATCCAGGAACAGGAATTGATGGAGATGCTTCGCAAATATCTGCCCGCAGAACTGGTGGAAATGAAAGAAAATATTGATAAGGCTCCGGAACCGGCAAAACAAAAGACGCTCGAAGAACGATTTCCAAGTCTGAATACGCAGGTAGGAATCCAGTACTGCATGAATGATGAAGCATTCTTCCTGGAAATTCTTGAAACATATCTTCGTGGTGATAAAAGAGAAGTACTGGCGAAGGTATATGCGGAGGAGTCATGGAAGGATTATCAGATACATACCCATGCGTTAAAAAGCACTTCGCAGAATATTGGAGCTCAAAAGCTATCGGAACATGCAAAAGCGCTGGAGCTTGCAGCCAAAGATGCTGATTATTCGTATATTCATGCACATCATGCCGAGGTAATGACGGAGTATGGGGAATTGCTTACGGAACTGCAAAATGGGTTATAGGTGAAATGTGATTGGAATGCCCAGTTTTGTCGATTTTTTGCCCAGTTTTGCAAAAATGTCGCAATTAAAAAGAGAAACTGCCATAATACATTTGAAAATTCTTTATACAAAGAATTACATTTCTAACGAAAAAATCAACTGAAATTGTTGCAAAGAAAGGACTTTGAAAGAGGAAAATGAGTGACTGGATTTTAGTGGTTGACGATGATGCATCAAATCTCAAAATGGCAACCCGCATCTTAAGTAGGGAGAAAATGCGCGTGAGCTGTCTGAAATCAGGTGAGGATACCCTTTTGTTTTTAAAGGATAACAGACCGGATCTTATTTTGCTTGATGTCCATATGCCGGGAATGGATGGCTTTGAAACGCTTGATGCGGTAAAAGAAAATAAAGCGACGGCAGACATTCCGGTGATTTTTCTCACTGCAGATGATGACAGCGGAACGGAAACCAGGGGATTAGAAGTCGGCGCGATGGATTTTATTAAAAAACCCTTTGTGCCGGAGGTTCTTTTACTGCGTGTAAGACATACGATTGATCTGATACGCCTCCAGACAGACCTGTCCCGTGAAGTGGATAAAAAGACACAGGAAGTAATCGCACAGCATGAGAAACTTGAGCGTATGTCCGTGCAGATTGTAATGACATTGTCCGGTGCCATTGATGCCAAGGATACCTATACCAATGGGCATTCTACCAGAGTGGCGGAGTATTCCAGAAAAATTGCACAGAGAGCGGGATTTCCCGAGCATGAGCAGAACGCAATCTACATGATGGGGTTGCTTCATGATGTTGGGAAAATCGGTATCCCCGATGCAATCATCAATAAACCGACAAAACTGACCGATGAAGAGTATTCTGTCATAAAAACACACCCCCTGATGGGAGCAGGAATCCTGAGAAATATTACAGAGTTTCCGCGTCTGACTATCGGAGCCAGGTGGCATCATGAACGGTATGACGGCAAGGGATATCCGGATGGCTTATCCGGTGAGGACATTCCTGTGGAAGCGCGGATTATTGCAATTGCAGATGCTTATGATACAATGAGTTCCAGAAGAAACTATCGTGACGTGCTTCCTCAGGCGAAGGTCCGTGAAGAAGTGGAAAAAGGAATGGGAACACAGTTTGATCCTGTATATGCAAAAATTATGTTGTCCATGATTGATGAAGATACGGCTTATCAGATGAGGGAAAAGTAGGTGAGAATATGAAGTATGAACAGGAGAGGCAGCGGGCGACACATCTTATGATATTGCTCGTTTATACAATCGCTACAATTGTGCTGACAGGGGAGTCTTTTCTTCTTGGATGGGAGACGGGAGCCATTGTGCTGCTTATCATAGGTCTTGCAGCAAGCTGGGTGATTCATATTACAGGCAGAATTCCTGAGTCAATCCGGATTTGGCTGTACTTTATCCTGACGATGCTGGCATTTTTCTTTTATGGAATCCACGAGACAAGTATCTATGACCTGGCACCTGTAATGGTTTTAATCATCCTCATGTATTCTGCAACGGAAATGTACAGCATTGTCAGACTTTGCGTAGCTACGTATTTTCTGACAATGGGATATGATTTCGTGTTTGTAATTGGCGATTCTACCGAATTTTCTGCACTTGTTGTTACAAGAACCCTTCTTCATCTCGCACTTGTCTGTATGGCGGGAAAGCTGGTTGAGATTGAGATACAAAGGCGCCAGACGGAGAAAAAGATTACAGACAGTAAAATTGCGGAGTTAGAAGAAACAAACCGCAGAACAGAGGATTTCCTGGCAAATGTTTCCCATGAGCTTCGCACACCGATCAATGCGGTAACGGGCATCACAGCGGTCATGCTGAAGAATGAAACAGATGCAGAGAAAAGAAAGGATATCGTCTCCGTGCAGAAGGCAGGCGGCAGACTGTTTAATCAGATTGAGGATATTCTTGATTATACGGAAATCGATACAGGAAGAATTAAGGTGGGCGAAGACACCTATATGATTACGTCCATAGTAAATGATATTATTGCCGGAAACCGCCTGCTGATGCGGGAGAATACGCGGGAGCTTATTCTGGATGTTGATGCAGGCATCCCGTCTGTTCTTCTTGGGGATGGAAGGAAAATCAAAAAGATATTAATGCACCTGATTGATAATGCCATCAAGTTTACGAAGAGAGGCGGCGTTTATGTCAGGGTTTATGCGCTGCATAAGCCCTATGGCATCAATCTTTGTATCAGGGTGTGTGATACTGGTATCGGAATCGCCGAAGAAGATCTGGGGAAAATCAAAGAGCGGTTTTTCCAGTCAAACGGCGGCAGAAACCGCAGAGCCGGAGGACTGGGGCTGGGACTCTCGATTGTGTATGGAATGGTTACTTCTATGGAGGGCTTCATGCAGATTGAAAGCACGCTTGGAAGCGGTACCACAGTGTCTGTCAGCATCCCGCAGAAGGTGTCGGAGGAAGCTCCGAGTATGGTGGTGGAGAACCGGACGAGCCTGTGTCTGGCATGTTTCCTGCGGCCGGAGAAGTATGAGGTCCCGGAGGTAAGGGATTATTATAATGAGATGATTTCCCATATGGTTCAGGGACTGGATATTCCATTGCACAGAGCCTACAATATCGAGGAAATGAAAAAACTGACTTCCGTATATCAGTTGACGCACCTTTTCCTTGGAAGAGAAGAATACGAGGAAAATAAATCCTATTTTGAAGAACTGGCGGAAAGTATGGGGGTCTTTGCGGTGGGAGATGAGGATTTCATCCTGCCCCAGGGCAGCAGGGTCAGACTTCTCCGCAAGCCCTTCTATAGCTTTACGGTAGCCAGTATACTGAATGCCGTAGCCACAGAGGATGCGGAGATGTTCCGGGAAAAACGGATGATCTGTCCGAATGTCACCGTGCTTGTGGTGGATGATGAGCCAATGAATCTGATGGTTGCGGAAGAAATTTTCAAGGGTTATCAGATGAAGGTGAAAACAGCAGAAAGCGGCAGAGAGGCAATCGAGATTTGCGAGAGGGAGGACTTTGACCTTATATTCATGGATCATATGATGCCGGAGATGGATGGAGTGGAGACCTTAAAGCAGCTCCGCAAAATCACAAAGGATTCAGGCAGAGTACTTACTGTGATTGCGCTTACTGCGAATGCCGTCAGTGGTGCAAGGGAAATGTTTTTACAGGAAGGCTTTGACGAATTTGTTTCTAAGCCGATTGAAACCTCCGAGATGGAGCGTGCGTTGAGAAAAGTTTTGCC
>JBJEJC010000121.1:0-9489 GCA_051877675.1 Roseburia sp. | reverse complement strand
GATACGTCCCTAAAATATGCCGGAAATCGTGTTCATCTGACAATTTTTTTACTTTTTTCTGGGTATACTAATCACCAGGATAATGATAAATGATGTCAGTATGGAAGGAAGTGTAGAAGGACGATGAAGGAACAGGCAGAAAATAAGTTTTTCCGGGTATTACAGAATGCTTTGCAGCGGCGTGAGTTTGAAATGTACCTACAACCGAAGGTGAATCCGAAAACCGGAAGAATCGGTGGGGCTGAGGCACTGGTACGCTGGAACAGCCCGATATATGGGAGATTGCAGCCGGATTCGTTCATCCCGTTCCTGGAGTACAGTGGCATGATTCTGGAAATCGACCTTTATATGTTCCGCCGGGTCTGCGAACTCCTGCATCACTGGAAGGTAAACGGTGTGGAGCCGGTGGTCATCTCTGTGAATGTTTCGAAATATGACATGGAGTATCCGAAACTTCTGGAGGAGTATGACCGGATTCTGGAAGAAACGGAAGCTCCTGCGGAATATCTGGAGCTGGAGATTACGGAAAATATGGCATACCATGACGTGGAACGTATGCACAGACTTCTGGATTGGACACACAAGCGGGGAGCCCGTTGCGCCATGGATGATTTTGGAAAAGCCTATTCCAATTTAAACGCGATTCAGGAACTGGAATTTGACACGGTGAAACTGGACAAATGCTTTTTCCGGAATGACTTTCCCAGACAGGAGCGTGGAAAAAAGATTGTCTGGGGACTTCTGGAGCTGTTTCGCTCGCTGGATATTGAGGTAGTGGCAGAGGGTGTGGAGACGGAGGAGCAGAAGCTGGCGCTGGAACAGATGGACTGTGAGCTGATCCAGGGCTATTACTATTCAAAACCGCTTCCGGTTGCGGTTTTTGAAGCCTACTGCAGGCAGGCGGACACACTTATTTAACGATTTCTTCACCTGTTCATCACATAACTTTCAAATGCCCATGAACTTCCGCTGTTAAACTATTCTCAAAAGATTTGGTAGTCATAATTCAGTGAGGCCCATTTGATTTCCGAATCTTGAAAAGGAAAAAGGAGAGCGGAAGGCCATGATTGTGAAAAAAAGAATTGCCATGGCAGCGGCGGGCGTTCTGGCAGCGGTGCTGGTGGCAGGAAGTGCGGGCTATGCGGCGGTCAATGCGGGTGAAAAGGTATCAGAGCCACAATATGACGAGACGGAAGTAAAAAAAGGAAATCTGGAGCTTACATTTGAAGAAGAAGGAACGACACAGATATCCGCGATAAGCCAGATACCGGAGCTTAGCGCGGGATCGGTGAAGCTTGAAATAGAAGAAGTGTATGTGGAAGCCGGGGATACCGTGGAAGCCGGGGATGCTCTGATGAAGCTTACGGATGAAAGTGTGCAGGAAGCTGCCGCTTATTATGAAGAAGTGGTTGCGCAGGCGCAGTCTGCATTGAAAACAGCACAGACGGATTATGAATCCGGTGCGCTGGAGGCGGGATATACAAGACAGGATGCGCAGCTTGCCCTGCAAAATGCCCAGACGGCATATGATACGTCGCTGAGCGAGCTGGATCTTAAATTACAGGAGAAAAAGGATGCTTACGAGGAGGCATCGGAGCAGCTTGCGGAGTATCAGAGCAATCTGGACAATAATACATATTATACCAATGCAGGCATTGAAGAGAAAGAGGCGGCTGTGACGGAGGCACAGGAGAGCAGCACGGCTGCCGGGGAAGCGCTCGAGGATGCGCAGAAGAACAGTAAGGAGGCGCAGGAGAAATTTGATGCGATTCTTGCTGCATTGGAGGAATCGGCAAAAAGTGAAACGGATGAACAGAGCGAAGAGGAAACAAAGCAGCTAAAGAAACAGGTGCTTGAGATGATTTCCATGTATGAGGCACTCGAGAGCGCGGACCAGGAGCTTGAGGAGGCACAGAAATCATCCGATGAGGCACGAAATACCTTGCAACAGGCACAGGAGACCTTGCAGCAGGCGACAGAGGCGTATGAGCAGAATATCCAGACTGCCGAAGCAAAGGTGACGGAACTTACAGGAAGTCTCGGTGGGCTGGAGGCGGAATACGAGGAGACCCGTCTGTCCTATGAAGCCGAGAAACTTGCAATCCAGAACAGCTATGATGCGGCAGTGCTGGAAGGAAATTCTGCCGAGACGGTGTATCAGTCAGCGTTGGCGGAACTTCAGTCAGCGGTGGACGATGCACAGGAGGCTCTGGATACGGTGAAGGAACAGCAGGACGAACTGCTTTCTCTGGAAAACGGAGTGATTACGGCAGAGCAGGCAGGCACGCTGGCTGCGGTTTCCTATGAACCAGGAGACTTTTTAATTGCAAACGTGGTGGCTGTTTCTTATTATGATACGACGGAAATCACCATTTCCGTGGAGGTGGAGCAGGAGAATATAGCGAAGGTATCGGTGGGAGATGAAGTGGAGGTTTCCGTTTCGGGAGTTCGGAGCAGCCTGAGCGGAACAGTGGAATCCATTGCATCTTCGGCGACCGCGGACGGAAGCGCCTCTAAGGTGACCTATGCGGTGGTGGTTGCCATTGACAATACGGAAGGGCAGCTTTCCTCCGGACTTTCTGCGTCACTTACGTTCCGGTATGGAACACTGGAGGATGTGACCTATGTGGCACTGGATGCCATAGAGCAGGGAACCGGGACTTCAGGAACTGCGCTTTTGTATGATGAGAACGGCGAAGTAAAGGAAATCACGGTGACGGTGGGAACATGCACAGAGAACTATATTGTGGTGACAGAGGGATTAGAAGAGGGTGATATCTGTCTGATAGAAACAGGAGGAACAAAGTGATGGCAAAAAGAAAACAGATTATAGCAGGCGCTGCGGCAGCCGCAGTGCTGGTGACAGGAGTGAGCGTCTGGGCATATCAGGGGAATGGAAGTCAGGAGGCGGAAACGGTCTATAAGGAAACCACAGTGCAGAAAGGAAATCTGACTGTGGGTGTGACTGAGAGTGGCAGTGTGACACTTGGTACTGTGACGCAGGATGTGGACTATGAGGAAAGCTCATCGTCCTCCTCCCAGCAGAGCGGGATGGGCGGTTCCACCAGCTCCTCCTCCACAACGGCGCTTGAGGTGGAGCAGGTCTATGTCGCTGTGGGACAGAAGGTAACAGAGGGAGATGCGGTTTTAAAGCTTACGGAGGACAGCATTCAGGAATACCGGTTGGAACTTGAGGAAGCGGTGAGCGAGGCACAGGCGCAGGTAAACGAAGCAAACATAAGTGCGGCGAAGCAGAAACTTGCGGCAGATTATTCCTATGATTTGAGTGTGGCAAAGGGAACGACGGCACTGGAGGTGTACGAAAATACGCTGTCGGAACTGGAGGAAGAAATGGGAGAAATCCTGGGGCAGGTACATAATTCCCAGGCAAAGATTGCCTATTATGAGGAACTGGTGGAAGCGGGAAAGGGATACAGTGCAGAACTGGCAGCCGAGCAGGAAAATTATGAGACATTAAACCAGAAGCTTCAGGCAGCGCAGAATAATTATACTACGAAATCCATCGAAGCGCAGAAGACCTATGAGGAAACCCTGCTGGAATATCAGAATGCAGAGGAACAGTACAGCGTGGATGTAAACGGAGTTTCCGATACGGTGGATACCGCGCAGGATACCCTGGAAGATGCACAGGAGGCACTTGCGGATTTTGAAGCCTTCATCGGTGACGGAACCATTTATGCTGCGTATACGGGAACCGTTACGGCGCTTGGATATGAGGCAGGGGATGAATTGTCCTCCGATACCAGTATTTTGACCCTTTCTGATCCCGAAGCGGTGACCATAACGGTTTCTGTTTCTGAGGAGGACATTGCCCAGATTGCAGTGGGGGATACGGTAGAAATCACCCTGACTGCGTATGAGGATACCGGCTTTTCCGGGACGGTACAAAGCATCGATGCATCGGCATCCAGCGGTTCTTCCACAGTATCCTACAATGTGACGGTACTGTTTGACGGGGATACGGACGGAATCTACGGCGATATGACCGGAAGTGTGACCTTTATTGAGAAGCAGGTTACCGATGTAATCTATGTTTCCAATAAGGCGATTCGAAATGAGGGAACCTCCTCTTACGTGAAGGTAAAGGATGCAGATGGAAATATCAGTAAGGTCGAGGTGCTGACCGGATTTTCCGACGGGGTGAATGTAGAGATTACCTCCGGCCTCGCAGAGGGAGATGTTGTACTTATAGAAAGCCAGGTGGTGACCGAATGAGACCAAAGGAACTTTTACGGCTGGTGTGGCTTAACATTACACAGAACAAATTTAAAGTAATTATGACTTCCATCGGAATCGTGGTGGGAGCTGCGACGATTGTCATGGTAATTGCCATTGGAAAGGGCGGGAAGGCGGACGTTGCGGATCAGTTCAAGAACCTGAATGCGGGAGCCATCGACATTTCCTATGACGGTGGAACAAACCGCGGTGGGGCATCTGCCGGAAATTCCGGCAACGGCTCTGCCGGTGCAATACAGCCTTCCATGGGAGGCGGCAGCGAGGGAGGAATGCCCTCCATGGGAGGCGGCAGCGGAGGAGGAATGCCTTCTATGGGCGGTGGTGATGCCTCCGTGGGCGGGGACAATGCAGGAGGACCTTCCATGGATGGCGGTTTCCCGGGCGGGGATTCTTCCTCCGGAGATAGAGGCGGCTTTTTTATGGGCGGCGGTAAGGATATGGAAGACCGCATTAACCAGGAAAAAATCACATTGACCGAGGAGGATGTGGATGATATTGAGACCTTCGTGCAGGGAATTTCAGCGGCGACCATCTCCTATTCCACGAAAACCACAGTGGACGGTGGAGATTTGGAGGAGGAGCAGACCTATACCATTGCCGGAGTCAAGGAAAATTATGCATCCATCAGCAATCTTTCGCTTTCTGTAGGCGAATTTATCACAGAGTCAAATGATGAGAACAAGGAAAAGGTATGTATTCTGGGAGCCACTGTGGCAGAGGAAATCTTCGGAAGCGCCATAGATGCCTATGGCAGTATCATTTACATCGATGACCGCCCTTATGAGGTAAACGGAGTGCTCCTTGCGATGGGAACCGTGGCATCCGGAATCAGCCCGGACGATGCCATCTTTATTCCGTATGAGACCGGTGTAAAATATCTGGTGGGTACAAATGCAAATCCTACCATTACCGTGCTTGCGGAGGATGTGGAACAGGTGGAGGACGTCATCGCGCAGGTGACGGATGTTCTGGCTGGCTCCTACCCCAACGCAGAGTTCACGTTTGAGGATGCCGGCAGTAAGATGGAAGCGGCTTCTGCATCCAATGAGATTCTGACAATGCTGTTGATTGCAATGGCAGGAATTGTGTTTGTAGTGGGAGGAATCGGCATTATGAATGTCTTGTTTGTCTCCGTAAAGGAGCGGACCAACGAAATCGGTATCCTGAAGGCAATCGGCTGTTCGAAGCGCTGTATCCTGTTTGAGTTCCTGCTTGAGGCGGCGGCAATCAGCCTGATTGGTGGTGTGCTGGGCGTAGGGGCAAGCTTTCTGGTCACTCCGGTGGTTCGTTATCTTGGGGTACGTGTGGAACTGTCGGCAGCAGCGATGGGAGTTGCCCTTGTGTTTGCGGTGGCAACCGGAACCATATTCGGATTTTACCCGGCGTATAAGGCATCCAAGCTGGTGCCTGTGGAAGCGCTGAGTGCAGAGTAGGAAAGGCGGACTTTAAGGATGAAGAAAAAAGGAATTGTGATTGCTGTTGCATCTGTAGTGGCAGCGGCAGGACTTGCGGCAGGCGGATTTTTGTTTTTCCGGCAGCAAAACACGGCAGCAGCGGCAGAATTGTCGGAAAACCAGCGGTATGCCTACGCCTATGTAACCTCCATTCAGGGAAATGAGATTACATATGTAGAGGTGGATGAGTCCATGGTGACCTCCGGGGATACGGAAGCGGAAAATACGGAAGCGTTGGCGGATAAGGGAAACATGGATCAGGCAGCAGACGGAGAAAAGGATTTATCGCTCAATGCAGAAGACGGGAGTGCAGAGGAAAGTACGGAGAGTGATGCGAAGGGATTCCCGGGACATGGAGAATCCGGCGCACCAGGCGATGGAGAGAGGCCGGATGACGGAGAGAGACCGGATGACGGAGAGAGACCGGATGACGGAGAGAGACCGGATAGCGGAGAGAGACCGGATGACGGAGAGAGGCCGGATGACGGAGAGAGAGTGGACGATGGCGAAAAGTCGGGCAGGGGAGGTATGCCGGGCGGTGAAAGCATGAACGCTGTCACCACATTGATTCCGGTGGGAGTGACCGTGCATACGTCAGCGGGCACGCAGACCACCTTCTCCCGGCTTGCCAGTGGAGATATCTTAAAGCTTCTGCTTGAGACTGATGCAGACGGAAATGAAGTGATTGTTGAAATATGGATGCTGAAATAGCGGAAAGTGAGGAAAAACATGGACGTTGCAGCAATGCCGGAGAAATTGGCCGGGGCGATGACAGCGGTGCCGATTATTCAGATGCAGGGAATCAATAAGTCCTATGAAATGGGAGAAAGTCCGCTCCACGTATTAAAGGACATTTCTCTTACCGTGGAGAAGGGAGAGTACCTTGCCATTTTAGGTCCGTCCGGTTCCGGAAAAAGTACACTGATGAACATTATCGGTTGCATGGATGTGATGGACAGCGGCACCTATTGCCTGGACGGTGTGGAGATTGAGCGGGCTGCGGAAAAGGAACTGGTAAATATCCGGAACCGGAAAATCGGATTTATTTTTCAGAAATATCATCTGATTCCCACCTATAATGTGCGTCAGAATATTGTAATGCCGCTTCTGATGCGGGGAATGACCCTGCGGGAGGCAGAGGATGCCAGTGTAGAAATCATTGATATGCTGGGGCTTACCGAGCGCATGGACCATAAACCGAGCGAGCTTTCCGGTGGACAGCAGCAGAGGGTGGCAATTGCTAGGGCGCTGGTGGGACAGCCCGCCATGCTTCTGGCGGATGAGCCGACGGGGGCTCTCGACCGCGGCAGCGGTGCGGAGGTTTTAAAACTATTCCAGCGCTTAAGCGACATGGGAAATACCATAGTGATGATTACCCACGATCTCGGTGTTGCGGAACACGCTCACCGTGTGGTTCGGATTGTGGACGGTGAACTGTATGAGGATTCGTGAGAAAAAAGGATTGAGAAGCCTTTCTGATTCGGCTATACTGTAGGAAAACAGATTGCCGGAGGAAACAGATGAAATGACGAATGAGGAAATAAAAACCTATCTGCATATGCATACCGATCCGAAATTCCAGATCTTTACTTCTTCCCTGATTCCTGGCACAGATCCAATTCTTGGTGTGCGGGTACCGGAGCTCAGAGAGCTTGCAAAGCGTATTGCAAAGGAGGACTGGCGCGCATATCTGGACGGTGCAACGGATGACACCTATGAGGAAATTATGCTGCAGGGACTTGTCATTGGTTACGCAAAGGCGGATATTGATGAAGTGCTGGCGCGTGCGGAGGAATTTATACCGAAAATTCACGACTGGTCTGTCAATGATGTTTTCTGCGCTACCTTAAAGATTGCGCAGAAGCACCGGGAGGTGACCTGGGACTTTCTGATGAAGTATCGGGATTCTGCCGCAGAATTTGAGCAGCGTGTCGTGGCGGTGATGCTGATGGACCATTTTCTGACTGAAGAATACATAGAACGTGTGCTGTCAGTCTGGGACAGCCTGCATCACGATGGATATTACCGTAAGATGGGAGTTGCCTGGGGACTTGCCACTGCCTATGCCAAATTTCCGGCACAAACAGAGGCATTTCTTCACAACAATCATCTGGATGATTTTACATATAACAAGGCAATTCAGAAAATGCTGGAATCTTACCGTGTGCCACGGGAAGACAAAGAGAAATTACGGGCAATGAAACGTTAGAAGGTGATGCAAAAAGCCGTCTCTGCGATATCGCAGGGGCGGCTTCCTTTGTTTATTCCTTTGGTCGTTTCGCGTTACCCGTCCGCGGGTGTTCCACGTTGCGGGCAGGCCTACGGTTTCTTCCGTGCAGCAGGAGAATATTGACTGCTTCCTGCAATTCCGGGTGTGCACGGTAAGCTTCAATCAGGCGCTGTTCTGATGCAGTGATGTGAAAATCCTCCTGTTCCCGGTATCCGAAAGCAGATAAAATGTCTGTGATATTGTACATCTCGCAAAGAGTTAAAAGCATGTCAGCGCTTGGCTTTGCCTGACCGCTTTCCCAACCATAAATTGTTTTGGCTGCCACATTGATATCCTGCTCCTGAAGGCGCAGCGCCACATCTGTGACGGATAAATGATTTTTCTTACGATATTCCTTTAGTACTTTTGCAATCAGCTCATTTCTCATTCCGTTTACCTCATGAAAATATCATAGAGCAGCTGGTTTTTGTAGTCAACTGATTCTGCCTTTGCAAGAAAAAATGAATTGCAAATCTTATGATACAAGAATAGTATATAGTATATACAAAGCGGGAGGGAGTATGCAAAAATGGGTTCATCGAGAGTAACGGATTATATCATTGATTATCTGAAAACCAATGGAATTACGCCGGAACAGATGGAGAATGAAACCGGGATTCCGGCGAAAAAACTGCGGGTGGGCTATCAGAAAGCATTGGACGGGGACGAGTTTCTTCTGCTGTGTCATCATTTAAGACTTCGTCCAGAGAAAATCGCAAGTTGCATTCGCTCCGAAAAAAGAGAATAAAAAACAGCTTCGGAATCCATACTAAAAAGAAAAAAGGATGGATGAGTATGGATGTGCAGGTAGGAAAACAGAGTCTGCAGTTTGCAGAGGCACCCTACATTCTGAGCAGTGCCAGCATTGTTGGGAAAAAGGAGGGGGAGGGTCCCCTGGGACATTGCTTTGATGTGGTGGGGGAGGATGATAAATTCGGACAAAACACATGGGAAGAGGCGGAGAGCACCTTGCAGAAGGAAGCATTTTCCATGGCAGTGGGAAAAGCAAAGCTGAAAAAAGAGGACATCCGTTATTTATTTTCCGGGGATCTTCTGGGACAGGATATCGCCACCTCCTTTGGTCTGATGGATTACCAGGTGCCGTTGTTCGGGCTTTACGGGGCGTGCTCCACCTGTGGAGAGGCGCTTTCCCTGGGAGCCATGTGCGTGGCAGCAGGCTATGCCGATTATGTGGTGTCCATGACCTCGAGCCATTTTGCCAGTGCAGAAAAACAGTTCCGATTTCCTCTGGAATACGCCAACCAGCGGCCGCTGTCGGCAACCTGGACAGTGACGGGAAGCGGTGCCTTTGTGCTGGGAAAACGGAAAAGCAAGGTGCGCATCACCGGCATCACCACCGGTAAGATTATGGATTACGGAGTGAAGGATTCCATGAATATGGGAGCTGCCATGGCACCGGCGGCAGCGGACACCATCTGCCAGCACCTGTTTGATTTCGGGAGAACGGCGGCTGATTACGACCGGATCATCACGGGGGATCTGGGAACC
>JBJEJC010000120.1:0-9527 GCA_051877675.1 Roseburia sp. | reverse complement strand
GGCTTGGGGAGATTCCTGTTCAATTAAAAAGAGGGAGCAACTGTCGAAGACCCGCTATTAGTTTGCCATTGTATCGGAAAATTATCCCCTGCACCATTTTTGTGAAATTTTTTCCAAAATCTTGTGAAACAAGTCTTGACATCTCTCTTATAATGTCATAAAATACTCTAGTGTGCTTACATTGAACTGTCCGTGTCCGGCTTTAATGTAACAATCATGAACAATTACGAGAGTGAATTGGAGGTGTACGGATTGGCTAACATTAAATCTGCAAAGAAAAGAATTATCGTTTCTGAGACAAGAGCTGCTAGAAATAAGTCTATCAGATCTGAGGTTAAGACTTCTATCAAGAAGGTTGAGGCTGCTGTAGCTGCAAAGGATAAGGCTGCTGCTGATGCTGCTTTAAAGACTGCGATCTCTACCATTGAGAGCGCTTCTTCCAAGGGAGTTTACCACAAGAACAATGCTGGTAGAAAAGTTTCCCGTTTGACAAAGCTTGTCAACACTTTAGCTTAAATATAATCGTACAGCACTAACCCAGCTGTCGCAGAACACCGGTACCGTCATACCGGTGTTTTTTTGTTGGTCAAAGTGTGCGGGCAGTGCCATTTATGGCTACAGCAAAAGCCTTTCCCATGAAATAAAAAAACGAACCGCTGTAGCAGTCCGCTTTTTCATGCTTTCTATTCCATAACAAATTTGTCTACAATCTGTTTCAATTCGCCGGAGCACTCGTTACATCTCTCCACCATCTCATGCGTGGTTCCCGTCTTCTCCACCATATTGGTCGTCTTCTCTGCAATATCTGCGATTCCACTTGTGGATTCCCCGATGGTGCTGTTGATGCCGGAAAGCGCCAATGCAATGGCGTCAATCGCATCCCTCAATTGCTCCATGGCATTCTCCACACCCTGCATATTGGATTTGAATACATTGGCATCATCACTGTACTGTACACTGACCTTCTCAAACTCCTGATACTCGGTCAGAACAGTATTCTCCAGAAAACCGCCGGTCTCCTCAAGACAGTCGGACATTTTTGTAACCGCAAGGTTCACTTCATCCACAATTCCATTGATATCCGCTACTGCCTGAGAGGTCTGATTTGCAAGGTTTCCAATCTCTGTTGCAACGACGGCGAAGCCTCTGCCCGCCTCTCCGGCTCGCGCCGCTTCAATGCTGGCATTCAGTGCCAGAAGACTTGTCTGGGATGAAATTGCCATAATCGTATCTGTAAGCTCATTAATCTTGTAAACCGCCTTTGAGCCTTCAATCGCCGCATCCGCTTTCGTCTTTACAGCATCATAGAGTTCTCTCGTCTTGCTGCTTGCCGCGATTGTGGTATCATGCAACTTCTGCGCTCTCTGCATAATTTCCTCGGAAGCCTTGGTGCCATTTATAGTAAGCTCCGTAATTTCCTCTGCCCCCGTTTTAATCCTTCCAATCTTGCCGTTAATGGTCTCTGTTGTAGCTGCGGTCTCCTCCATTCCTGCCGCAAGCTGCTGGCTTGTGGCTGAGTTATCCGTACACATGGTATCCACCGTACTGGTTACATCCTGCAGACCATGCACCGTGTCCACAATCTTATCGCTGGTCCCTTCGATAGCCGCTATCATCTCACGGATATTTTTACGCATAAGACGTACCGATCTCGCCATCGCTCCGGTCTCATCCTTTCTGGAACAGAGCTTGTTGCTGTTCGCATTATGCCGGAAATCAAATCTTGCCGTATCGTCAATAATCTCTGTCAACTGCTGAATGGGCTTGCAGATTATCCGACTCATGAAATAGCCGATTGTAACACAGAGCAGCATGCTGATGACACAGATAACATACACACTTCTTGCCATGGCATTCAGGTCTGTCAGGATTTCATCCTCATCCGCAGTCACCACAACAATCTGGTTCTGGCCGGTAAGGGAATACGCTGCATATTTAATCTTCCCTTTGAACTCATAAGAAACAACCGCTGCCTGCGGCTTCTCCCCTGCCTGAAGCCTTGCCACCACACCGGTAACTACCGCATTCTCCACCGGACTGCCAATCTTCTCAGCCGTGGGATGGTAAAGCATGGTTCCATCCGGTGCAACCAGATATGCATATGAGGAATCTATTCCATCCATCTGTATATCGGAAAGCTCCGCTGCATACTGTTCTGTAGTTCCCTCCCCGTCACCGATGGTCTTATCCAGTAGGTCAGACGCCATTGTCGCCATACTTAAAATATATGCCTGATTCGTATTCTGCACGGCTTTCTTCGCCTTCGGTATGGCAGTAACTACAAACCCGAAAACCGCCAATATCACTACTACAACCACAAGCAGCATAATCTCTGCTGTGATGGAATGCAAAAAATTTACCTTCTGTCTTCCTTTTTCAGACTGTCCACTCATTTGTTTTCCTCCCGAATCTTTCCCTAAGTATATTATATTTTATCGGCTTTTCTGCTGTACTTCATTAGAAAAACCTCCACTGCCATCTGGTCGTCCATCCGTCCGGTCTTCACCGCTTCCTCCAATTCTGCACCATCCATAAGCGCCTGCTTAAGCTGGAGCATGGTAAATCCCTTTGCCTGGGTTATATTCCGGCGCACTGCAAAAGGCGGTATCCCCGCTTTCTGTGCCATGGTCTGCTGGTCAAACCCTTTTCCCGACATATCTCTGATATTCATAAGAATCTGAAACTGCCGGGTAATCAGATACAGAATCCGCATTGGCGGTTCCTTCAAGGTCAGAAGATCGTAGTAAAAGTCCAATGCCTTTCTCTGATTGTGCTCTGCAATGGCATTCACCATCTCAAAAATCTTATTGGTGGTCTGCTCGGTTGCTATTGCCTCCACATCCGCCGCCTCGATGACACTCTTATCCATCGTATAGCAGATCAGCTTCTCAAGCTCTCTGTCAATGTTGCCCATGTCTGTACCGGTCTTTGTCAAAAACAGCTGCATGACAGGTCCTGTAATGTTCTTCCCCTCTTTCTTCAGGCGCGCAAGAATCCATCGGGTGAGAAGCTCCTCCGTCTGCGTGGCAAATTCCACAATCCTCCCGCTGTTCTTCACCGCTTTATAGATCTTGGAACGCTTATCCACCTCATCCTCCACAAAAATAAAGTGGGTGGTGGCTGCCACCTGCGGCAGGTAGTCTGCCAGCTCCTCACAGGAATTTTTAAAAAATCCGCTGTTTTCCACCAGTATGACACGCCGGTCTGCAAAAAAAGGCAGTGTCTCCGCCAAATCGATCAACGCCCTGGGATTGGTATCTTTTCCCTCGAAAGCAGTAAAGTTCATGGTATCATCCGGCGCCGCCATCGCATTCTTAAGCTTATCCCGGTATTGCTTTCTCAAGTATGCCTCTGTCCCATAGAGCAGATAAATCTGTTTCAATTGTCCTGTTCTGATGTCCTCATCGATGTTTTTCATGTCTAATATTTTACCACAGAGCACTGCCGGACTTCAAGCACCGGAGGGGACTTTTTCACTATAAAAAGTTACCAGACAATATTACCGGATGCGCAAAAGAGGCTGCTCTTTACGCTCTTCCACCATTTTACCAAACCATTCCACCATAGCAGGGTCCTGATGCGAAAAGAATGAACTTGTAGCTGTATCCAGACCAGCAATTGTATTCATTTCTTCCTTGTGCAATTTTAAAATCCTTACATCGACTTTTGTGACATAGAGTCCCTTGTAACCAGCGCCAGTATACAAACATTTTTCCATGTCTTTACAATTAAACTTTACCAAACATAATTTAAATGTACAATAGCAATAGTAGAAAGCACTTTTCATTTTATGAAAGCTGACACGCACATTGGAGGTTGATGACCGTGCTAAACCTTTATGAATTAGAACAATTTGTAGTATTTGCAGAAACGGGTTCCCTTACAAAAGCTGCAGAGCGCCTTCATATCTCTACCCCAACCTTAAGCCGCTCCATGCAGAATATAGAAGCCGCTTTTGAAGTGCCGCTTTTTAATCGCACCAAAAACAAACTTACACTGAACGCCACCGGATGGAAAGCTGTAGAATACAGTAAAGCTTTGCTTTCTGCTGCTTCTGATACATTAATGAAGGTGAAAGAGTATGACCGGAGCCTGCAGACGATTGTTCTCAAATCCTGCGCTCCGGCTCCGGTTTGGAAATTGCTCCCGATGTTAAGTATGCTATATCCGTCAATGACCATCGCGTCCTCAATCTGCGATATGAATGAAATTGGAACTGCTATTTCAGAGAATTCCTATGACATCCTCATTTTGCCTTCCCTGTCAGAGAAATTATCCACCGATGCACAGTTTTTCTTTATGGAAGAGCATCTTTCTGTATGCATTCCAAAAACTCACGAGCTTGCATCCAAAAGGTCTGTAACCACCAAAGAGCTGAACGGATATAACTTCCTGCTCCGTTCTGAGCTCGGTTTCTGGGATAAGATGTGCCGACAGAAAATGCCAGCCTCCAGGTTTTTGGTTCAAAATGATGACTTTGAATTTAATGAACTGGTAAATAATTCATCCTTGCCCTGCTTTGTAACTGATATCACTCTGGAAGGCTCAGCTCTTCCGGAAAACAGAGTGGCAATTCCCATCACGGATTCGGAAGCCAATGTCTCATTTTATATCGCCCTGAAAGATTCCGGTAAATACCAAACTCTGCGTTCAAAACTGACAAAATAATTTTTTATTCTATCTCTCTGGTTGTAATCTTCAACAAGCACGGCATAACCGGTTAAATTATTTTCAAATTTTGAATCAGAGGTTCGTCCGTCCCACAGGTGAATTACCATCTTTTCAGCACCAATATTTTTTGCTATATGGCAATTTATTTCAAACTTATCATAAGCCTCCTGCAGGTCGAATTCCTGCCCCTTACTTATACTTTCGCCTATACCTTTTTCACAATGCACAACCGGTATATACAGGTTTATTTCTCTCAAGAAACTGATCAATGTTTCTACATCACTGTAATAAGGACTGTCTATCATAAATTCATATCCATCATACAGTAGCTGCTTTGATAGAGGCTCCAGCAGTCTATAGTCTCCACCATATAACAGAAGCGCTCCCGTAGAGCATAAAACCTTACTCATAATGTTCCTTCCTTGTTAATTGCAGAAAAGGGGTTCACCACCAGCAAGTCTTGTTCAGACTCCCTTCATTTTCTATTAATTTCCAATTCCAGCGCCGTAATGATTAACCCTTCCGTTAATCAATTACTCTTTCTAAAATATGCCAGGATTTTAATGAGATATCTCCATTTTGTCAAGTAAAAGAATTTTCCGGCTCATTAAATTTCATATGATGAAACAATCTTGATTTTTGATACTCTTTTCAGCGCAAGTAACATCCAGCATTGATGCTCATTCACGATATGTTCACCCCTCATAAAGAATCGGCTGCATAACACTTTAATCCTACAGTAATGCAGCAATCAGCATCTTTTCTACCGCCCTCATATCCATTGGTATGCTGCTTGTCTCCCAGGACAACAACAGATTTTTCCCCACTATATACCCACTATTTGCATATAGATGAATTTTCCTGATGACCTTATCCGCATAGTCCGACGTGTCCATCATTCCAAAATGTTCAAAAATGTATTCCTTCCTCGTATCTTTGTTAAGCAGCAGAAAATCCGGGTAGACTATGCCATACCCACTTAATTTTACCGGAAACTCATATCGATATGGAATCCCCAACATATGCAATTTATCTGCAATCATTTTTTCTGACTTCGAACGAACCCGTTCCCCTCTCTCTGTATAAATTTCGCAAGCATCCAGTTCAAAGGATTTTCCTGCATATCGAATAGCTTCCCACTGCTTGGCGTACTCATCATCAGAAATCTCATATGGTTTTATAAGGTGCTTGCGCCCCTGGGATTTGTTATAGATATCTAATAGATTTGTTTGCGGCATACTCTTTATTGTCTTTTCTATCCATTGCTGCCACTGGCTTGTGCATTTTAAAACTTGCTTGTCATAATCCCTCTGTGCAATGGCTTCTGCAATTTCCCGTTTGGCTTTAGGCAGATAAGTACCTTTGGTATCTCCCTTCTTCGTACATAGATAGTACTGATAGGAACCATTGGATTTATTCACACGCAACCCACCTTCTTGATGATTTTTGGCAAGATTCCTTGTTGCCTGGCTATTTATTTTCTCGTAATATGCTAATTTTTCCTGTAATAATGCGATAACCTCTTTCATAGTTTTCCTCACTTTCATCTAAATTTGTATTTTCCTCTTTTTATGTGTAATTTATAGTTCAGGCGCATCTCCGGCAAGCTGTAATCTGCATATAAATCCTCTTTTTTCTTTCCCATTATATGTAGTACCTGGCCAAAATACACCCTTGGAAAACTGTGGTCTACATATAAAGTCCTCTTTTGCTTTCCTCTTATATGTAGTTCCTGGCTAAAATACACCCTTGGATAGCTGTGGTCTACATATAAAGTTCTCTTTTGCTTTCCTCTTATATGTAGTTCCTGGCTAAAATACACCCTTGAAAAACTACAGGTTGCATATAAAGCCTCAATTTATTCTGCATTTATATGTAGTTACTAGATTGAACGCCCCCTGGCGGGCTAGAGATTACATGCAAATGCACCATTTTCTCTCTACTTATATGTCATCAAAGGATATTTTACCGATAGACCATCCTCATCAGCCCCAAGTGTAATCTGCCCACCATACATCGTAAAATAGATATCACATCCAACCTCCTGCAGTCTTTCCAATGTCTCTTGGTGCGGATGTCCGTAGCTGTTCTCCTTTGCGCAGGAAATGACCGCAATTTCCGGTCGCAATGCCTGGAGTAATTCTGCGGAATTTGAGTAGCGAGAGCCGTGGTGTGCAGCCTTATAGAAATCCACTTTCTTTATGGCTCCTTCTTCCAGCAGACAGCGCTCCTCATTCTCCCCGATATCCCCGGTGAAAAGTCCGCAAAAGTCCCCTTCCTCATAATAGAACACCAGGGAATTTGCATTTTTGTCCTCCCCGTCTGCTCCCCGCTCCGGGGAAAGGATTTCTATTCTTGCATCTCCCAGATGCAGCACATCTCCCTTTTGCACAAACAACACCTCTGTCCCCTGCTCCCCGGCAAGCGTCCGCAAGGACTCGAATGCTTCGTCCCGGACAATGTCTTCCGATACCAGAAGGCAGTCTATGGGATACCCGCTCGCAAGGATCTCAAGCAGCCCCGAAATATGATCCTCATCCGTGTGAGACACTGCCCAGAAATCAATCCGACGAATTCCCTTTGCTTTAAAAAACGGAAGCATCCGGTATTTTCCCACCTTGGAAACACTGCTACTCCCGCCATCCACAAACATCGTGCGTCCATTCTGGGAGCGGATGAAAATGCCGTCTCCCTGCCCCACATCCAACACATCGATTTCAAAACCTCCTGTAGGGTGAAACAAAAGAAACACGATGAGAATCACACCAATGCCCAGTGTCCTCCAGGTTCCCTCACGTTTTACGATTTCTTCTGTTTTTTCCGCCTTGTTCGTTTTATGTAATCTCTGATGTCCTGCAAAGCATACTGCCAAAGCCAGCAGACAGTAGTACACCGCCAGTTTCCACAACGAAGGCCGTCCACAGATATAGACCGCGCCGGGAAGGCTGGTACAGAACCGGCATATCCCGTCAAACCACGCCAGAATCAGATGACAGGGAAACAACAGTATCTCCGCTCCCACAGTCCAGAGCATACCAAGCAAGCCTCCTCCAACCCCCAGATATACCACGTATGCCACAAACGGTAATACAAATAGGTTTGCCAGCATGGCATACACCGGTATTTCATAATAAAACCATGCCATAAGCGGAACCGTGGCGAGCTGGATTGACGCACTGACCAAAAGGCTCTCCCGGATTCTTTCCCAATGCTTCTTCCTACCGTTCTGTTTCTCCCCTGCCAGCCGCCCACCAATGCAGACCACACCAAGCACCGCCGCAAAGGATAACAGAAATCCGGCATAAAATAAAATCTCCGGATTATCCCACAACAACCATAATGCCGCTGCAGCCAACGCGCTCAAGGAATCATAACTCCTGCCAAGGAACTGTGCCAGCAACATAATGCAAAACATGAGTACCGCCCGTTTTACGGAGGTTCCCATCCCAACCATGCTTCCATAGCAAAGCATCACTCCGGCAGACAACACACCGGAGCTGCCAAATCCCATGCCGAACCTGCGGAGCAACCGGTAAATACTCATACCGATTACGGAGATGTGAAGCCCTGAGATTGCCAGCACATGGGAAATTCCTGTTTTCTGATATAAATCCTTTATTTCCCCATCCAGATAAGCTTTATCTCCCAGCAACAGGGTGGAAAGCACTCCTCCGTCCTCACTTGACAGGCATTCGGAATATACTTTTCCAAGCCGCGCTCGAAGGTGGTACAACCACTCTTTTACCTGGTTCGTCTCTCCATACACAGCAAGCACTTTTCCATCCTTCAGTTTAAAATCCAACTGCTGTGCCTGGTAATACGCCCTCTCGTCAAAATTTCCCTCATTTACCGCGGGTTTCCATAATTCAACTGTTCCATTCAATACAAGGGTTTCTCCGATTCCACAAGCATCCGAATCGGAATAGAATAAGATATGATTACAGGATACCGGGGTGATTCCCGGCATATGCTCTTTCGACAATCCCACGATGCAGGATTTCAGATAATAAATATACTGTCCGTTTTTATACTCTTTCTGATACAATTCTCCCTGGACTGTAAGTTGCATCCCATCCTGCAGCCCGGGCAGATACTGCTCACGAAACTGCTGTGCCTCCCCATACCGGAAGTGCCCCAGAACCAGTGCCCCCATCAATGATACTGCTGTTACCGCCATATAAAAAAAGCGTTGCCTCCCCGCTCCGCTTCCCTGGCAGGCATACAGACAGCACCCGGCAAGTACAACCGCAGCCAGCACCAGATACCAGGTGCAGCCATACACACCAAACAGGATTCCCAGAAGGAATCCTGCCGCAATCCGGCACAGGGGTCGTCTCCAAATCCCCAAATTTACTCCTCCTCCGTGATTTCCTCCACTTCCGTCGCCGTTTCTTCCCTGATATAGCTCAGATCCCGCTCATACATATCCGCCAGCTTATAGCTGTCTCGATATACGCCGCTGGTATCACCGTTGACGGAAATCTGCACTTTATTAATACTCGGAAGCTCTGTAAGTGAGTTTACAATAGCATAGATAACCACAGATTCGCTCACACCGTAATCCTGATTGCGGAAATTGTCATCAAGATTTACATAGCAGACCCCATCCACCACAGAAACATTTACAATGCGGGTTCCTTTGGGAATGACCGCCTTCGCCCCCTCAATCTGCGGTCCATCCAAAAGCTGCTCCATAACCAGCTTATCCAGAGACATATTACTGCTGTAGTACACTTCTTCCCGCACTTCCTCTACCAGCCCATCTCCATTCTCATTGGAAAAATAAAGCGTCAGCGTCGTGCTCTGAATTGAGTTAATCTGTTCCCCCGGATTCTCAATAAAGCTGTCTTCGTACA
>JBJEJC010000119.1:0-9691 GCA_051877675.1 Roseburia sp. | reverse complement strand
AAATGCCCCCGGAACGGAAAGAACCGACGGAACTGTTTTCTGTTCTGTCCGCTCCCCCGATTCACAGAAAAACTCCGGAAATGACGCTGGCATCTGTTGTGTGTGTCCTAGATGCGCAAGCACCGGTGATTTATTTCCGAGGAAGCAGTGCGACAGAGGCGTTTGAAAAAATAGAAGTCAGATAAGAGGCGTGATATGTGTGGGAAAGAGATAGCAAGGCAGTTGGAAAAACAGGCAGGTGCGTTTCTGGGCGCCGCAGTTTATGCGGTGGGAGTAAACCTGTTTATTGTTCCGGCTGGACTTTACAGCGGTGGCGTTATGGGAATCTGCCAGCTTTTGCGCAATTTGTTTTTTGCGGTAACAGGGTTTACATTTGCAAATACAGATGTGGCGGGAATCATTTATTATCTGATTAACATTCCGGTTTTTCTTGTGGGAATCCGGGTGCTGGGGAAGCGGTTTATGGCAAGTACAATCCTCACGGTGACTGTTATGTCATTTCTGCTGTCTGTGATTCCGATATTTGATACGCCGCTGATGGAGGCTGATATTTTTGCTTCCAGTGTAATTGGCGGGGTGTTGGCAGGGGCTGGTATCGGTATGGTACTGCGGGAATCTTCCACTATGGGAGGAATGGATATCGTCAGTCTGTTCATCATGCGCAGACATCAGAATGTGAGCATGGGAAAAGTGTATCTTGCCGTGAATATTCTGGTGTATGGAATTTGTATGATACTTTACAGCCCGCGGATTGCGGTGTATTCCCTGGTCTATGCCGTTGTATCCTCCAGTGTCATGGATCGGGTTCATACCCAGAAAATTAATATGGTGGCATGGATTGTGTGCAGAGAACATGTGGAGGAATTGCGCTATGCCATTATGGAGGAACTGGGGCGAGGGGCTACTTACTGGAAGGGCGGTGGAGCCTATACCGGGAACGAGGAAACGGTACTGATGACTGCATTGTCCAAATATGAATTGCCGTTACTTAGACAGCTTGTCCATGATAAGGAACCGGGTGCTTTTGTGATCATCGGAAAGGAAGTTCTGGTGGACGGTAATTACCAGAGTAAGCTGTGACAGATGATCAGATTTCCTGGAATAAAAAGTACAGAACAAAAGTTCGATTTTGTTCTGTACTTTTTTTCTGTTGTCTGATATAATCGGGATGAGATATGGAAATGCTTACAGGTAGTTCAGGGAGGTTTTATAGAAGATGGATTTTAAATTACATTCCCAATACCAGCCCACCGGTGACCAGCCCCAGGCAATCGAGGCACTGGTGAAGGGCTTTAAGGAAGGCAATCAGTTTGAGACGCTTTTGGGTGTTACCGGTTCCGGTAAGACCTTTACAATGGCGAATGTGATTGCACAGTTGAACAAGCCTACGCTTATTATATCGCACAATAAGACACTTGCCGCGCAGCTCTATGGCGAATTCAAGGAATTTTTTCCGGAGAATGCGGTGGAGTACTTTGTTTCCTATTATGATTATTACCAGCCGGAGGCATATGTGCCTCAGACGGATACCTATATTGCAAAGGACTCAGCCATCAACGAGGAGATTGACAAGCTGCGCCTCTCAGCTACGGCAGCGCTGGTGGAGCGGAGGGATGTGATTGTAATCGCTTCTGTGTCCTGTATCTATGGTCTGGGCAGCCCGGATGATTTCCTGAATATGATGGTATCGTTGCGTCCGGGGATGGAGCGGGATCGGGATGAGGTAATCCGTGCATTAGTGGACATTCAGTATACCCGTGGTGATATGGATTTCCATCGCGGTACCTTCCGGGTTCGTGGTGATACACTGGAGATTTTTCCGGCAAACTATGGAGATACTGCGGTGCGGGTGGAATTTTTCGGGGATGAGATTGACCGCATTTCGGAGATTGATGTGCTTACCGGAGAAGTCAAATGTCGTTTGGAGCATTTTGCGGTATTTCCGGCTTCCCATTATGTGGTACCTCAGGAGAAAATTTTAAAGGCCTGTGATGCCATTGAGACGGAGCTGCAGGAGCGCGTGAAATACTTTAAGGGAGAGGACAAGCTTCTGGAAGCACAGAGGATTGCGGAGCGCACGAATTTTGATATTGAGATGCTCAAAGAAACCGGTTTCTGCAGCGGCATAGAGAATTACTCCAGACATCTTGCAGGGCTTCCGGCGGGGGCAACACCGCACACGCTGATGGATTACTTCAAGGATGATTATCTCATTATCGTGGATGAATCCCATATTACGATTCCTCAGATTGGCGGAATGTACGCCGGGGATCAATCAAGAAAAAGTACACTGGTGGATTACGGCTTCCGACTGCCTTCTGCAAAGGATAACCGCCCGCTGAACTTCGGTGAATTTGAGGAGCGGATAGATCAGATGCTGTTTGTCTCTGCCACACCGAATGTCTATGAGTCAGAACATGAGCTGCTGCGGGTGGAGCAGATTATCCGTCCGACAGGACTGCTGGATCCACGGGTAGAGGTGCGCCCGGTGGAGGGACAGATTGATGATCTGATTGGTGAAGTGAATAAGGAGACAGCGGCACATAACAAGGTGCTGATTACAACATTGACCAAAAAGATGGCGGAGGATCTGACGGACTATATGCGGGAGGTTGGAATCCGCGTGAAATATCTGCATTCGGACATTGATACACTGGAGCGAGCGGAGATTATTCGTGACCTGCGTCTGGATGTGTTCGATGTTCTGGTAGGAATTAACCTGCTGCGTGAGGGACTGGATATCCCGGAGATTACACTTGTAGCGATATTGGATGCGGATAAAGAGGGATTCCTGCGTTCAGAAACATCTCTGATTCAGACCATCGGACGTGCGGCACGGAACAGTGACGGACACGTCATCATGTATGCAGATACCATTACCGAGTCTATGCAGCGTGCCATTGAGGAGACGGAGCGCCGCCGCAAGATTCAGCAGGAGTACAACGAGGCACATGGAATCACACCTACCACCATCAAGAAAGCGGTGCGCGAACTAATCAGTGTCTCTAAGAAGGTGGCGGCGGAGGAGATGAACTTCAAGCGCGACCCGGAGGCGATGGACAAGGCAGAGCTTACGAAACTGATTGCGGATATACAGAAGAAGATGCAGAAGGCTGCTGCGGATCTGAATTTCGAGGCTGCTGCGGAGTATCGCGACAAGATGATTGAACTGAAAAATATGCTGCGTGATTTGGAATAGCATCCAAATGGAGGGAAAAATGAGTCAGACAGACGAGAGAAAATATATCAGAATCAGAGGAGCAAAAGAGCATAATCTGAAAAATATTGACGTGGATATTCCAAGAGATTCCTTTGTGGTTTTGACCGGTCTTTCCGGTTCGGGGAAGTCATCTCTGGCATTTGACACAATCTATGCGGAGGGGCAGCGCCGCTATATGGAGTCACTGTCCTCCTACGCCAGACAGTTTCTGGGGCAGATGGAGAAACCCAATGTGGATAAAATCGAAGGACTTTCCCCGGCAATTTCCATCGACCAGAAATCCACGAACCGCAATCCGCGTTCTACCGTTGGAACCGTGACAGAGATTTATGATTATTTCCGTCTCCTTTATGCGAGAGTGGGAATTCCGCACTGTCCGAAGTGTGGCAAGGAGATTAAACGTCAGTCTGTGGACCAGATGGTGGACCAGATCATGGGACTGCCCGAACGGACAAAGATACAGCTTTTGGCGCCGGTGGTCCGGGGGAGAAAGGGCGAACATACCAAGCTGTTCGAACAGGCAAAGCGCAGCGGTTACGTCCGTGTCATTGCCGATGGCAGTATGTATGAACTGACGGAAGAGATTAAGCTGGATAAAAATAAAAAGCATAACATTGAGATTGTGGTGGACCGTCTCATGGTAAAGGAGGGCATTGAGAAGCGTCTGACAGATTCCATCGAAAATGTGCTGGAGCTTTCCGGTGGATTGGTGGTGGTAGATATCATCAATGGGGAACGACTCCAGTTTTCTGACAGCTTTGCCTGCCCGGATTGCGGTATCAGCATCGATGAGATTGAACCCCGGAGTTTCTCCTTCAATAATCCCTTCGGAGCCTGTCCCACATGCTTTGGTCTTGGTTATAAGATGGAATTTGATGCGGATCTGATGATTCCCGATAAAAGCATAAGCATCGCCGAGGGGGCAATCCAGGTAACAGGCTGGCAGTCCTGCACCGATTCCTCCAGCTTTACCTATGCAATCCTCAAAGCACTGACGGAGGAGTATAAATTTGACCTGCACACGCCGTTCCAGGACTATCCCGATGAGGTGAAGCATGTGATTCTGCATGGGACGGATGGGAAGACTTTAAAGGTGCATTACAAGGGGATGCGCGGGGAAGGTGTTTATGATGTGGCGTTTGAGGGGCTTGTCCGCAATGTGCAGAGAAAATATCGTGAGACATCCTCCGATGTGATGAAGCAGGAGTATGAACAGTTTATGCGCATTACCCCCTGCGAGACCTGTGGAGGACAGCGCCTGAAAAAGGAGTCGCTGGCAGTCACGGTTGCAGGCAAGAATATTTACGAAATTACATCCATGTCGGTAAAGAACCTGAATCAATTTATTCAGAACATGGAATTGAACAGGCAGCAGCACCTTATTGGAGACCAGATTTTAAAGGAAATCCGTGCGCGTGTCGGCTTTCTGAATGAGGTGGGACTGGAATATCTGTCACTTTCCAGGGCGACAGCCACACTCTCGGGAGGAGAAGCGCAGCGGATTCGCCTGGCTACACAGATTGGCTCCGGTCTGGTAGGGGTTGCTTACATCCTGGATGAGCCATCCATCGGTCTGCATCAGAGAGACAACGACAAACTGCTGGGCGCTTTGAAGAATCTTAAGGATCTTGGGAACACGCTGATTGTAGTGGAACATGACGAAGACACCATGCTGGCGGCGGACTACATTGTGGATATCGGACCGGGAGCAGGCTCCCACGGCGGGGAAGTGGTGGCGTGCGGCACGGCGGAGGAGATCATGAAATGTGAGAACTCGCTCACGGGTGCTTATCTGAGCGGAAGGATTCGGATTCCCGTACCGGCGGAGCGCAGAAAACCCACCGGCTGGCTCACCATAAAGGGGGCGCGGGAGAATAATCTGAAAAATATTGATGTGCAGGTACCACTGGGAATTATGACCTGTATCACCGGTGTTTCCGGTTCCGGGAAAAGCTCGCTGACCAATGAAATCCTATATAAGCACCTGGCGAGAACACTGAATCGGGCAAGGTGTATTCCGGGGGAGCACGATGACATTTTAGGGTTGGAGCAACTGGATAAGGTAATCGACATCGATCAGTCTCCCATTGGCAGGACGCCCCGGTCAAATCCGGCAACCTACACGGGGGTATTTGATATGATCCGTGATCTGTTTGCTGCAACTCCGGATGCGAAGGCGCGGGGGTATAAGAAGGGAAGATTCAGCTTCAATGTGAAAGGCGGGCGCTGTGAAGCCTGCTCCGGTGACGGAATCATCAAGATTGAGATGCATTTTTTGCCGGATGTATACGTGCCCTGTGAGGTCTGCGAGGGGAAACGCTACAACCGTGAGACTCTGGAAGTGAAGTATAAGGGAAAGAGCATCTATGACGTGCTGGATATGACGGTGGAAGAAGCGCTGGATTTCTTCCAGAATGTCCCTGCAATCCATCGCAAGATTCAGACCCTTTATGATGTAGGACTTTCCTATGTCAAGCTGGGACAGCCCTCCACGGAGCTTTCCGGAGGAGAGGCGCAGCGAATCAAGCTGGCAACGGAGCTCAGCAGACGAAGCACGGGGAAGACGATATATATTCTGGATGAGCCGACTACGGGACTTCATTTTGCCGATGTGCATAAGCTGATTGAGATATTGCGGAGACTGTCCGAGGGTGGCAATACGGTTGTTGTGATTGAACACAACCTGGATGTCATCAAGACAGCAGACTATATCATTGATATGGGACCGGAGGGCGGAGACGGGGGCGGAACCGTGATTGCCACCGGAACACCGGAGGAGATCGTAAAGGTTCCCCAGTCCTATACCGGGCAGTTCTTGAAGAAATACCTGGAGAAATAGAGATTTATGGGATGCCACGCGAAGAAATACCTGTAAGACGAGAGAAAAAATGCGGGTGCCATAAGGGATAAAACCCTTATGACGCCCGCATTCTGTATATAAAATCATGAAAGTTCGGGGAGTACTCCCCGGATATCCCTGCGGGATACCGGGAAGCATGAGTTATGAAAAATTATATTAGCCGTCCGAAATGCACCGGACACATCAGCTAGTACTCTTATAATATAATTGGAAAATGTGAAGATTATGTGATGAAAAAATGAAAAATGAAGAAAATCTTTTTTTTTTTGAGAAAAGAGAAAATAAGAAAAAAAAACCTTGGAAAAATCCCATTTTTTGTATATAATTAGACTGCGTATGCAAAAATAGAATTAAATGAGTTTCTGTGCCCATCCGGGCATGGAAAATATTTCCATAGAATCAGTGATAGAAAAGAAAGGGGCATTTAGAAAGATGATGGGAACGGATATCGGTATTGATCTTGGTACTGCCAGTATATTAGTTTATATCAAAGGAAAGGGTGTTGTGTTAAAGGAGCCGTCTGTTGTGGCATTTGACCGCGACACCAATAAGATAAAAGCAATTGGAGAGGAAGCACGTCTGATGCTGGGAAGAACTCCCGGCAATATCGTGGCGGTGCGGCCGTTGCGTCAGGGAGTTATTTCCGACTATACCGTGACGGAGAAGATGATTAAGTACTTTATTCAGAAGGCTCTGGGGAAGAAAACCTTCCGCAAGCCGCGTATCAGCGTCTGTGTGCCAAGCGGCGTTACGGAGGTTGAGAAGAAGGCGGTGGAGGATGCTACCTACCAGGCAGGTGCAAGAGAGGTTGCCATCATTGAAGAGCCGATTGCAGCGGCAATCGGAGCAGGAATCGACATTGCCAGACCCTGTGGAAACATGATTGTCGATATCGGAGGCGGAACGGCAGATATCGCTGTAATTTCCCTGGGAGGATCGGTTGTCAGCACCTCCATTAAGATTGCCGGAGACGATTTCGATGAGGCAATCGTGCGTTACATGAGAAAAAAGCACAATCTTCTGATCGGAGAACGGACCGCAGAGGATATTAAGATTAAGATAGGAACCTGTTTCCCGTTGGCACAGAATGAGACGATGGATGTAAGAGGGCGAAATCTGGTGACAGGACTGCCAAAGACCGTTACCGTATCCTCGGAGGAGACAGAGGAAGCCCTTCGTGAGCCGACCCTGCAGATTGTGGAAGCGGTACATTCCGTACTGGAGAAAACACCGCCGGAGCTTGCAGCGGATGTGGCAGACCGTGGAATTGTGCTGACCGGAGGCGGTTCTCTGCTTCGTGGATTAGAGGAGCTGATTGAGGACAGAACCGGTATTAATACCATGACCGCCGATGAGCCGATGACCTGCGTGGCAATCGGAACGGGAAAATATGTGGAATTTTTATCTGGAAAGCGTGATGACGATTAACAGTTTGCCGTTTTGCACCGATATAGATAAAAGCAGAATGCGGCTTTGAAAGGAGTAATCTATGGTAAAAGGCTTATATACCGCATGGACAGGAATGGTTAATGAACAGAGACGACTGGACGTGCTCTCTAACAATCTGGCAAATGCGGATACCAACGGTTATAAGAAAGAGGGAACCACCTCCCAGACCTTTGCGGATGAGCTGGCAATTAAGATTAAGGATACTTCGGCTTACAACATCAATCGTCGGCTTGGAACCATCAGCATGGGTGTCCATATCGGGGAGACCTATACGGATTACAGCCTTGGAGGCTTCAAGGTGACGGACGGACAGACGGATTTTGCCCTCAGTGACAACGGCTTTTTTGCAATTGAGTTCACCGATAAGGCGGGGAATGCCTCTGTAAAATATACCAGAGATGGAGCATTTACCATCAACACGCAGGGATACCTGGTGACAAAGGATGGGGATTATGTGTTAAACCGGAATGGTGCCCAGAACGGACAGGGCGGAAATGCCAATTATGTCCGGGTGAACCCGAATCTTCCCATTACCGTGGACGAACTGGGAAATATATATCAGAATGATGAACTGGTAGCGAATATCGGTGTAGTTGATTTCCAGGATTATAATTACCTTTCCAAGTATGGAGAGAATCTGTATGATATGGTGGAGGGTGGCGTGAGAATTGCTTCCGAAGCCCAGGTGGAGCAGGGAGTGATTGAAGGCTCCAATGTCAATGTGGTCTCTGAGATGGTGGACATGATTACAATTTCCAGAGCCTATCAGGCGGGGCAGAAGGTGATTAACACCATGGATGACACCTTAAGCAAAGCAGTCAATGACGTAGGGAAAATATAACAGGAGGTAACTAGGCTATGGTAAGATCGTTATATACGGCAGCAACCGGAATGCGTGCGCAGCAGCAGAACGTGGACAATATTTCAAACAACCTTGCAAATGTAAATACGGTTGGATATAAGCAGCAGAAGACGGAATTTAAGTCATTGTTGTACCAGACGATTCAGACAAGAACGACAAGCGCCAACGGCGAACAGAAACCCATTGGTGCACAGGTGGGACTGGGAACGAGAGTTGCTTCCAATACGGCTGTCTATACGCAGGGAACTCCTTCCGAGACCGGAAATGCCAGTGATTTTGCAATTGCCGGAGACGGATTTTTCCAGGTGCAGGGCGTAGGAGGCGAGATTTCCTATACCAGAGCCGGAGATTTTACCTGGGCGATGGGAAATAACGGCGTAACTCTCTGCAATGCAGACGGGTATGCGGTTCTGGATTCCACCGGAAAGCAGATTGTTCTTCCGAATGGAGTGGCTTCCGAGAATGTGCAGGTTTCCAGCACGGGTCAGTTGGGATATTTTACGGCAGCCGGTACATATGTGGATATGGGACAGACAATAGGTCTGTATCAGTTTAACAATCCGGGCGGTCTGGAGCTTACAGGCTCGAACCTGTTGTCTGTGACAGATGCTTCCGGTCCGGCAATGAGTGAGACCACAACCGCCGGCCTTACCCGTAGCAAGATTATGCAGGGCTATCTGGAGAATTCCAATGTGCAGGTGGCAGATGAGATGGTGAACCTGATTATTGCACAGCGCGCTTATCAGTTGAACTCCAAAGCCATCACAGTGTCGGATGAAATGTTAGAGCAGGCAAATAATCTGAAACGATAGGCTGCGTAGACAAAAAGGGAGCGTGATTTGATATGTCAATGGATGCGATTACTTCCATGATGAGTTCCAATGCCACAAACGCATTGGATGCGTATAATACCGGCAAGGTACAGAGCTCTATCGGCAAGGTGTCCTCAGATTCCACCGAGGAGGAACTGATGGAGGTCTGCAAGGATTTTACTTCCTATTTCGTGGAGGAGGTACTCAAAGAAGTGAAGGAGAACCTCATGGAGGATGAGGAGGAAGATTCCACAACCTCCATGCTGACGGATTACCACATGGACAGCGTTATTGAGTTGCTGGCGGATGAGGTGACCGATGAGATTGGGAATGGATTTGTTCAGCAGCTTTATGAACAGATGAAGCGCAATTACAATATTGAGTAACAGAAAACCTGTAAGAAAAACCTTGAGCAATCAAGGTTTTTCTTTTCTGTTTCATAGGAAAGACCTTGTTATATTAACGTGTGAAAGTGAATGCCTTTCCTA
>JBJEJC010000118.1:0-44177 GCA_051877675.1 Roseburia sp. | reverse complement strand
CGGTCGCCTGTCCTTTCGCTCCGCCGGACGGCTGATGAATCATAATTTCCGCATTGGGCAGTGCAAGACGTTTTCCCTTGGTTCCGCCTGCCAGAAGGAATGCACCCATGCTTGCGGCAAGACCGATACAGATGGTGGAAACGTCGCATTTAATATACTGCATGGTATCATAAATTGCCATTCCGGCTGTCACCATTCCACCCGGAGAATTGATGTAAAGCTGAATATCCTTGCCAGGGTCCTCAGACTCTAAGAAAAGCAACTGTGCCACCACAAGGCTCGCGGTGGTCTCATTGACCTCTTCACCCAGGAAAATGATTCTATCTTTCAGTAACCGGGAGTAAATATCGTAATTGCGCTCTCCCCTGCTGGTCTGTTCTACAACGTAAGGTACTAAACTCATACTTAATTCCTCCAATCTTCTATAAGACTAAACAGACCGGCCCATATGAGCCAGTCTGTGATATGCCTACTTATTCCGGCAGAATATTACTCCTCCTCTGCGGCATCTTTCTCTTCGGCTTCTTTATCCTTCTTCGTCTTTGCCTTTGCTCTCTCTTTGACGTTCTCCATGATCAGGTCAACCGCCTTGGTCACTGCAACATCTCTCTTGATGGATGCTTTCTCAGCATCTCCCATGTACTCAGCAAGCTTATCTGCCTCCATGCCGTATGCCTTTGCCATCTTCTCAATCTCAGCGTGGATTTCTTCATCGGAAACCTCGATATTCTCTTCCTTCGCAATCTGCTCTAATACAAGACTGCTCTTAATACGGGTCTCAGCTTCCGGGCGAACCTGCTCTTTTAATTTGTCTAAGGTCATACCGGAGAACTGCATATACTGCTCCATGGAAAGCCCGCTCTGCTGGATTCTCTGTGCGAACTCATTAATCATGTTCTCACACTGGGTATCAAGCATTGCCTCCGGGATATCCATAGAAGACTTCTCGATAATCTTCTTGATGGCTTCGTCTTCCTTCGTACGCTTTGCATCATTCTCTTTCTCTACCTCAAGATGCTTCTTCACATCCTCGCGGTACTCTGCTAAGGTATCGAACTCGGAAACATCCTGTGCGAACTCATCATTTAACTCCGGAAGCTCTTTGGTCTTAATCTCATGAATCTTAACCTTGAACAGTGCCGGCTTGCCAGCTAACTCTGCTGCCTGATACTGCTCCGGGAAGGTGACGTTCACATCCACATCATCACCGGCATTGTGTCCTACAAGCTGGTCCTCGAAGGTATCGATAAAGGAGTGGGAACCAATCTCAAGCGGATGGTTTTCTCCCTTGCCGCCCTCAAATGCAACACCGTCCACAAAGCCTTCGAAATCAATCACTGCCGTATCACCATTCTGCACCGGTCTGTCGGTAACGGTAACGGTTCTGGAATTCTTCTCGCGCTCCTTCTCCAATGCGGCATCCACTTCCTCATCGGTTACGGTGGTGTCAATCTTCGTTACCTGTACGCCTAAGTACTTACCAAGAGTAACCTCCGGACGAACCGCAACCTCAGCGGTAAAAATGAACGGCTTACCGCTCTCAATCTGGGTCACATCAATGGAAGGTCTGGAAACGATGTCAAGACCGCTCTCATCCACTGCCGGTCCGTAGTTATCCTGAATCAGGGTATTCGCTGCATCCTCAAAAAAGATTCCTGCGCCGTACATCTTCTCAATCATCTTTCTCGGAACTTTTCCCTTACGGAAGCCCGGAATGCTAATCTTATTCTTCTGTTTCTGATAAGCAGCCTCGATTGCTTTCTCTAACTCTTCGGCAGAAACCTCAATGGTAAGCTTTGCCATATTCTTTTCTAAATTTTCCACCTGTACACTCATTTTAATGTTTCCTCCTTAAAAATATATAAAAAGTGTAGTACATTTTCCGTTCTTTAAGCCGCGCATTCCCTATTCTCGAGGGATTCTGACTGCACTTCGGAAAAAGGGCATACTGCGACCATCACAGTCATTTTAGAATTATAACATACTCAAGTGGAAAATACCAGCGTTTTTTCATAAAAAATCCCTTAAATCCGCTTCTCCTCTACAATTCCATCTGCATCACGATTTCACAGTGAAAGCTTGTAGCGGTTTCCCTTCTCGGTCTCCTCGCAGGAGACAAAGCCCACAGCTTCAAATAATCCGCGCGAACCCGTGTTATAGGAGTAGATTTCCGCCACATGAAGCTCGTCATATCCCAGCGCCCTTCCGCGTTCCACCAGTGCATTTACCACCTTTTTCCCGATGCCTCTGCCCCGGTAGTCCTTTCTTCCGATTACAATAGGCATATCCTCCTGCCAGAAGGTCACATCTCCGATGGGGACAAAGCCCTCCGCTTCCTTCCACTCAATAAAATACAGCTCTCCGTGGGCATCCAGATAGGTGTACATCCGTTTCAACTGTTCTTCATCATAAGGCTCCCTTACTCCGTCCACCAGCCACACGGTTTCGATGTCCTGATACCAGGAATAGGCAAAGTCATGTTCCCCTGCATAACGGTGCAGCCGAAGTTCGCTGTCAATCTCTATATATTCAGGCTGTTCGATTCCCTGTATTGGCATTTCCAAACTCCTCCTTAATCCCATTGCATGGGAAAATACCGTTTTTTCCGTCCGGGGAAATGTTCATCATACGCTTCCGCTTCTGCCTTCGGCAATTGTTCAAACACCTCAGCTTCGTAGAATTTCCCGTGTATCCGTGCCATCTTCTCCTCATCCAGCACAATGCCCATAAACGCATCAAAATTCCTGCCGTCCGGGGTTGTAATATCCAGTTTGTCACAGGTTACAAAGCCATGAAGCGGATAATAATCCGGTTCGCCGAAGATTACAACGCCGGGCCAGCCGGCTTCCTTCGCCAATGCCAGTGTCTCCTCAAGGAGCATTCCGCCGACGCCGCAGCCATGCCACTCCGATGCCACGCAAAGCGGTCCGAAGGTAAGCACCTCATGCTCCCGGGCTCCGTCCTTTATCTTCGAACGGGAATACCAGATTCCGCCGATTACCTTTCCGTCCTTCACCGCAATCCTGCTAAGCTCCGGCAGATAATCCGGGCTGTTCCGCAGCTTATGCACCAGATAATGCTCGTTGCACCCCTTTTGATGCCGGTTCCAGAACGCCTGCCGTGTCATCTCCTCCGCCTCGCGGTAATCCTCGCTGCGCTCCGGGCGAATCTCGATTTCTTCCCGTGACAGACGCTTTTTCTGTTCCGGGAAGAATCCGAGTTCAATGCGAACCTCTTTGCGTGCCAGATCGTCATTGCGGTAGCAGCAACTATCAAATCCAATCAGAGTAAAACCCTCATGAAGATAAAATCCGATTGCATTCGCATTGCAGGACTGAGTCTCTAAAATGATTGCCCTGCGGCGTTCCAGCCGCGCCTGCTCCTTTGCCACCTCCATCAGTGCATGACCGATTCCCTGCTTCTGATATTTCTCATCCACCCACAGTTCCGTGATGCGCAGACGGTTTGACCAGAGTTCCTGGTCTGTCTCAATAGCAGCCACCAGCGCGCCGTCTATAAGAACACCCCATGCGCAGGCATTCTGCCAGTGCGGCTCATAAAGCCGGTCCGGAAAATCATATTCCTCCGGGGTGTGGGTAACGGGTGTGTCGAATTCTTTCTTTTCCATATTCATGGCAAACCCGTCCTCATGTTGTGTGACAGTTACATCATAATATTCCCCGGTACGATATCCCATCGGAAGCGGGTAATTCTCCCACTCTTTCCTGGGCAGATGTGTAATCTGATAATTTTGCATAGACGCCCCCTCTGCTACATTCCTGCAAACTGTGCCATATATAAATTATAGTAGGCTCCCTTCTTTTCCATCAGTTCCTTCGGGCTGCCCTGCTCTAAAATACCGCCCTGGTCAATGACGAAAATGCGGTCGGCATTCTGAATCGTAGAAAGCCGGTGCGCGATTACGAAGCTGGTTCTGCCGGAAAGCAATGCTTCGATTCCCTTCTGCACCAGAATCTCTGTGTGGGTATCAATGCTGGAGGTTGCCTCGTCTAAGATTAATACCTTCGGCATAGACACCATGGTACGTGCAAATGCAATCAACTGGCGCTGTCCAATGGATAGCCCTGCACCGTGCTCCTTCAGCTCGGTGTCATAGCCTTTTTCCATCTTCATGATGAAGTCATGGGCATTCACCGCCTTCGCTGCCGCAATCATCTCCTCCTCCGTGGCGTCCAGTTTACCATAGAGAATATTGTCACGCACCGTTCCATGGAAAATGAAATTATCCTGCGTCATAACGCCCATCTGCTTACGCAGACTCTCAATCGAAACCTTCGTCAGGTCATAACCGTCAATCGAAATGGTTCCCTCTTCGATATCATAAAAGCGGCTGATAAGATTTACAATCGTAGTCTTTCCTGCCCCTGTGGGGCCCACCAACGCGATGGTCTCACCCGGCTGTACCGAAAAGCTTACATCCTCCAGCACCTTGGTCTCTTCCGGAGTTCCCCTGTCATAGGTAAAGCTTACATGGGAGAAATCCACTTTCCCCTTCACCTCAGGCAGCTCACACACATCCGGCGCATCCACAATATCTGCCGGAGTATCCATAATGTCGAATACACGCTCTGCCGCCGTAAGGTTCGTAACCAGATTATTGTAAAAATTGCTCAGGTTCATAATCGGATTCCAGAACATATTAATGTAGGTAGCAAAAGCCACCAGAAGTCCCACAGAAACCTTCTCAAATCCCAGGAACCGGACTCCCACCAGATAGAGCATCATGGCTCCGATTCCCCAGCAGAAATCAATGATTGGTCCGAACATATCTGCGGTAATTACCGCCTTAACGAACGCATGCTGGTGCTCTCCCACAAGATTCTCAAAGATTTCCTGTGTCTCATCCTCTGCGCCAAAGCTCTGTACCACATTCATTCCGGCAATATCCTCATGCAGATATGCATTCAGATTGGAAGATTTCTTGCGGTAAACCTGCCAGCGTTTGTGGGATACCGACTGGACAATCCATATTCCTGCAATCATTATCGGAATCGTGCTAAGGGATGCCAGCGCAAGGCGCCAGTCCTTAACCATCATAATCACCACAACTCCCACCACCGTTATAAATTCCGGCAGCAGCGTTGTAACCATATTTACCAAAACATCCTTAAGGGAATTGACATCCCCGATGATACGGGCAAGGATTTTCCCGGTAGGTCTGCTGTCAAAAAACGAAAATGACAGCGTCTGGATATGCTCATAAAGGTCCTGGCGGATATCCAGCAGAATCTTGTTGGACATCACCGACATTGTGTACATTCTGATTTTCACCAGTACAATAAAAATCACGTTTAGAATCAGTGCAAAAATCCCCAGCTTTACCAGCCCTTTTAAGTCACCGCCTGCAATATAATTGTCGATGGCATACTCAATCAAAAGCGGATTTACCAGTGAGATTGCAACCGTGACGCCCATGCAGAACAGCACGCCCACCACGGTTAATTTGTATTTTGTCAAATAGGAAAGCAACCTCCGCAGAATTTTCTTTTTGTCGGTGTTTTCCATATACTCGTCTTCACGAAATGAATTAACTGCCATAACTACCTCCTTTGCAGTTGTCGTACCGGATGGGGATTAGGCAATTGCCGTATCCCCCTGCTTCTCCAGATAGGAACCGTACTGTGCCACATAGGTGGCATAATAAAGTCCTTTCTTCGCCAGAAGCTCCTCATGTGTGCCGCGCTCTGCAATCTGTCCGTTGTCCAGATAGATAATCTCATCCGCATGGCGCACGGCAGAAATCCGGTGTGCAATGATAATCTTTGTTATATTGTCCAGTTTGTCTAACATTTTCTGGATTTCATGTTCGGTCTCCATATCCAGTGCCGATGTGGAATCATCCAGCACCAGTACCGGGCTGTGCTTTGCCAGCGCCCGCGCAATGCTGATTCGCTGCTTCTGACCGCCGGAAAGTCCGACGCCGCGTTCTCCGATGACCGTTCCATACTGCTCCTCCATTTTCTCAATGAAGCCCTTCGCCTGGGCACGCTCCGCTGCCAGCCGGATTTCCTTCATATCCAGTGCCTTGCGCTGTCCCATCCGGATATTTTCCTCGATGGTATCGGAAAACAGGAACACATCCTGTAATACTACGGAAATACTGCTGCGCAGCTGTTTTAAGGTGAGCTTGCGGATGTCTGTGCCATCCAGGCAGACAGCTCCCTCATCCACATCGTAGAAACGCTGCAGCAGATTGATAATGGAGGATTTTCCTGAGCCGGTCTCTCCCATGATTCCCAGCGTCTTTCCCGCCGGAATCTCAAAGGAGATATCCTTTAAAATCTCCTTCCCGCCAAGTCCGAAGGAAACACCTTCAAAGCTGATTTTTCCCTCCACCTGCTTAAGAACCACCGGCTTCTCCTGCTCTTTGATCTCCGCTTTTTCCTCATAAATCTTTTTGATTTTCTTGTAGGATGCCAATGCTGAGGACAGATCGTTTGTCAGCCAGCCCAGCATTCCCATGGGCCAGGTACAGTTCCTGGTGTACTCCACAAATGCCACCAGTGCACCCAGCGTCATATGTCCGTTCATCACGGAAATACCACCCAGAACGGTCATGCATACGGGAAGTGCCTTCCCCACAAATTCGAAAATCGGATCATATTTCACCAGTAATTTAGACTGGCGGATGTTCAGATCATAATAGCGCTTGTTGTGGGATAAAAACTTGGAAACCTCAAATTTTTCCCTGGCAAACGCCTTCACGGTCCGCACACCTGCAAGGTTTTCTTCTGCGACCGTGGTAAGTGCTGCATTCTCCTCACTGATATCCTCGTATACCTGATCCAGCTTACGCTCCATCACCACAGCAATCGCACCGCAGAATGCCATGGCAAGCAGCGGAACGATGGTCAGCTTCCAGCTGATGGTCACCATGCAGTAGATGACACTGCATACATGAATCGTAACCTCAATCACAAGCATTCCCACATACCCCAGCGCACCACGGATTTTCTCAATATCATCCTTCACACGCGCCATCAGTTCTCCCGTGTTGGTCTCGTCAAAATACCGCATGGACAGCGTCTGGATATGTGAAAACAGATCCTTCTGCATATTCGCCCCGATTTTGGAGCTCAGTACGTCAAATGTAAATTCTTTGCAATAACCAAAGATACAGCGCCCGATTCCCACCAGGACGATACCAACCAGAAGCTTCGTCAACAGTTCCAGCCTTCCATTGGTAATGACCTCATCCACAATCACCTCTGTAATCCTCGGATAAATCATGTCTAAAGCAATCGCCGTTACCATGGAAAAGATGGCAAACAGATAGCCATACCAGTAACGACCGATATAAGTGTGCATTTTTTTCAACTTTTACTCCTCCTTTTCTCATTCCCCGATGTTCATTTTACGTTTGAAATCTGCGGAGTGCTTTCTATTCTGCAGGAATGCTTCCTTTCACAATTTACAGTAACGCGCCATTCCTTATAGAACAAAAAAGGTCTGCCATGCGCATTTCGCCACACGGCAGACCTCCTTCTGTCAGTCCCCATTTTTAAGCATAAAAAATCCCCATGGCGATTCCGATCACCACAGGGCATTCCATTCAAACGTATCTGTCTCCTCCTGCTGCCTTGTCTCCAAAACGAATCAGTCAGCAGAGAAAATTCCCACCGAGGTAACCGTATGATTATTCATTTCTTTCCCTAATGCCGAAAGCACACGGGTCTTGTTCATTCCTGCCGCCGCAGCTGCAAATGTAAATCTAATCATAATTTTACCTCTCTTTCCTTGATATTTTAGATTACTCAATAAATATAACCATATATTCCATCAAATGTCAACACAATTCTCATATTTTTCCAACATAATATTTTCTTCCCTGTAAATAATAGCATTAGGACATCAGTCCAAGCAACAAACCAATGGAGGTGAAAAACATGAGCGAATCTAATTCTTCAAGCAACAGAATGGCAGTGCCGGAGGCTAAGGAAGCGATGAAGCGCTTCAAGGAAGAGGTTGCAAGCGAAATCGGAGTACCTTTAAAAGAGGGTTACAACGGTGACCTTACCTCTGCTCAGGCTGGAAGCATCGGCGGCGAGATGGTTAAGAAGATGATCATGAAACAGGAAGAGCAGATGAGAAAGTAATCTCATCACAGAAAACGGCTCCACATCCTATGGATGCGAAGCCGTTTTTTTATGCTTCCAGGTTCCGGTACACGATTCCCTTCTTCACACGCTCCATGACCTCAGCATCGTCATCGGTCAGAAACCGGATAATCTCAAGTCCGAAGTCCACCGCAGTTCCCATGCCCCGGCTGGTGATGATATTGCCGTCCACCACCACAGCATCCCCGCTTGTGGTCGCACCGGTAAGCTTCTCCTCAAAACCCGGGTGGCAGGTGGCTCGCTTCCCCTCCAGAAGCCCTGCTGCCCCAAGCACACTGGGTGCCGCACAGATTGCCGCCACCAGCTTCCCTTCTGCCGCAAACTGTCTTATCACACGGTTTACCGTCTCATCGGCTCCCAGATTCAGAGTTCCCGGCATTCCGCCCGGAAGCACGATACCGTCCAGTTCCTCATAAGCCACATCCGAAGCCAGCGCATCTGTCAAAAAAGTAAGCCCGTGGGAGCTTATCACCTCTTTTTTATCGCTGATGGAGATCATGGTAATCTCTAATTTGGCACGGCGCACCAGATCCACCACGGTAAGTCCCTCAATTTCTTCGCATCCGTCCGCCATAAAAATTCCGATTTTTTTCATATTATCTCATCCTTTCTATCCCTTCCCCCGGCTCCTGCTCTACCGGAGTGCTCTCATAATCCTTATTATAATGGATTGCAATTTTTCCGTCAATGAATCATAATATATGTGACAGTTCACACGCCGCCATATTCGGCAGCTCGACCGGATGCAAACCGTCACATATTTATCGCGGAGCAGAGCCGCTCCGACAGGAGGACTTCCATGGAAATTGAACGCAAATATCTGGTAAAATCTCTCCCAGAGAATCTGGAGAGTTATCCCTATAAGGACATTGAGCAGGGTTATCTCTGCACCGACCCGGTGGTACGTATCCGCCGCGGCGGCGACAAGTACACCCTGACCTACAAAGGAAAAGGACTCCTGGTACGGGAGGAATACAATCTCCCATTAACCCAGGAATCCTTTGCTCATTTAAAAGAAAAAATCGACGGCATCTTAATCTCCAAACGCCGCTACCTTATCCCGCTGAATGAAACGCTTACCGCGGAGCTGGACATTTTTGAAGGAACGCTCGCACCCTTACATCTGGTGGAGGTGGAGTTTGAGACCGAGGAGGAGGCAAACAGCTTTACCCCGCCGGAATGGTTCGGGGAGGATGTCACCTTTTCCACCCGGTATCATAACAGCACCCTAAGCCGTGGGTCGGGGGCTGATGCGCCCGGCGTCTGCTAACAGGCGGTACAATGTCGGCTCAAGCCGAAATTCCTGCATCAGCCGTTCCACTTCGCTTTGATAGGTGCGCTTCACAGAGGCAGGAACCACCTTCTTTTGTACTGCCCGGATCAGAAGGTTCTTCGGCGTATGGGCAAAATCTATGAACTCCAGAAGCTGTGTCTTATACCCACAGCACTCCAGCAGATTTGCCCGGATGGCATCCGTTGCCAGCGCGGAAAACCTCTCCTTCACAATCCCATAGCGGGTCAGAATGCTGTAATCCTCCGTTTTCATCTGCTTATTCAGCTCATGCTGACAGCAGGGAACGGAAAAAATCATTTTGGCATCCCAGCAGATGGCATTATACAGCGCATAATCGGTTGCCGTGTCACAGGCGTGCAGCGTCACCACCATATCCACCGGAAAATCGGCATGGTAGCCATTGATATCCCCCACCTCAAAATGAAGGTTCCGGTACCCGTATTTCTCTGCCGCCTCATTGCAGTGCCGGATTACGTCCTCTTTCAAATCCAGTCCCACAATCCGCACATCCCGTTTCTTCACCTCGGCAAAATAATAGTACAGGACAAACGTAAGATAGGATTTCCCGCAGCCAAAATCAATGATGTTGAGATGCTCGTAGGGGTATTCCTTCATACCGTCCTCCACGATCTCCAGAAACCGGTTGATTTGGCGAAACTTGTCATACATGGGTTTTACCACTTTTCCCTGTTCGGTAAAAACTCCCATATCCACCAGCGGCGGAATCACCGTTCCCTCCTGCAGCAGATACTTTTTCTTTCTGTCATGGGACGCTTCCGTTTTCGCCCCATTTCCGGTAATTTTCTTCTTCTGGCAGGTCACCTGCCCCTTCTTCGACACCAGAATCGCATACTCCGTCTCCGCATCCCAGGCATTTGCCTGCATATAAACGCCGTCCATCGTACTGCACAGGTACTCCGGCAACCCCTCCACCGGAATATTCTGGTGAAATACCTGCTTCTGCGTGTACGCGGCAGCCTGATAATAGGATTCCTTGCGCTCCACAATAATTTTTCTGTAGCGGTTATCCTTTTTGGCAGGCTTACTGAGTACAATTTTATATGCGCCGGACGCGGCAATCCGCTCCAGCGCCTGCTTTAATTCTTCCATTCCATCCGCCCTTTCCACTTAACGGAGACGGACGCTCTCATAGCGTCCTCTGGTGCGTACACCGTACTTCAGTGCTTCGTAGCGTTCCTCCAGATCTCCCTCCGGCAGAATAATATCCAGTGATACCGCCATGGCATTCACCACATTGTCATCCAGCTCATTCTGTATGGAAACTAAAATATTATACTTTTCTTCAAAATCATCGGTATCCAGAAACTGCATCAATTTCGGGTTGACCTCCGGCTCTGCTTCCGCGGACTGTTTTTCCACATGCTCCGGTGCGGTCTCCACGCGCTGTTTTGCCTCATATTCCGCTGCTGCTTGCACACGCTCCGGTGCGGTCTCCACACGCTGTTTTGCCTCATATTCCATTGCTGCTTCCACACGCTCTGTCCCTGCCGCATCCTCTCCGGGTGTTACCCGTTCAAAACGATACTTCTGTGTCACCTCCGGGTATTTGTCGTGATCCACCTCGCTCACAAACATTGCAAGGGGTCTCGCATACACCTTGTAGGTCCCATACAGCGCCTGATAAATCACCAGCTTCTCTCTTGTCTCGGAGTGCTCCGCAACCGCAACTATCTGGTATAGTTTATTTTTAAAATGGCGGTATATCTCACCGCTTGCCGGTATTCGTTCCATATAATCCATCTGCCTCTCAATCATTCCAGTATTTTATGTAAGTTCTATTCTTTCCTGGTCGGCACAGTTCCTGCTGCCCGCGGCTTTTCTGCCTTTATTCTGTATTTCCCGGTGTCTCCGTCAACTGCCAGCGGTTTAAAAGCTCCGTCCCCTCCGCCACAAAGTCCCGGGAAAAGGTCAGCTTCGCTTCATACCCCTTCACCATCAGATCCTCCAGTTCACGAATCAGCTCACTGTCATTTCCTGCTCCTGCCAGAAATGTCCCATAGCCTTCCTGTCTTGCCTCCTCCATCTCCTGGCGCAGCACATCCACACAATTCTCCTGCACATTGTCCGCCGCACGGTTTACAATATTCTCCTGTTTCTGCGCGGTATATGCTTTCACAGCCTCCTGCGGCTTCTCTTCCTTCTTATATTTCTTCTGCAGCTCCGTCTTCAGATTCCGCATCTTAAGCTGCTCCTCTGCAGTTGGCAGGGTCCGCTGCGGCTGCTGATTCGGCTGGTATGTCTGCCGCGGCTGCTGGTTCGGCTGGTATGTCCGCTGCGGCTGCTGATTCGGCTGGTATGTCTGCCGCGCTGCCTGGTTCGGCTGGTATGTCTGCCGCGGCTGCTGGTTCGGCTGCCTGCGCACCGGCACATTGGGCTGGCTCTGCGCCTGCTTCTTTTCTTTCTTGTTTTTTGCCTTAATCAGGGCAATAGCAATTACCAGAATAAGAACAATAATATCCATAACTTTTACCTCTTGTTGTATAATGACAAAACTATTATAATATTTTAAGATATGTTTCACAACCAGATTTTAAAACATGGAGGATTTTTCAATCACATGCTTCTATTAAAAAAGCTTAAGAATCTATCCGGCATGCAGTTGATGGCGCTTGGCTTTTTCCTGCTGATTCTTTTGGGTACGCTCCTTTTGATGCTCCCGATTTCGTCCAGATCCGGAATATCCACACCTTTTATGACCGCATTTTTCACAGCCACCAGCGCCAGTTGTGTAACGGGGCTTGTTCTGGTAGACACCTACACCCACTGGTCGCTGTTCGGACAGCTTGTCCTTCTTTTCCTGATTCAGATCGGAGGTCTGGGTTTTATCACCATCGGTACTTCTATTATGCTGATTTTGCGCCGTAAAATTGGCTTAAAGCAGCGCGGCTGGCTGAAGGAAAGTTTTAACGTCTTAGATATTGGCGGCGTGGTCCGGCTGATCCGGCGCGTGCTGCGAGGCACCCTGTTTTTTGAGGGAATCGGTGCCGTTATCCTGGCAATCCGCTTTTACCCGCGCATGGGACTCGTCCAGAGCATCTACTATGGAATTTTTCATTCCATATCGGCGTTCTGTAACGCAGGCTTTGATCTGATGGGAAAATATGAGGCTTTTTCCTCCTTCACAGCCTATTATGCTGACCCGGTGGTGACTGTCACGCTCTGCCTGCTGATTTTAACCGGCGGCATCGGTTTTTTTGTCTGGAGTGACCTGGTGGACCACAAATGGCACTTCCGCAAATACAGTCTGCAGACCAAGCTGATGCTCTCCGCCACTCTTGTACTGGTATTCGGTGGTGCACTTTTATTCTACCTGATTGAGGGCAACCGACTGTACGCAGATATGGATATGACAGGGAAAATATGCAGTTCCTTCTTCTCTGCCATCACCCCCCGCACCGCAGGCTTTAATACCACCGACACCGGGAGTCTCTCGGAGGGAGGCAAGCTTTTGTCTATCATTCTGATGTTTATCGGCGGAGGCTCAGGCTCCACTGCCGGAGGTGTGAAGATTACGACCATCCTGGTTTTACTGTTTCATCTGCGTTCCACCCTGCTTCGCTCCCAGGGCAACAACGTATTTGGCAGGCGCATCGACGATGCCACCATCACAAAGGCTGCAGCGCTCCTGTGTACCTACCTGTTTTTCAGCGTGGCTGCCGTGCTGATTCTGTGCAGTGTACAGAATTTCCCCATCGGAGATGCCATGTTCGAGGTATTCTCTGCCATCTGTACCGTAGGCATGAGCACCGGACTGACCGGACAACTGAATCTTGTCTCGCAGATTGTCCTCATCTTTTTAATGTATATCGGGCGTCTGGGAAGCCTTTCCTTTGCCCTTTCCTTTACGGATCACAAAAAACTGACGCATGTTATGCAGCCGGTAGAACATATCAATATTGGATAAAATGGAGGTTACTATGAAATCAATTTTAATTATCGGACTCGGGCGTTTCGGAACCCATCTCTGCAAGAAGCTGGCAGCGCTGGATAATGAGATTATGATTGTTGACAAAGACGAGGAAAGTCTGGAAGATCTGCTGCCGCTGGTGGTCAGCGCAAAGATTGGTGACTGCACCAATGAAAAGGTATTGAAAAGTCTCGGTGTCGGGAATTTTGACCTGTGCTTCGTATGCATCGGCGACAATTTCCAGAGCAGTCTGGAGATCACAAGCCAGTTAAAGGAACTGGGTGCCAAATATGTGGTAAGCAAAGCAAACCGGGATATCCATGCCAAATTCCTGCTTCGGAACGGTGCGGATGAGGTCATTTATCCGGACCGGGATATTGCCGAAAAGGTTGCCGTCCGCTTCTCCGCCAATCAGGTCTTTGACTACGTGGAGCTTGGCGGCGGATTCTCCATCTATGAAATCGTTCCGCTGCCGGAATGGATCGGACATTCCATCAAGGAAGCAAATATCCGCGTGAAATACCGGGTCAACATCCTTGGCATCAAGGCGGATGGCAATATGACCCTGATGCCAAGTCCCGACTATATTTTTCAGAAAGACGAACACCTGATGATCATCGGACACCAGCAGGATGTTGAGAAGATTGTAAAAAAGCTGTAGCCCCTGCGGAGCAGGATTCTTTTTTATGCGAAGGTTTCCGCTACCGTTTCCAGCAGCTTGCGGATTTCCAGATGCTGTGGGCACTGTCCTTCGCACTTGCCGCAGCGGATGCAGTCATCGGCTGCTCCATGTTCTCCGGTCGTCTGCTCCGCATAGCGCCGTCTGTAGTGATCTGTCACACCAAACTGCACGGTCATATTGTAGGTGTCGAACACATCCGGAATCAGGATTTTCTTTGGGCAGCCCTCCACACAGTAGCGGCACTTCGTACAGGGAATCGTGGGCAGCTTGGCAAGCTCCTCCACCACCTGCTTTACCGCCGCCTGCTCGTTCTCGGAGAGCGGCACAAAATCCTTCATATAGGAAATGTTATCCGAAAGCTGTGCCCAGTCCGACATTCCGCTGAGCACCATCATTACGTTGTCCAGAGATGCTGCAAACCGGATGGCATAGGACGCATAGGAAGCCTTTGACAGCTTCTGCAAAACCTTCGCCGGTTCCCCGATAAGATTTGCCAGGGTTCCCCCCTTCACCGGCTCCATAACAATGACCGGAACGCCATGCTTTACCGCAGTCTCATAACATTTCCGTGACTGTACCGTCTCAGATTCCCAGTCATAATAGTTAATCTGAAGCTGCACAAACTCCATTTCCGGGTGTCTGGTAAGAATCTCATCCAGCGCTTCTGCGGAATCATGGAAAGAAAATCCTATATGGCGGATTTTTCCTTCTGCTTTCATCTGTTCCACAAATGCAAAACCGCCGGTCTTCTCTGCCTCCAGCGCACGCTCCCTGCCAAGTGCATGGAGCAGATAGAAATCAAAATATTCTACCCCACAGCGGGCAAGCTGCTTCTCGAAAATCGTTTTGTAATCCTCATTTTTCTTCACCAGCCATACCGGCATCTTGTCCGCCAGGAAAAACTTATCCCTGTCATACCGCTCCACCAGGCAGCGTTTCACCGCTTCCTCTGATTTCTCGTTGTGATACGGATACGCCGTGTCAAAATACCGGAATCCCTGCTCCAGAAACGCATCAATCATTTTACAGAACTGCGCATCATCAATTTTCTCCGTATTGCCGTCAAGCACCGGTAGACGCATACAGCCAAATCCGAGTTTCCTGTTCATCATCTTCTTTAATTCATTCATATTCTCTATGTACCTCCCATATGTTCTACAATAGTTCTCGCACCCGCTCCGCTACTCCGGTTCGCTCCGCCTCAGCAAGGAGCTCATCCAGAAAATGTTCCTTAAAATATTCCTTTACCAGACGGTTTCGCTGCTCGTTTTCCACTTCCCGCAATTCTTCCCGGCTCTCATGCAGGAAATAATACGCCAACGCATAAAAATCCGGCATACCAAAGCCTGCGGCATCGTCCAGAACTGCCTTGATATTCTCCAGTTCACTGCGCAGCATAATGGATGCATTGCCATCGTATGCCTGCACCAGCCGCTTTAAGCAGACAGTCGTAGATTCAAAATCAGCATCATCCGACCGAATCAGACACTCGTGATAAATCAGATCAAGTTCCTGCACCAGTTCCTTAAGACTCGCCTGCACCTCTGCCGCCGGGCTTTCGCCCATACATTCCAAAAGATGACCGATTCTCCCCTTTGCAAGCTCCAGATGCTCCTTCGCCGCCTCATATTCCTCCTGCAGGGAATCTCCAATTTCAATAACCTCCTGCAATTCCTTCATCTGCCCGGCAACAGTGCCCTTATCACTGCCACCGGCTATCATATCCTTCTTAAGCTGCTTCAGTTCATTTTTCAGGTCCTTCGATTTTTTTCGCCGGGCAGCCATCTCTGAAAACCCCATCCGCTTTTCTCCTCATCTAAGATTCTATTTTACACAAAAAGCCAGGAACCGGAAAAAGCCGGTCCCCAGCTATTATTGTACAAAAGAAGTCGTATAACGGACACGCTCCTCTTCAAACAAATCCTTAAGCGTCAACTCCGATTCGTTATAGTATATCACATTGTCTGCGCAATAAATCGAATATATTCCCGCATCCTTCGCCATCGCCAACTCCTCCGGTGAAAAACTGTCCGCAATATAAACCGGAAGCACCTGAAGCAAAACCTCCGCACAGCCGGCAGTTTTTGAGTAGGAAACCAGATTATTCAATGCACTCTTGCACAAGCCATCCGCCGTATCGATATAAGAGGTTCGGATTTCCCCGTTTGCCAGCTCATAATAATGCTGGGAATCCAGGCTCCCCACCGGATAATTCCGGAGATAGACAAGACTTATCGAGCCTGTATATTCCATAACCGCCGCCGGATAGACAATCTGACCGTCCCGGTCAAACAGATTGAACGAATAGGATCTTCCGCTCTCATCCAGATTCCGCACAAAGCCGTCAAAGCTGGAAATAGCTCCCTTGGTGTACCCCCGCTCAATCATAACATCCGCCAGATAATCCGCAATAAACGCATTTTTCATCCAGAAGAAATCAATAAAGCTGTCGATTCCCATTTCCGCCGCATATTCCAGATAGGCATCCGATACCGTAAGCCTCACCTGATTATTTCCCAAAAGCTCGATATTCACTGCCTCCGGGTCATTTGCAAATGCCAGAATTTCGGAAAAATACTCCAAAACCTCCCCATTCTGGTAAGGATCAAAATTCACCGTCTGGGAATCGTCATTACAGTAAAACAGGTTGTTATATTCTGCATAAACCGGAGCCAAATACAAGCTCCGGTTTCCATATTCCTCCAACAGGGCAAACGCCTCATACAGCACCTTATCCACCTCTACAGCTTCATTGGGATGCCGGCTTAAATAGTGAAGGTTGTTGACCCCTTCAAAATCCTCGTCACTGTTGAAAAGCTGATATGCATTGATTGCAGCTTCCGTATAGAGCGTAATCAGCGCTTTATTCTCCGCTGTGGCAGAGATGCCGCTGTCCCCCAGATAATACTGGAAGATAAATTCATTGCCGCAATTTGTCTTTGCTGTGGACTCCACCTGGATCTCCCGCCAGCCGGAATCCGCACTGAAATAAGAAGATACTGCATACCCAAATGCCACCATTGCAATTGCCAGAAACAGAACGATAAGAACCACTCTCCAATGGATATTTTTCTCGGAAAGCTCCACCTTCTGAACCGGCTTGGGATGGGGCAGATCTCTTTTTTTGGCAGTACGACCCATAAAAACTCCTAATCGCCTAAATCACTACCAGCAAAAGTGCCAGCAGGAAGATTGCAAGAATCACTCCAAGCAGGATAAATCCCGCAATTGCTCCCTTCTTGCACGCCTTATAATTGTGGTAATATCTGAAATGCTTAAAGATAAACGCTGCAATCAGACCAATTATCGGCAGGAAGAAGGAAAGAACCATGTACCATGCGCTTCCGGTATCATGCAAAGGTGTCTTTAAGAATTCCTCCTCTGCTGCGGTAAGCTTCACTTCATGATGCACTTCCTCTGTCTCAGGAGCATCCGGATCTTTAATGGTAATCGGCTTTAACGGAACACCTTTTTCACGAATTGCCTTATATTCTTCAATCTCTTTCTTGTTTCCGTATACATAATGGTCATGACCGATGCATACAAACTCCGGCTTATCCACACTGTAATCGTGAATAGACGGATCATAGGTGTAAAGCACCTTGTTCTTCTCCAGCTTCGGATCCGGAATCGGAATCGCAGAAATCAGAGAATGTGTGTACGGATGCAGCGGATAATTGAATAACTCCTCTGCCTCTGCCACTTCCACAATATTACCCTTGTAGATAACTCCGATACGGTCGGAAATGAACCGTACGATAGAAAGGTCATGGGCAATAAACAGATAGGTGACATCCTTTTCCTTCTGGAATTTCTTTAACAAATTCAGAATCTGTGCACGAATGGACACATCCAGCGCGGAAATCGGCTCATCGGCGACAACCAGCTCCGGCTCCATAACCATAGCACGTGCCAGTCCGATTCTCTGACGCTGTCCACCAGAGAACTCATGCGGGTATCTGGTCAGATGCTCCGGCAGAAGACCTACCTCATTGATAATCTCCTCCACCTTGCGGACACGGTCTGCTTCGTTCTCATACAGATGGAAGTTGTACAGACCCTCAGAAACAATATAATCCACCGTAGCACGCTCATTCAAGGAAGCTGCCGGATCCTGGAATACCATCTGGATATTACGGATTACCTCACGGTCCAGGGAATGCGGGATTTTACCGGAAATCGGAACTCCCTTATAAAGAATCTGACCACTGCTGCAGGGGTTGACACGGATGACCGCTCTACCGATTGTTGTTTTACCGGAACCGGACTCACCTACCAGTGAGAAGGTCTCTCCCTTGTAGATATCAAAGGAAGCATTCTTCACAGCCTTGACCGCATTCTCGCCCTTGCCAAAGGTAATGTCTACATTTTTTACGGACAGTAAAATCTCTTTACCATTTTCATCAATAGGACCATGTTCCGGTAAATGGGAAGCATGGAACTTTTTCTCACGATTTAGTTTAGCCACGTTCTAAATCTCCTATATATTAAATGCTTTCAAAAGTGTCTCGTGAATATCCTGGATAATCTCCGGTTTCTCAATCTTCGGAGCATGGGGGTCCAGAAGCCATGTCTTGGCATAGTGGGTATCGCTGACCTTAAACATCGGCGGCTCCTCCAGGGTATCAATCTTTAAGCAGTACGGATTTCTCGGTGCAAAGGCATCTCCTACGATGTTGTTATACAGTGAAGGCGGTGTACCGGTAATCGAATACAGCTTTGTATTCTTCTGTGCAAGCTGCGGCAGTGAAGAAAGCAGCGCCCAGGTATAGGGGTGTCTTGGATCATAGAACAGCTCCTCTACGCTGGCAAGCTCTATAATCTGACCCGCATACAACACGGCAACACGGTCCGCAATATTGGCAACAACTCCAAGGTCATGGGTGATGAATACAATGGTATAGTTAAATTCCTTCTGCAGATCCTTTAAAAGTTTCAGAATCTGTGCCTGAATCGTAACATCAAGTGCAGTCGTAGGCTCATCACAGATTAAAATCTTCGGCTGGCAGGACAGGGCAATCGCAATTACGATTCGCTGTCTCATACCACCGGAATACTGGAACGGATAATCATCAAAACGCGCCTCCGCGTTGGGAATTCCAACCTTTTCCATTAACTCAAGTGCTCGCACTCTGGCTTCCGCCTCACTGCAGCCCTGATGCTTTATGATAATGGATGTAATCTGCTTTCCGATGGTGATAATCGGGTTTAGGGAAGTCATCGGGTCCTGGAACACCGTTGCAATCTTCTTACCACGAATCTGTCCCCAGTCCTTGGAATACTTCACATTCGCAAGGTTTAAGATACAGGTTCCATGCAGACGCTCACTATTCTCATCCAGATAACGCACGCGGAATGCCACCGTATCAAACACAGCATTTCTCTGTGCCTCGTCGGAGATATCAACGCCGAGCTGCATTGCCTTCTTGAACGCCTTTAAAAGTCCGGAAATTAACTGCACACGCTTACTGAAGCCATATCTTCCGACAGAAAGGTAAATCTCCTTTGCCAGAATCTCGTTTCTCTTAATGGTCTCCTGAGAAATCTCTCCGTGGATTTCCTGTGCATACTTTGCTTTCAGCTTCGCCATCTTCTCATCATACTGCTTTAAGTATGCCGTATCATGAGCTGCTGCGTTTTTGTGTTCCTTCGCTGCTTTCTCGCTGTTCTTCTTCAGTTCTTTAATCTGCGCATCCAGCTTGGCAATCACCTGAGATGTTTCTTTAATCTTCGCCTTCTCTTTGGAAGGATCCAGAGTCTGCTTTAAATTAAAGGCTTCCGTCCGCTTTACGGTCAGTTCCTTAAGCTCCTGATCCATCTTCTGCTTTTCTTCCGCGCTTAAGCCGCTGCGCTCTCTTTTCTCAGATTCCAGTGCCAGAATCTCTTTGTAAGTAGCAGCGCCAAACTCAAGTTTGGAATACTCATTCAGTTTTTTAAAGGAAGAAGCAATCAGCTTATGTGCCAGCGAAGTCAGCTTGACAGTGGTGTCTGCCAGTTCCTCGTCATTGAAGATAATCTGTCCGTCACTGACAAAACCGTTGCTGTCCAGCATTCCGGCAAAAGTCTTTGTAAAAACAGATTTACCGGAACCGGATTCTCCTACAATTGCAATCGATTCATTCTCGTAAATATCAAGTGAAACTCCGCGGATTGCAGTCAGGATTCTACCGCGGACACGGAATTTAACCTGTAAATCTTTTATTGATAATAATACTTTTTTCTCTTCCATACAGACCCCTCTTACATATGTGTTCTCGGGTCAGACGCATCTCCAAGATTCTGTCCGACAACGTACAGCACGACCGTGATAATAGAAGAAATAACTACAGGGCTCCAGAACTCGAACTGCCAGCCTGGTGTAACCATAGCGCTCTCCGCCTCATAAATCAAACGACCAAGGGACATCTCTGAAAGACCCATTCCGATGAAAGCGAGGAATACCTCGTAAGAAATATAGGACGGAATCTCAGTTGCCGCAAGTGTAACAATAATTGATGTCATGAACGGAAGAATATTCTTCATTGCAATCCGCGGTGTAGAGGTACCGAGGCATCTGGATGCCAGATTGTACTCCCGGTCACGGATGATAACCACCTGGGTACGGATAAAATATGCAATACTCAGCCATCCGGTTATGGTCATAGCCAGAACCATCGTCCAGAAGGTGTGGGAGAATAACATGGTCATAACGGAGATAATCAGAAGGTAAGGTACATTACCTACAATGTTGTAAACCTCCATCATAATCGCATCCATTTTCTTTGAGAAGCCCCATACCGCTCCGATTACAACACCGATGGTCATATTAATCAGTGCACACATCAGTGCAAGAGAAATGGAAATTCTGGAACCATTCCAGATTGCGTCGAAGGTGGACTGTCCGGAAGCACCGGTTCCTAAGATCCAGTGGATGTTATAGCCCAACTGCTTCATTGCCTGCATAGGTCCCAAATGCTTTGCCGTGGAATCCATCAGGTTTCCAAACCGGTCATATTCCACAAAGGTAGGATAGAGGTAAGCAAACGCAATGATGAAGCCCAACAGAGCCAGCATAAAAATGTTAATTTTCTTTTTAAAGAATACCCGGAATACGGAGTGCCAGTATGAATATCTCGGCGCAGTAATCTTCTCAGACTCAACGCTGCTGTTGTCCACTCTGGCAAACAGTTCTTCTTCTGACAAACCGAATTTATCTAAATCATAATTCATAATCGTTTACCTGTCCTTCGTTGAAAATGAGATTCTCGGATCTACCATTGCCATTAAGATATCACCCAGAATAACGGAAATTACAGACAATACCGCATAAAACAGGGCAACACCGACAATAACACCATTATCATACTTACCAATTGCCTGGGTCAGGAGGTTACCTGCACCAGGAACCACATACACGCTCTCTGTAATAATCGCTCCGGTCATCGCAAAAAGCACATTTCCGGGAATACCGTGAATAATCGGAATTGCCGCATTCTTTAAAATATGCTTACTGAAAATCTCACCTTCCGTAAGACCTCCGGATCTCGCAAATTTTACGTAATCGGAATTCATCTGGTCAATCATGTAACGGCGTAACCATTTCATCAGGTTTGCAATAGACGGAAGCGCCAGAGAAACCACCGGAAGCACATACATCAGCTTACTGGTGGACTCCATATCAAAGGTGGTAGGCAGTCCCATAAGTCCGCCGATTGCCTTAAACAGGAAGATATATGCCAGGGACGGAACCGCAATAATAAACACGATATATATGGTTCCGAGCTTATCCACAAGTTTATCTTTCTTCCGCGCCATCAGAATGCCAAGCGGTACACCAAGCAGATATGCCATCACAACGGAAATGATACCAATCACGAAAGAATAACCAATCTTTGACAAGCCCGCCTTTACAGTTTCTACGTTTGTATAATGATCTGTGTAGCGGTCTGCAAACACCAGACTGGAATCCTGGGAGTCCTTCATATAAGTTGCGCTGTGCAGATCATCCGCACTCTCCTCCGTAAGTCCGGTAGGATAGGTAATGGTGGACTTCACGTAAGAGCCCTGGGAGCGCGTCATAGTTTTGAACACATCCACGCCCTGATTTACCGTATAGGAAGTACCAAGACTAATGTTGATGATGTTCTGATGGATAAATGGGAACTTATTATCACAGTACAACAGATATTTATGTGTCGTACCATTTCCCATTATCGCCGGTGAAAATTTATCCCCGCCATAGACAGGATCATATAAAGTAAAGGATAGACCTCTATCCTCCACGTCTTCTTCGACATTATTAATATTATCAATCGTTATCAATTTGGAGAAATAAGACCACAAACGAGAGGTCAACGGAACATCCTTATAAGCAAAAAGCTGCTGTGTTCCACCATTCGCATATTTTTTGCCTCCCATCATAACGGCATCCATACGGCGAACGGTATATCCCAACGATTCATAATGTTTTGTAAATTTCTCTACATATTCAGCTACAAGCTCCGAATCCTTATCCGGAGTTCTTCCAAATCCAACGGCTGCGGATCTGGTATCTTCATCAATCTCGCCGCTATCTGTCAGCGCCTGGAGATATTCTGCATAGGTCACGTAATCAATGTAACCGTATTCTTCCCATTTCTGGTACTTATAAACTTCTTTCTGGTTATTGCTCTGGTGGGAATATGTGCTATCCGTTGCAAAGATAAGGTTGCGGTCCAACAGAGAATAAATCATAACCATAACACACGCAACAACAACTATCACAGAAACCAGACCATGCAACAAACGTTTTAATAAATATTTTGTCATAATTGTCCACTCATTATATGTGGCAAGGGAATGGGAACCACTCCCCTGCCACAGAATCATTTACCACTCAGGTTCTTTTTAGTAAAGACCGATACACTTAATCATGTATCCAGCGTAATCCGGCAGGAAGGTATCCAGATAGGTAGAAGGATCACCATAGTCAGGACCCCATCCGGACAGATCGTACATATCGTAGTTTGCCTCATAACCATAGGAGGTATAGTAACCAGCGTAGTACCATCCATCGTAATCTGTGGTATCAACCAGGTTAATAATAACCTTGCCGCCAAGAGCAGCTTCCACGGACTGTTTGTAAGCATTTGCCTTGTTGGTGTATCTCTCATCAACGGAAGGATACGGATAGTCAACCAGAATCGGGTTGGACTCGTCAACGGTAACGCCTGCTGCTGCCAGCTCCTCGATTGCGGTATTTAACTCAGCAACTGCATTGTCAGCATTGTACCATCCATCGTATCCATCGCTGGAACCAATGCCATCGTCTGCAGCCGGATCCCATGCCTTGATTGCAACGCCATCAGCGTCAATCTGAGCCTGCATGATCTCACCATAATAGGTACCTGCCGGGAAAGTAGTAGCAGTACCGTTAATGTCAATTGTAGTATCCTCCTCAAGAGTAACGAAGGTACCCGGAGTGTAGGTATTTCTCATAGAAGCATATTTCAGATCCTCGCCCTTTACCTGAGCCTGCATAGCGCCTCTGTCTGTTGCGAAGGAAAGTGCTCTACGGAAATGAACGTTGCGCATAGCTGCGTTTGTTCTTGCTGCATCTTCCTCTGTCTGGGTAGAAACAACTGTGCTGGTATCATTTGTATTTGCAAATGCAACACGGTTCAGGTTGTAGAAGCCCATAAAGGAAGTAGCATCTGTGGAAGAAGTATAAGCATACTGATCGAACCAGCCGTCATCCTTTGCCATTGTGATGGTGGAGGTGTTCAGAGCAGCTCCATCTAATGTACCAGACTTCATATCGTTGTAAAGTCTTGTTACATCAGAACCATCATCGAATAACCAGGTAAGGGTCTTGATGGTTACGTTGTCCTTATTCCAGTAAGAATCGTTTGCCTTGAATACGATGGTGTTCTTCTCAGTAGAGTTCGTTACCAGATACGGTCCACAGTAAGCGATAGAATCGGAGTTCTTACCATAAGTATAGCTGTCAGAAGCAGAAGCATCTGCATACTCAGCAAGACCGAATGCACCACCCTGGGAGGTGAAGTAGGTTCTGCTCATCGGAGCGAACACACCGTAGCCAAGCATGGTAACAAAATAGGAACACGGTGCCTCAAGTGTGTACTCAACGGTGTAGTCATCAACTGCCTTTACACCAACCTGGCTGAAGTCAGTAACCTCACCGGAGATGTACTGAGATGCATTGAGGATGATACCCTGTACCAGGTACTCAAGACCACCCTGAGCATCCATCATATGCTGTAAGCCTGCAACGAAGTCATCAGCTACCACATCGGCAACCTTTCTTCCCTGGGAGTCAACCCACTCTACGCCCTCACGAAGCTTGAAGGTATAGGTCAGACCATCATCAGAAACAGTGTAGCTCTCTGCCAGTGCCGGCTGAAGAATACCATCATAGTCGTACTCCATCAGACCGTCATAGGTATTGATAATTGCCTCAGAATCTGCGGATCTGGAAGTAGCAAGTACATCCCAGGTAGTCGGGTCACTCGGGTATGCAAGTGAATAGGTATCCTTTAAGGTGTAGCCTTTCTCCTCAAGGAAGCTCTTAGCCCACTCAATATAAGTGCCCTTGCCTTTTTCCTCGGCATATTTTTCCTTCATTGCAATTCTGTCCTCGCTCTTAAGCGGCTCGGTGCAGACAAGAATGGAATGATATCTCTCATAGTCATTGCCCCAGAGTACGTTTGGTGCAGTGTACGGCACAACTCTGGAAATTGCATAGGAACCACCGTGTGAGTTAACCGGAAGCATTACTGCAGACTCCATTAACTTCGCCTCGGCAACTGCCATCAGCGCATATCTCTCGGAAACAGTCTCAGCTTCTTTTGCAGTCATATAAGCATCATAGAACTCGCCAAGTGCTTCCTGATAAATAATGGCAGACTGCTCGTCATAGCTTAAATCAGAAACATCCTGGCTGCCGCCTTCAGCTGCCTCGGTTCCCTCTGACTGCACTTCCTCAGCGCCTGCTGCTTCAGTGCCTGCATTCGTGTCTGTGTTCGTGTTGGTGTCTGTGCCAGCGCCGCTGTTACCGCCGCATGCACACAGGCTAACGCTGGTAGTAAGGACCAGCATTAAGCTCAGTAACCTTTTTTTCATAATATATTTCTCTCCTCTCGATGAAATATTGCCTACGTGATTGGCTCACCGTATGTACCACAAATCATAAATGAACGGGTGCCAAACTTCAAGAAACAAGTTTTGGCAATTTTGCAAGTTATCACTACGCTGCTTCACCACGTTAAATTATTTTATTGTAATAAAAAAAATGCTTTGAACTCCATTGTTCACCGCACTTAATTTAAATACAACTGTTCGCTTCTCACGTACAACATATTTTATTATACATAATGAGGTCAATTTGTCAATACATTTCTTGTTTCGCGCCTTTTCAAAAATTGCATACAATTATACACGAATAATTTCCATTTCACCCTGAAAGTCCCAAAATTCGGGCTTTTTTTCGGCTGTCCTTTTTTCTGAAAGTCTGCTATAATTTTTTTACGGAAAATTTACATTATAACCCGTATTTGTAGTTATTATAACTTGAAATTATGGAGGTATTCCATTATGATCCAGACAGAGGATGTTCTAAGTCTTGCATTCTATAAGAAAGAGAAATTCACCGGCAGCTATAAAGGAATGCGCTACCTCATTGAAAAGACAAAGGATGAAGATGAGCAGGATGCATTCTGCGTCTACGCCTGGCCCGGTCCCTATAATTTCGCCACTACCGACGATTCTCTGAAAAAAAAAGCGCTGTTCCCCTTCACGATAGAAGGAAAACAGCAGGTTGTAGACTGGCTTAACGAACAGTGGACGGCTGGGAACAGAGCCTGAAAAGGTTCACCCCCTCCCAATAGTGCAGAACGTGGGACTTGAACCCACACGCCTTGCGGCACAAGAACCTAAATCTTGCATGTCTGCCAATTCCATCAGTTCTGCATCTCACAGCGACCTAAGATGCCGTTTCAACGCTTCGCGCATCTGTCAGTCACTCCAGAATTATATCTTAGCTTCCGGAAAAAAGCAAGCCTTTTCCCGAAGCTAATTTCTTTTTGCGTGGTATATCGACAACGGCAGTTCCAGCCCGTACTCAGTCAGAAGGCTTTCGTCTGTGAGGATTTCCCCGGGGATGCCGTCCGCTGCCACGGTGCCATCTCCGATGACAAGAACTCTCCCGCAGGTATCCCAGATGAAATCCAGATCATGGGAGGCAATTACCTTAAGGCACTTTAACCGGTTCAACACCCCGATAAGATTCCGACGGTTCTTCGGGTCCAGTGCTGCGGACGGCTCATCCATAAGAAGAAACTCCGGTTCCATGGAGAGCACAGTGGCAATGGAAGCCAGCTTTTTCTCCCCACCTGATAGCTTATACACCGGTTTTTTCGCCAGCGCGGATATTCCCACCTCCGCTAAGGCTCCCTGCACTCTTCTTTGTACCTCCGCCTCCGGGAATCCATAATTGCGGGGTGCAAATGCCACATCTTCCTCTACTGTTGTCATGAACAACTGACTGTCCGAGTCCTGAAACACATAGCCAATTCTCCGGCGTATCTCTGCCAGATTCTTCTGCTCCAGTTCCAGTTCGTCCACAAGTACCCGCCCCTCAAAACCGCTGTTTAATCCCACCAGAATTTTAAGCAGTGTGGATTTTCCTGCTCCGTTAGCGCCGATAATTCCTATCGCCTGTTCCCCCTCTGCCGAAAAGCAGAGGTCTCTTAATACCGTTTCCTTTTTCTCATAAGCAAAGTTCAAATGTTCTACTGCAAGTTTCATTGTATGATTTCCTCATTTATCCTACACAAACAGATTCCCAATCCACTCCAGCACCGGGAGAAACCGAAACAGCAGAAAAACCACAGTCCATGCCACCAGATAGACGGCATCCTTTCCCGCAAATTTTTTCCCGCTTCCATAATAAAATTCTCCCTGATATCCGCGGAGGCACATACTCTCATACACCTGCCCCGCCCGCTCCATGCTGCGCAGTAAGAGCCCGCCCACCATTGACCCCCAGACCTTAAAGTGAACTCCTTTCTGCCCCGGTGCCCGCAGGCTGTACGCCTGCGTCATGCGGGATGCCTCAGACAGCAGCAGAGACACATATCGATAGGTCAAAAGAATCTGGGTCACCAGAAGCTTTGGCACATGCAAAAGCCGCAGTGCATAACAGATTTCCTCCATGGAGGTGCTTGCAATCAGAAGATAGGAGGCAAGCACGGTGAGAATCCCCTTCCCCATCAGTGTACACATGGACAACACACCGCCGGAAATCCCGATACCACCCACATTAGCTACAATCGTCCGGTCAAAAAAAGGGTTAAAGATTCCGACCACACACACCAGGGGAAGCACCACCCGCATCCGCCGCAGCCCGTCCCGAAATGAAATCTCCCCCATCCCAAACAGCAGCCCCGGGTAAACCGCCATTCCAAGCAGCCCGGTAAGATTGTATTTCGGGAAGGAAGCCACCAGCCCGATATAAAGTACCGTCAAAAAAAATTTAACCAGTGGGTGTATTCGATTTACCCACCGGTCTTCCTTTGCCAGTTCGTCCAGCTTTCGCACTTTGCGAACTGCAGAATTTATACTACTCATGTCTTCTCCTGAAAAATCGAAACAGCAGGCAGCATCCAACACAAAGCCCGCATACGATTGCAGCTCCCACAATTCCAGACACAGAGGTTCCCAGCGCACTGTCCGAATCCCGGAACGCATAATCCGGCAAAAAGGATGTCGTTTCCTGGATATCCGCTGCGGTCTGATACAATTCCCCATCTGCCTCCAGCTCCGCTGTTCCAGCCACGCGCTCCATCGACCACTCCAATCCATCCGGGCAGGAGGATGCCACTAACGACAGTCCGCCTCCAATCACCACTGCTGCCGCAGCCAGTGCAAAAATCGTGTTTCGGACGGAAAGCTTTCCTTCTTTGGTTTGCGATGTCTCTGCCACGCCCCAGAGCAATTCCGGACGTGCTTCGTGCACAAAGCAGAGCACTGCTGCCGTAATCAGTCCCTCCACCAGTCCGATTGCAAGGTGAATCGGCTGCATTGCTGCAACAAAGGCACCAAAGGGAAGCTCCGTCACACCGGATATCAATGTCTCCAGCACCACAGAAAAAGCTCCCATCTGCAACGTCACTACACATCCCAGCACAGACGCTGCGGTAATCTTTGCCTTGGTGGCTCCCCGTTTCATCATCGGGCGCCAGATTAAAAGTGCTCCGATAAAGCAGCCGTAAAATGCCATGTTCCAGATATTGCAACCCAGTGCCATTAATCCTCCATCCGCAAAAAACAGGCATTGAATCAAAAGCACACCTATCATCGTAAGGAATCCGGCGTAAGGTCCCAGCAAGGCGGAAAGCAGCATCCCCCCGCACAGGTGTCCCGAGGAGCCGGTTCCCGGAATTGTAAAATTAATCATCTGCGTTGCAAATACGAATGCCCCCATGACTCCCATCACCGGAATTTTCTTCGGTTCGTTCTCAAGCCGTACCCTGTGTACCGAATACCCTCCTGTCACGCCGGAGCAAGCATACATTGTTGCCGCTACTGCTGGTATGACCAGCGCATCTGCCATATGCATAACTTTTTCTCCTTTTTCTTAAGATATGCATACATCTTAGCAAAGCGCTGGTCATACCACAAGCCCCCATGGGGGTTATTTTTCATTTTGTCTCAAAATCATCGGAGTTTCTCACTCAACCTTCTCATAACGATTCCAGATTTTATCCGCACCACAGACATATTTGCTGCCGTCTTCCTGCGTAATGATATAATCTCCCTCTCCGATGAAGATACGTCCTCTGCGGTTCTTAATATATGGGCAGACAATGGTGCCGTCCTCCCGCTTAATCTTCACCAGAAAATCGGTTACAATCCAACCCTTTGTCACCACATCGGACCAAAGTTCAAAGCCATCCTCCAGATTCTTTCCAACCTCATATTTCATCACTTCAGCATCTAAGCTGGTTCTTCTGCATTTCATAGGCGCCCTCCTATTTATCCACAGACAACGGTATCTTTTCTGGTTCTATTATACCATAACGGAAAGCAGAATCAAAGCGTTTTTCGCTGACAGGTTCCAGAAAAGGCTGTTCCTAAAGAACAGCCTTTAAATCTTCCACTTCTTTCATTGCATTATCCAGAAGGCTGCTTACCTTTCTGGTTCCTTCAATCGTCTCATCCGTAAGACTTCTGGTATTCTCCGTGTTGGCAAGCAGCTCTTCGCTGAATGCGCTTAACCCTTCCACATACTGAATAATCTCGCGATTGCTGTCTTTAATCTGGTTCATATTGGAGAACTGCTTCTCTACGTTATTTGCCACATCGTCAATATCTGCTTTAATCTGATCAAACGCAACACGAGTCCGCTCCACCAGCTCCGCCTGCCTTGTATTGGACTCAACCAGACTGTTTACACGTTTCTCCGCCACATCTGTCTGCTTCACCAGTTCATCGAGAATTGATTTAATCTGATGTGTTGCATCTTCCGTTTCTGTGGCAAGCTTCTTAATCTCGTCTGCAACAACGGCAAAACCTTTCCCGGCATCCCCCGCATGGGCAGCTTCAATACTTGCATTCAAAGCCAGAAGTGTGGTCTGTGACGTAATTTCCTGGATCATCTGAAGGATCTCGCTTACCTCATTGGTCTGCTGCAACAGACCATTCATCGTCTCGTATACCTCATTACCGGCTATGCGGTTCTGCTCAGATGCCGCTCCCAGCTCAGCAATATCCCTGTTCCCTATTTCCGCAACTTCTCTTGTGGTTTTAAATTTTTTCTGCATTTCATCCACAATTTCGCTGCTTTCATCGGTGAGCTTTCCGATATTCTCCGTCATCTGAAGCTGATTCTGTACCGTATTTGCCAGATCATTCGTGCCCTCAACGCTTCCGTCAATCGCCACCTTACTGCGTTTGCCCTGTTCCTCCATCTTCTTGGACTCTGTGTCAATCTCTGATATCTCATTGACCAGACTTCCGCTGATCTCCAGAATCTGGTTTAAAATTCTCTCTGCCCGCTCTTTCTCCTGCTCAATTGCCCGAAATCTCTGGGCACTGATTCTTTCCAATACCACGGAGGATAGATAGGACAGTCCCACAACCAGAATTACCACTGCCATTTCAATCTCAAAATTGACAATGTCGGCATTTGCAACACCGCCCTGTATAAAGCACATTACAACATAAACCACGTTGACCAGAACGGACATGCCGCCAACCTTTAATGAGAATCTGCCATCCTGAAACAGAACCACCAGAACAATCATGGGCAGGATATAGACAAACGCCAGTACACTGACCGATGTAAGTAATACGAATGCATACAGAATCTCGTAGCCGAATGCACCGATATACCTGACCAGCTGACTCCCCTTATTCCTCGAATAAGTCAACACCGCCAGAACCAGCGGCACAAGCAAAATCAATGTGAATACCGCGGTGTAACCAAAGGTTCTGTTCCCCTTAAGTAGTTCTATCACATACGCGACGAATAACACGGAAATAATAATGCTGTATCCCGTCAGGAACTTTTTGTTCATGTACTCTTTTTCGTTAAATACCATAACTGCCCCCATTCTGCCTACAGATGGCTTTCGCGATTTTCTGCCGTAAGTAAATTTTTCTATCAATAATTTTATAAAAATCACATTTTCTTGTCAATATTTTCCTGTCATAGCACGGTTGGATTTTTATCGACCACCCATGCCGGATTCTGTGTTTTCTCCCTTCTACAGATTCCGATTTCTCTTTCTGTCTATTCAAAACCTGAAATTTCAAATGTGCATTCAGATGCACCATTAACAATTGTATCGACAATTTTAACAATAACGTTTTTTTCAAGAACTTCAGAAAACAGTCTCATATACCAGCCGGCAGAGCATTCGCAATAATTTTTATTAAGCTTCTCTACTTTTTTAGGTATGTTACAATAACATTTTTTGTATACCGCTATAATCTTATGACCAGAAATATGTAAATTTCCCCCTCCGATATCCGCATCATTAAGAAGATTTAAGAACTCTGTAATGTCGTTCGATTTTGCGTACAGCTTCTTAGCTTTCTTAACAGTATTTGCGGATAAGCAACACCCTCCACATTTACGCATGGTATCCGTCATACACAGATTCATTTTTCCGGCAACATTCAGGATGTCATTTATATACCTTGCCTGCTTAAGCGGAGTTGCATTTTCGTCAATAGTTCCAATCTCCGAGCAAACTGTAGCAGCGCTTTCATCGTCCATATTATTTATGATTCTTTTTGCTTTATTCATATCACAGTCTCCCCAAATGTTTATTTAACATTGCATATACAAAGGTGTCCTTCCACTTGGGAAGCCCGTTTTCATCCCTTTGGAAAAAGACATTCTGCTTAAAATGTGCCTCGCGCTCCATTCCAACTTTCTCCAAGAGCTTCCAGGAACAGATATTGCGTGGGTCACACTCCGCATATATTCTATGAACCCCCTCTTCAAACGCTTCTTCTATTACTGCACTGAGAGCTTCGCTTGCATATCCTTTTCTTTGATAGCTTTTGTTAATAATATAGCCAACCTCTTTCGCTGCAAAGTCTCTGTTCCCGCAGTAAATATTTCCGATTACTTTGCCGGACTCCTTCCGTTCAATGGCATAAAATTCCTCTGATCCTACGCGATACTGCAAATGCTCTCTGCCATTCTCATATGTGATACCCGGATATCCCTCAAATTCGTCATTTTCTAATTGTGACAGGTATTCAAACAAATCATCATAATCCGATTCTCTGAATTCCCGTAAAACAAGTCGTTTCGTTATGATTTCTTTCATTTTCATTTCCCATTCCGGTTTAAACCGTGTCATTCATCGAATAAATTTACGCCCAATTTAACGTTTCTCATATTTATGCGGCGTATACACTTCAATCTGCCCTATATATTCCTCATCAAACACAAGCATCTCCCGATACATTTCTCCGCCAACGGAAGGATTGTAGTTCCAAATGACAAGCGGCTTTATGATATACAATTCATTTCCTATTTGCTCAAACATCTCAGCATACTGCGGGAATCTGCTATCATAATTTGCACGTCCGATTTCGTATGCTTCTGTACCATATTCAACGATGCCTGCTTTACCATGGATCTGCAATGTTCCGGCGGTAACCGCCACATTACCGTTATGAGCAATGTTTTTACATTTTAATGTATCGGAATAACTTCCGAAATAGAGATTACAATCCTCGTCATATGAAAAACATACTATTGAATTATCAGGGAACTCCTTCCCCGCTGTTCCTAAACTAATTAACTTTTGTGATGACAACAATTTACAAACATCTTCTCTTGTCATTTTTCCTCCCTACGCAGCGTACTAAAATTTGACATTACTTTCTCTTTATCTTCTTCCGTGAAATGTCTATATTTAATTGTGCCATAAAACTCCTCTCACGATTGGGATTTGCTGTATTCTTGTAACCAACTACTTCCTTTGCCAATCTCTTCCTCTAATAATTGAAACACCCTGGCCACTAAATACCCATCTGCAATCGCATGATTCAATCTCACCGACACCGGCATAAGCAGCCGCCCGTTCTCCTCTCTATACCTTCCCCAATTTACAATTGGCGCAAAGAAGAGATATCCATCCGGCAGTTCTATATTTAACGAATCATATGAAAGCCAGGAAATATAGGACGCATCAAACCAGTTTGGATGATTCTCCATATCCAACCCGTAACTCCTGGTTTTTTTTGCTGCCTCTATATCCTTTTCGGCATTTTCATAGAAAATTCTATAATCCTCATAATATGTCGTATATACCGGTGTGCAGGTTTCCGTATCCTCGTGAAAAATGTACTGCGTCGGATTGATGACATCATAGCAGACAAGCTCATCCGTTTCCCAGAAATATCCCATTCTGTAGTCCTCTCTTGAATTCAGGACCTTACAAAGGATATACAGGAAATTGATATAAAACTTTGTGTTTGTTTCGTCGGAAATCTGTTTAAGCGCTGTCACATCAATTTTTGCAGTCATCGATGTCGAGCATTTACAATCCTGCGTAAAATGCCTATATACGTCCTTTCTATAATACTGATTTTTATCAATAACCTTATAATTCATAAATCAACCTCTTCTAATAAAAAATTGGCGGGACAATCCTTCACTGCTCTTTCAAATACTCCACAAGCACCTGCAGCGCATCCTCACTGTTACATTCTATATCCGGTTCAACGAGCTCATCGGTAATCGTTTCATCCACTCTGTACCACTTCTTTGTAGATACCTGCATTACCAGGCCGGAGTTCTTTAATTTAAATACAGATATATCCCCGTAACTTCTCGGCTTGTTTCCGGAAGACTCTCCAACGATCATTCCCAGCCTATTATCCGAGATAAGCATTGCAAAATCCATCGCCGAACTGAATGAATGCGTAGAGGTGAGCACATAAACGTTCCCGTCAAACAGCAGGTCTGCATATTGATGGTTTGAAAGGGTACTTCCCTCTGAGGAAATCAGGAATAGCCCAAGTCTCCAGTCCTGTCCCCATGTCCGGTAGGAATCAACCGCAAGATAATGAATAAATTCATCTGCAACGAGGGAATTACCCCCGCCATTGTCTCTTAAGTCAACACAGACATTAGCAATCCCCTTTTCCTTCACTTCCCGAAACATATCAGCAAGGCATTCCCTGTATTCCTCATTGTATTCGCAACTGTACAGGGTTAATACTGCCAGATTCTCGGGTTCCATTATTTCATATTTAACAAATTCATACGCATCGTTTGATTTGTTATTTCTCAAGTTCTTCGGATCGTTGTACTCCCAGTATTCCTCACTGGTCAAAAAATCCTCTGCATAGTATGTCTCGTCGAACAGCTTGCCCTCGGTATCCCTATAAGTATATGTAATTCCATCCTCTATATCGAATCCAAGGTAATCCAAGTCCTCTATTGCCTGAAGATATACCTCAATATATCCGATTCCATATTCCTCTGTCTCATAGCTGAAGGCATTCCGGTTCGCCTCAAAGATCTCTTCAATGGAAGATCCGTTTACCGCCACAAGCTCATCATTCGCCAGATTATGACCATAAATATATTTCAAATAATGATACTCGGGATAATAGGCTCCCACGTGCGTATGCCCATCACCTAAGCTCGAAAAAATCATTTCGATTTCCTTACTCAGGTCGTTCATGGAGATACTTTCATCCTCCTGTAAATGCGCCACCGCCTGTTCATACAATTCCTGCACATCAGCGGTAAGACCATGAATAAACAATGGATGAACATTTTTCAGATATTGCATTGCCTGATCAAGGTCTGCCTTTGCCTCACCATACGTCAGCTCCGTGCCGTATTCCCGGCAATAGTAATCCGGATTTGCGTACATCGATATACTATTTCTGTATGGATTGCAATACGTTCCCACAAACACCACAAGAAGAACCAAAATGTTTATCACAGAAAAAAGCAGTTTCCCCCATAGGCATTTTCCCTTTATCCATTCCAATACAATAAGAGCTAATAGAACTAACATGGAAATCAGGCTAATCCACCTGGGAATAGCCTGAAAACACAAGTCTATACAGATAACACCCACCGCCAGCAAAGATACGATTATGTCTGATATCACGATTATTTTTTTCATTTACTTCTCCCCGCCTGTGATTTCCCTCTTAATTTTCGCACGCTCAAATACTTCATAATCCATCAAAAAATGTTGCACCAGATCCCGGATAAACCATTTATGATACTGCGCCCTTTCATTTGGAACCCGAAGTGATGGATATCCGGTTCCCCTCTGGAGATAATCATCCGTGACAATTGTATATTCTCGTTCCGGTTCGATATGTGTGCCATCTATCGTCATATAGAAAGGTTCCCTTGAAATTCTCACATTAGAGCTAAAGCCTAAAGTTCCGAGAACGTGTCCTCGAAAACCGGGACCTCTTCCGTCCTCTCTAATGTGCTCCTCATCAAACGAAAGTTTTACCGCTTCCAGCAAATATTCTCCCTTTACTGCATACATTGTGGGATTCAGTTTCGATGGAAAAATTTCCACCAGGCTTTTTTTCGAAACCGGTCTTAGCATACTTTTTTCTGCGATTCCGCAGTGCATAATGGCCAGGTCTCCCTCAAATTTTTTGAGGAGACAGTCACAAACAAAATTAATTAGCTCGCTTTCATGAAACGGATCAAATTCCAGATTTCTTATTGTCTTAAGCTCCTCCGACAAAATATCATCTGCCAGCCGCTCTTTTTGCCGGAGGAGTGTGTCAAACTCTGTATTATCCACTTCCGGCAGTTCAAGCTGCTCGTTTTCCACTTCCGTAATAACATCACCATTTATCTCTAACGTAATTTTTCCAAGGAACTCTCCCATTCCCGATTGCGAATAGCCTTTGTGATTTCTGACCTCGTGGGAATGTCCTCCGAGGCAGAGATTGACCTCCGGCAGCTCCTTTCGTATCTCCTCATCAATGATATATCCGCTGTGGGAAAGAAGGATACAGAAGTCATAATTTCCCCTGTTTTTATCAAGTTCTTTTCGCACCGGCTCCACAGGCGGGTGGAACTTCAGGTTGCCCATCATGGAAAAAACGTTGTACCCGGAAGGAGTCATATCCTCTTTATAAAACGGCGCAATTCCTATGACAAGAAATCTTTTTCCCGCTCTCACATAAAGTTTTGATGCCGGCATATTCCGAATCGGGTTATCCGCATTATCCGTCACATTGGCAACAATCATCGGGGCATTTTGATTTACCAGCTCCGCTACCGCCTCATATCCCATATCCACTTCGTTGTTGCCCAGCGTCATCCCGTCAAGACTGCAGCTCATAAGCATCTCCATCGCAGACCTGCCCTGATCGGCCTGGACAATCGCATTTTTCAAATCCGTATAGTCACCGCTGTCAAAATAAAAATCATTTTCTCCTTTATTCCCACTCAGATAACGATGAACCTTTTTTAAAAAATCATAGTTGCTATGTATATCATTTGTATGATAAATATGAATTCTCATTTCTCTTCTCCAAACATTCGAATTTATCGAGCTACGCAATTTCACGCCCTATTCTGATTAAATATCCTTCTTGAATTGCCGAAACCGTTGCTATAGAACAAACTACGACAGCGCTGTATTCTAATTCAATGAAAAATAATGTCAGGGGCAATAAAAACAGCAACAGCCCCGTGATTTTATTCATGATAGTATGTTCAACCATAAATCTTTTCCTGCAAATTAACCCCGATATCACATTCATAATTTTAATAATCGCAATCACTAAAATCCATAGCCATAACCACCTTGGTATATGCATCACCGGCAATAATTTAACCAAAGCTGCCACTACAAATACGAAATCAGCGATACTGTCCAATCGTGCCCCAAACTTGCTGGCAGTGTTTGTTTTTCTTGCAATAGTTCCATCGACCATATCGGTCAATCCGCAGAACAGATACATACAATAAAACCTGGCTGAGAGTGCAGGTGAAAATAACATCAATATGCTACATAAAATACGACAGCTTGTTACTATGTTTGCCATATATCCTCTCTTCTCCAATTTCTCCTTCATCCCAATTTAATCCGTTCCAGATGGGGAACGTCTGCTATTTCTTATGGCACTGATAGAACTCTTTTAAATCAGCTTTTACTTCATCTGATAACATTGTCTTCTTTACGCCCAAAATTGCACCTTCAAGAGCCATCAAGCGATTAATACAGGCAGATTCATCCATCTCCTGTATTTTTAGCCACGCTGCTTTTGCCCCGGCTTTCCTTAATTCGTCAACAGAACTAATCCCCACTTGAAGAAGCTGTTCTTCCACTGTTTTTCCTATGTTAGGAAGTTTAGATAATTCTCCCATATATAATTTCTCCTTTTTACATTTCGTCAGATTGGAAGTTGTCAATCCACTCATCATAAACATTTGACTTCTAAAAGCTTCAATATATCTTCATAATGTTCTTGGCATATAACTCGATAATGTATCCAGCCACCGTCGCCACAAGGATACCTATTATCAATATATTCCTGCGTATATTTTTTCACTCTATCATAAATTGTCTCATATTGCTTATTTGTCAATCTCATCATTACTGTAAATGCACCGGCTTCAGCAAAGATATTACATATAAGCTTTTTCTTTTTATAATGTCCAATTCCCCAACCGTATTTATTGCCATAGGGAAAAACCACCTTCTGTTCTGTACTAAAAGTATGTGTCAACCAATCATTTATCATGGCAAAACGTTCTGCATTTTCTGCACAATACTCCGCCATTTCTTCTGTTGTCGGCACAACTTGTTTATTCAGCATTCTTCCGTACATAACCATTCTCCTGAATTCAAATTGTCTAACATTCCCAAAAGTTTGAATCTGTGTAGCTGAATAAATTCAGCTACACAGCAATACTCTATTTCTTCGCTACGATTAATTAACGATGAATCGTACCTTCCATATATCCCTTATAAATTGGAATTCGGTAGTTATAAAGCTTTAGCAAAAAGAATAACATGAGAGTTGTTTCCATAAGCATTAGGATGAATACCAATAACCTTAAAACCGTAATCCATTAGCCATTGATAATCAATGCGATTTGTCTTAAGAGAACTAATTGCTTCTGAAATGTTCTCTATTTCCACACCGTCTATATTGAAGTCCATAGAACTCATACCGGTTCTAAGAGTAGTATATCCTTTTGATTTCGCATATTTGCTCGCTTCATCAAACAAATCCTTTAGCTTATGTTCTAATTTAAACACTCCATTGTCGTTAAATCCAGAACATTCAAGTTCTAGCGACAGATAGCATTTTAATTCTCTGAAAAGTGTCCATCCAATTGGTGTCCCATTTTCGTCAGCAAGGAACCATCCAATTGTGCCAATACTTTCATCGATATTGGTCAACTGTCCATATGCTTCTTCAAAAGTAGACCACCATTCGGGCTTCATTTCATGCATTAAGGCTGCAACACCCTTCGCATTTTCGTTATCTAATTTCACAATATTCATTATGAATTAATTCTCCTACAAATTTAAGTTTTCCTTTGCCTCTGATCCCATACAATTGACCTTTGGTCAATTGTCGTCCCTCGCTCTAAAGAGCTCGGTCAATTCAAAGTTTTCTATATATTTCACTCATCTTCTTGCCTTTCGAACAAGAAGGTGGGAATCGGGATTTACCTATAAAATGAGAAAAATCAGAGAACTTATATGTGATTATCCGCCACTAAGAAGAGCATTCCAGCTTGGAATTACATATAAGATATCAGAAAACGATAGGTTTATATGTAAGTTTTCCCTTTCAAGGGGCGTTTTCCAGTTTGGAATTACATATAAGTTATGAGAAAACAGTAAGCTTATATGTAAGCTTCCATTCTCAGTGGCTGAATCCAGGCCATGAACTACATATAATAAATATAAATCCATGGATTTAGATGTAAATCTTGATATTTAGCTACACCAAGGAGATCATCAAGTTGGGATTTTAAAAAAGTAAATCATTCCTTATCGTAATATATCCCTCATGTGTAGTTGTAAATAATAATGGCATTTCGTCATCATCAAAAAAAGCTATATCATTTATTCCAAAATCAGTAGATACTGCAATATCATCATGACTATTTATTTTTCCTGTATAATCAACTAATTTCATATCGTGTTCTCCTACAATTTGCCGCGTTCTTTAGAAATTACTTAATAAATCAATGGCTTCCTCTGTAGAAATACATTCTGCAAATCTTTTAGGCCACATCATGTCATTGTAATATTTGTAAGTAGTTTCTCCATCCATGTATTCGTTATCAAATGTTGAATTTGCATCTTTAGGAATCATAACTTTATAGCCTCGTTCGAATGCAGACTTTACAGTAGCATCGATGCAGAAATTAGTCTGCAAGCCAACAATCATCAATGTATCTTCATTAACTTCTTTTAAATAATCTACAAATTCTTTATTTCCAAAACAGCTATTAATATCTTTTATGAATACTTTTTCCCCAGGAATTGGTAAAACCGGTGTCGCAATCTCAAAGTCCTCGTCTCCGATGGAAAAACCCGTCCCTGGTCCATCATCATGTTGAAAATAAATAACTTCTACATTGTACTTTCTGGCTGTACGAATTATCCGAATCGTGTTCTCAATAAAGCTATTAAAGTTATAAAGTCTCTCGTCCGTTATTCCTTTTTGTATATCAATTACTAATAATCTCAAAAATAATTCTCCTCTCGACTGTTAAATAGGAATTTGTTCTATGTAAGAATTACAACTTCTCTCCCGGAAAATTATAACTCCAACCGCATCTCCACTTCCCTACCATTTACAATTTGACCAGTTTCATGAAAGCCTACTTTTCGATAGACATGTCCTGCAATATCATTTCCCTGAACATAATCAATTGAGACATAATCATATTTCCCGGATTTTTGCATAAGTGCTATCACTTTTCTAAGTGCCTCTGTTCCATAGCCCTTATTCTGATATTCCAAAGGGAACATGATTCTCCAGATGGCAATTGTCCGGTTTTCTAAATCTTCATCAAGCATCATGAACCCAATCGGCAGATCATCATCATAGATTGCAAACGGGAAAACATCATTTGCCTCCCGGTAAAGCCATGCCTGTGCCAATGAATGTTCATTAGATGCCAGATAATTTTCGTCTTCCGGCCTCCGCATATTTATAATAGCATCAAAATTTTCTTCTGTTATACTTCTAAAATTAACCATTTTCCCTCCCACGCCATTTATTTTCCCACAAACCGGTGATTATTCGTCATCCTCCATAACCGTCTGATTGTCACGCTTAAACGGGTATTCAATTTTTTCACTCATCAGTATGTCATACGCTTTTACCTTACGGAAGGTATTTCCCATCATCTCATTTTCCCGGTAGCTGCGAATCGCATCCATATCAAACTCGGCGTAATATAAGCCTTCGGTTACATCGTCAGCCATCAGCAGAATATTGTCTACGCAGTTGCCGTTTTCATCCCAGCAGATAGGGCTGAATGCGCAGGAATTACCGGCATTTTCTCCATTCGGATTTGCCATTGCAATACCTACCATATTTTCATAGGCTCGGGTCGACAGAGCACAAAGCCGCGGCTTCATTGCGCCGCAGTCGTTTGGAACCAGAATAATCTCTGCGCCTTTCATCATCAATACCCGCGCACTTTCGGGATATTCACGGTCATAACATATCATAATCCCCAGTTTGATTCCATGAAAGTCGCACACATGGAATGCATCCCCGCTTTCAAGACACGCTTCATCTGCAAAATCACAGGTGTGAACTTTGGAATATTTCATAAGCACAGTTCCGTTCTTATCGACTACATACGCTGAATTCTGTGGTTTTTTCTGACCCTTTGTGATGGCGGTTGCTACCACACCGAGGCGCAATTCTTTCGCAGTTTTACAAATTTGCTGCAGATAGGGATTGCCGTCCGAAAGAGCCTCTTCATTGCTCATGGGTAGTTCATATCCTGTCAGAAAAGCCTCGGGCAGCAGGAGAATATCTGCTCCGTTTTCTGCTGCTTCTTTCATGGTTTCCATGACAATTTCTGTGTTTTGGGAAAGCTGTCTGTTTAATGATTTTCTCTGTAAAATCGCTATTTTCACTTTGATTCTGTCCCTTCTTTAGATAAATTGGGGGTTATGGGTTACTGCAAACTAAAGCTTGTATTCCATCTGAACATCACAAGGTTCTTCTTCCGCTAATCTTGCATTTATTTCTTTCGCATGAACACATCCAAGTGCTTTATAAGCCGCCTGGGACTCCTTGGAAGAATGCGCAGAAATATACAGTTTCTCAGCTTTTCGTGCTCTAGCCGCATCACACCCCAGTTCAAATAACCTTTTTCCTATTTTTCTGCCTCTGAAATCTTCTGAGACTTCGAATTCCACCAATTGAACATACTGCTCTCTGCTTCCAAAAAGGCAGGTTCCAATCGTTATATATCCAACCACAGTGTCATCCTCAAATGCACCGTAACCCACAATATTCTCCTCCAAATTTTCAGAAATGTTTTTTGCTATGCTTCTGCATTTTTCCAGATCCCATTCTTCCGTAAATGCGATAGGAAGGAGCTTCCACTCCCCGTCAATATTCCGCCAACACTGCGTTACATCCTGATGACGCACGAAAGCATCTAAAGAATGCTCATTAAAATTCTGTTTTGTTAATCTTTCAAATTTCATCGTAGTATTATACCTCCACCGTTTGAAAGTTATCACGTTCTTCTAAATTTCGACAAATTGGAATTCGTTTATTTCTCCATAACGTAATTCGTCAAAAAAATTCCATTTCTGATAACTTGCTGTTCCCTAATTACTTTATACCCTCTTTGCTTGAAAAATGGTTTCGCAGTAATAGAAGCGTGTGTAGTAATTTTATTCGTATTAACTGCTTGTTCCAATTCATTGCAAATAATTGAAGCAATTCCTTGTTTCTGATAATCTTTATGGACATACAACCTATCAAGATAGCCTGTTTTGTCAATATCCCCAAAGCCCACAATAATTTCATCTTCGATAGCAACTATCGTATAATGTTCCAAAAAAGATTTATCCCAATTTTTCAAATTCACATTGCCAGTTGCCCATACATCTAATTGCTCTTTCGTATAATCTTTGGCATTTATCTTATGGACTGTTTGATAAAATAAATCTGCTAATTGTTCACAATCAGAAGATTTATATTTTCTAATTACCATAATTCATTCCCTTTTCACGATTTCACATCCTATCCCGAAAAGTCCTTTATAGTTCTTTGGCAAATGCAACATTATTTTCTAATTTATAAAATCCTCTTTTTTTGTAAAATTCAAATGCCGGAACATTATTTTCTGTCAGCAAAAAAATGTGTGTCAATTCAAGCTCCCTGCAAGCCTTTTCTATCATATTAAGAAACAGTGTCCCCATTCCTTGCCCCTGCCTGGTGGTGCTGATGCATAATTCATCAATAAAATATTCTGTGCCGGTATACCAATGTTTTATATGACCCATGGAGATGCCAATCAATTCTGTTCCTTCAAACAATCCGAAGGTCAAAGAGTTGCTTTGCCCTACCAAATCCTGAATATACAAATGCAATTGCGTTTCATCAGACCAATCATCATTCCATGGTTCTTTTGAAAAAACACTAACGAACAATTCCTTAATAATAGCAATTGCACTTTCGTCTAACTTTTTAAAGCAATATTTTGTTGTTTCCATTCCAGGTGTTTTCATCATACATCCCCTTCTTATATTATATCAAACCAATAGAATGGTCTTTCCTTAATTTTTTTAAACCCTGCACTTTCCGCCAGATGAATAGAGCCCTCATTTGATTCTACACAATCCCAATGAGGCACCAAATCACATTTCATGCAATGTTTCACAAAAGCAACTGTAAGTGCTTTCGCAACTCCTTTTTTTCGGTGTTCTTTTAAGACTTCAATATCAATCGGTATATATTTTTCATATCTTGCTGAGCCAAAAATAATTCCTACGATTTCTTTATCCTTAACTGCTATGAAAGAAAGGCTCTTTTCCAAAAAATCCTCCAAAGAATTCCAGCATTCCTCTAATCGCTTTATAAGCATCACTTCATTTTCATATCTTTTATGTAATGTCTGTTCTGTTACCGGCTCAACTCGGTATCCACTGGGCACATCGATTTCCACATCCGTATTCTCATTTATCTCATAGGAATATTCTAATTCATGTTCTATTTTTCTATTTTGAAATAGATATAACAATTGCTCCTGCAATGCTGCATCTTCTGTAGAGAACTCGAATTCATGAATATCTAAAGCTTTCAGATTGCAGAATACTTTGTCAAAAAATATTTTTGCCTTCTCATTACTCTCTATTTTCCCAAATACACCACAGCCACCTACCGGATAGGAATATGTTACGCCCAGCATCCTATCGTCACTGATCCAACATTCTCCTTTGCAGATACCCTCCAAGATTCCGGACTGGCTTGGATTTCTCACATCTCCCGCAATACACATATGCTTATTTTCCCCTTTTCTCATCGAATTTCTTACTATTTTCTTTTACTATTCCAATAATACCCTGCGAGTTCTCAGCCCCGAAATTTCTCGGTGTTGATTCTGCAGCCCCAGTATCAGTACCACCAGAATGCCAAACTGTATGCAGGAGTTCATCCGGTATCCGTCCGTCCACACGGTATGAGTAAGTGCATAGCTCATAATATATGGGCTGATAAATGCTAAATAAATCATCCCTAAAAGTAATGTGTACATTTTTCGGTTCACCTTCTCTGTAAGTTCTGATCCACTGAAATAATTTATACTTCCCAATGCATTTCTAAAAGATGCCCTATGACCTTGTATCCAATTCGATTGTAAAGAGCAATTGCATTTGCATTGTCGCCTACGCACGTAAGTGTTGCCATTCTATAGCCGCACTCCTTTAAGTAGGACAATGACCTGGCTACAGTCGTTAAACCTATTTTCTTACGTCGATAATCCGGAATTGTAAAGATGTTTTCCGTAGCTGCTCTTTCATCGCTGATATGCCAGACAGTAACCGATGAAACTATTTTCTCACAATCCCGCGCCGCAAAAATCTTCGTACGCTCATCACCTAACCGGAAACGAAGTTCTCCCTCCGCATCCTGAACATTATCATATCCCAGATAATTAGCCTCAAGATATGCTTTCAGGGCATCTTCCTTACAATCAAGCAAATCAACAGATATATTTTCCGGTATTTCTGCTTCCGGAATCTCTGTATGCTCAAGGTCAAACCCCATAATCCAAATAAGATTATTCCCTTTAAACCCAAGTTCAAGGAGTTGCTGCTGTTTCGCATAATCACTTTCTGTACACCAGCAGCGCATGCAAAGTTTCTTATCCGGATATTTCTCTTTTAGTTCAACCATACGCTGTTTTGCAGCATTAATCAGTGTTCTTTCCACTATATCTTCATTTTCTATCTCATCCCCGGTACAAAGTTCCATCTGCATCCGATAAAGCGGGATGTCATCACGATCATCATCCAGATAATACCACGTTCCGTCACAGCTTAATGCACATACACCGAGTAACATATCATTCTCGTCAACAGCCGCAAATACATTTTCACGAATAAATGTACTGTTCCATTGTAC
>JBJEJC010000117.1:0-44406 GCA_051877675.1 Roseburia sp. | reverse complement strand
TCCTTATCTATTATTTCAGATTACGTTTCTGTTTCGCACATGCTACCGCCGTGGCCGACCGATGCGCACTTCACTCCGTTCCGGCGCGGTATAATATGCGCTTTACGCATATTATACCATAGCCTCCACCGCCGGAATACTGCAATATCCCGCAATCCGCTACCATAAAAATCCGCTCCCTATTCCTGCTGTCCGCTTCCCTCCGGGCAGCGGTAGACCTCCTTAAGCAGCACCCGCTTCACGTCCGCAAACTGCTGTGGCGAAAGTGTTCCCGGACGTGACATAAGCTTCAACGGAATTGCCGGCTGTCCCTTTGCCAGTGGTGGCTGCACGTAAGGATAATCGTTTAGGGAAAAACCGTTCCGCTCATAAAAACCAATTCTGCGCCGTGCCATTTCTCCCTCCGGCAGTTCCACCTCCAAAACCACGGATTTCCCGCAGGAATCAAAAAGCTCTCCGAGGAGACCGGCACCGATTCCGCCTCCCCGAAGCCGCTCATCCACCGCGAAGTGCTCCAGAAAAAGGAACTCCGGGAAATCCCAGACTGCAAGAAACGCCCCCAGTTCCTCTCTCTTCTCAGGGCAGGCCAACATACCATAAAGCCGGTAAGCGGAATGCCCGAAAAGCTTCCGCTGTCCCTCCTTTGTCCGCCGCTCCTCCGGCGGAAAGCTCTGCTCCATAATGCGCCATACGGCTTCAAAATCCTGCTCTGTCAACAGATGTAACTTCATTTCCCGTTTCCTTCCTGTTTGCTTCGTAAACTGTTTACTCCGTAAAATCCTTGCGGTCCTTTTTGGAATATTTCCGCTTTGTCTTCATCGTTTTACGTGCAATCCGCTCCGCCCGCTGCTTTGCATAGGCTTCCTCGGCACGGATTGCCCGGTAATTCTCCCAGATTTTCCATTCCAGCGTGCCATCCGATAATGCCTGCTGCACCGCACAGCCCGGCTCTTTCGTATGGGTACAGTCCGCAAACCGGCACTGCGCCATGAGCGTCTCCACATCTGCAAAGGCTCTTTTCACCCCATCCCGGGCATCCGTCATCAAAAGCTTGCGCATCCCCGGTGTGTCGATGATCCGGGCACCGCCGGGAAGCAGTGTACACTGACGGTGTGTCGTCGTATGCCGCCCCTGGGAATCATACTCCCGGATTTCCCCTGTCGCCATTGTTTCTTCTCCCAGAAGGGCATTCAACAGAGAGGATTTTCCCACTCCCGAGGAACCGCACAAAACCACGGATTTTCCGGGCTGCAGATAGCGTTCCAGCAGTGGCAGCCCCTCGCCTGTCTTCACGCTGATGGGCACAATATCCACACCGGGAGCAGTCTGCTTTGCACGCTCCACATACTCCGACAAATCCGGGCATAAGTCCGCCTTACTCAAAATCACCACCGGGGTCCCGCCGCTCTGCCACGCCGCGGAGAGATAGCGCTCCAGCTTTGAAATGTGAAAGTCCAGATTTAAGGACATGACAATAAAAACATAGTCAAAATTTGCGGCAATCGCCTGATCCGGCATTCCCGGAGTGGCATTCATCCGCAGAAAAACAGATTTCCGGGGTTTTGTCCCCACAATCACACTGTCTCCTGTCTCACTGTAAAGAATTTCCACCACATCCCCCACCGTGGGAAATAATTCCTGGCTTCCTTCTTTATAGTAAATTGCCGTCTTCAGTCTGGCATATACCGGTCTGCCCTCAAGCTCCAGTTCATACCGGTCCCTGTGGACTGCCATCACAAAGCAGTCCGTTCTCTTCTCATTCTTTTCCAACTTTTTCCTCCTGATTTACTGCTTTACCTGCTGTTCCTGTCTGGCAAGCACCTCTTCGGATATCGGAAAAGTTGTCTTTTTTTGCGTATAAAAAAGGACACTATTACGTGTCCTTGAAAATACAATCACTATAATAGTACAACGATACCGATATCCAGTTAGCGGGTGCTTCCTCCCATGCTCTTTTTCTCTCTCATCATCGCATCACTCCTTACTGAAATATTTGTATCGTGCACGGATACTAGTATAGTATAACTTCTGAATAACAAATTGTCAAATATAACCCATATGCCAACGACAACCCTATGTATCAACGGCTGTACATTTACAAAAGAGTTGAATCTATTCCACCAAATATAGGTATACATCCTCAAGATTTGGTCCCACTTCGGTTACTTTCCCCACTTTGGGATATGTATCCGATATAATACGCAGAATCGTGCTACGGGATGCTAGCATGATATTAGCAATTTTATATTCCGAATGTTCATAAAACTCTTGTTCTTCTGGTGTCACCGCCACCTCAAACACCCGATGTTCCATGCCTTCAAGCAGTTTTTGTGGCGTTCCCTGCACCACAATACTTCCTGCTTTCATAATCAGGATTTCTTTTGAAATATACTCTACATCAGTCACAACATGTGTCGCAATTAACACAATTTTATCCTTTGAAATCTCACTGATGAAATTCCGTATTCGGATGCGCTCCTTTGGATCTAGTCCGGCTGTAGGTTCATCCATAATTAGAATCTTTGGATCATTCAAAAGCGCCTGAGCAATGAGAATTCTCTGTTTCATTCCACCAGAATACGCTTTGAGTTTCCTATGTCGATCCTCCACCAGATTCACAACCCCTAACAATTTTTCAATCCTCGTCCGCGCCTCTCTTTTTTTCAACCCCTTCAGCGCCGCCATATACCACAGAAACATCTCTCCAGTAAAGTCGTCATAGAGTTCCTGCTGTTGCGGCGTATATCCTAGCAATCCTCGATACGCGGAACCCATGTCAGTAATTGCAATTCCATTCAACGTAATTGAGCCACTATCAGCATTCAAATTCTCCGTAATCATATTCATCAGTGTACTCTTTCCTGCTCCATTCGGTCCCAGCAGACCATAGACTCCTGGAGTAAATTTTGCACAAAAATCCTTTACCGCGTATGACTTTCCTTTGTTATACCTTTTATTTATCCCCTCCAACACGAGTTCCATACTACAAATTCATCCCTTCCTACGCATATATTAATTTCCTACAAACAACATATTAAAATCCCAGCCAAGCCAATACATTACAAACGCTACAATACCAACCAAGCCGATTCCTGTCAGCATAGAAACCATTTCATTTTTCATAATTTTAGAGAGTTTTATTCCAACAACACATACCATATAAAAGCTCACTCCTTTAAGCAGGAACACACATACAAGCATACTTCCCAGAGTAATACCCGCAGAAATCTCCGCCTGCGTAAAATTGCAGAGCTTATGCATCGCTGACTCGAAATGATCAATTCTATAATACTGCAAAAGCCTAGGAAACTCCATAACCACAAGCACAACTCCAGTAGACACTGCCGCACACAAATTTCTGCTCCGGTTTAAGCTTCTTCTCCCATTGCGGGTTGAGCGAATCAGGGGAACCATCCTTTTCTTCTCATCCATGGTATAGATACTGCTAATTAAAAATAATAGCACCACAGAACCAACGAACCACAGCCCAATATCCGTTCTCTTATCCTGCCACAATTTAAGATACGCCTTTTCATCCACAAGATATTTTTCCGTGATGTTCCCCGGCTTCTCCTCTAACAAAGCAAGCTGCTCTTTCAAGTCTCTAAGCCCTTCCTCCCATAATTCCAATTCCGCCTGAATCATACGTCCTTCCACATAATCCGCCTCTGCATACGACTGCCATAATTCCTGCTGATATTTTTCCTCTGTTTCCACAAACGTAAAAGTATCTTCCGTGATAGGACCTCCCCAGCGGTTGATATATGCATGATAAGAAGCTTCTTCGGCAGCGGAGTAGTACTCCGTTCCCATTGCCCCAATCGTCTCATAAACTCCCCAGAAAATCAAGAGTACCAGCACAATTCCTTTCTTCTGCTGAATCAGCATTTTATAAAATTCATAATACAGTAAATTGAGCTTTCTGCTCAAAAATCCAGTTCTACGCCGTATCCATTGCCCGATACTCTCCAATCGACTTTCCTTTTTTACCTGACAGTCCCGATGAAAGCTAAAAATGCCTACAGCTGGCAGCAGTAATGACAAAATAATTGCTACAAGCACCGCCAGTACATTTTTTCCGACCGGGCGGTCAAAGATATTCAAATTGTAATATTCTCCCAACACACAATCAATATTCCAGCAATAAAACGGATTCACTGTCTTAACGCTACTAAAGGTACCGCTGATGGAAAACACGATACTGAAAAGAAATTCCAAACCAAATATAATTGCCGATACCACAGCCGCCGTAATAGCATTTTTAAAAAGCATTCCGATACAAAAAAGAACACATACCAGAACTATTGCAATCACAATATGAATCAGCAAGACAGCAAGTAACAGTTCTCCCACCGTCATCACATAGGTACAGTTTCGGAACACCGAAACCGACTGAAGGTTTCTGCCAAGATTTCCATAACCGTACATCCAGCTCAGAAAAAAAATATTGCTCCCCTCCAAAAGAAAGGTGAAAATAATCACAGAAAGAACAGACACCATAAACTTTGCAGCTGCAACAGGCATATGCCCCCTACGGTTTCCTTTCAACAGCAACAACAAATTACGGTCCCGTTCATAAAAAATAACATAATAAATTAAAATTGCAAGAAAGGTCAGCACAAATAGCAGACTACCATTATATCCAACCAGTTCACGAACCCCAAAGCAATTATCCACCGTCAATTCAATGCCGGAAAATGTTTCATATTCCTCACAGCTTTTGATCAAATTCCGATACACATAGCTATCCTGCCTTTCGTAGAACACCGTGCCCTGCATCTGAGTGGCACGGTCCGCCATTCCATCAATAAACACTGGATAGGATGCTATATATTTCTTCTGAGCTTCCATATCCTGCTGATAATAGTTGTCAATATCTGACTCATAATCACCGTTTAGAAATGCCTCATAAACTTCTTTCTGTTCATGGACATAAAAGAACTGCTTCGTATGTTTTTGACTGGTATACAGCACCAGCAGATTACCTACCAACATCAAAAAAGAAATCACCAAAAACAGCTTCTTTTTCCCTAATTTTATGAACTCGTACTTTAAAATTTCCATAACATCCCACACATTTCAATCTAATCTCCACCATACGGGATTGTTTCCATTTCAAATGCCATTCCGTTATAACTGCCGATTTTGCTCTTATCCCAGCGTTTTACACCCCACTTTGCCGGGTCTATCTCATCCGTATAAATTATATACATTTGTTCCTCATCCCCAATGGGAGGACTCCCGAAAGAAGTGATTTCATCCGGCAGCGTAATCGTATCCACCAAAGAAAGACTACTGTCATAAACCCAGTACGTACTTGGTCCTTCATACTCAATATACCCCATTTTTGCCATTTCTACCATTGCTGCATCCGTCAGATATAAGTACTTTCCGTCACTAAGCGCCAGATATCCCTGTAGCACATTTTCCATCAGCGTTTTCTCACCAGAACCATCTAGTTCTGTACTGTAATATGTAAGCGGCACATAATAGAGAGAAAAAAGGGTTTCATTCTTATAATTATCCCATATAAATGGAGAAACAATAAGCTTCTCCTGCCAGAATGCCACACTACTGACGTACTCATTCCCTGCCATACCCGGAATTGCAAGCGCACTCAATTCTCCGCTTAAAATACTGTAAACATACTCATTACATTGAAACTCTCCATCAATAACACCATCCACGCAAAAATAAAGATAATTTCCATATGCCACAGGTGGCGTTCCTATCGCCATTCCATCCTCCACCGCATATATTTCCCGGGATCGTTTTATTGTTCCTGTCAACGGAAGTGCTTTTAATGAACGCTGCACTGTCACCTGATCTTCTTCCGTCAAATAGGTTTGTTCCAGATAGTAAAGCACACCTCTGTGTACAATCCATTGTTCCAGACAGATATTTTCTTCCCATTGATAAAGTGCTTCTTTTCCTGAACCATCCGCTAACAGGCGGTATAGTGTCGAATCTTCATTTAGTCCCCGTGAATCGATACAATAAACATATCCTCCACTGTATACAATTTCATTGCCCGCATACCCATCATTTTTAATGTAAGCATTACAATCCTCCAAGCGCTCTGCATCCGTTTCCTTATCATGCAGACAATCCACTTTATTGCAAAGCGGCAACAATGTATCCGTTTCCTCATCGAGATAATATATGTAGTCACTATGCCGGAAATAATAACATTTCTCCCCTTTTTGTATCGTAGAGGAAAATACCGTTCCCATCTGATTCATATATTGGAAGTCACTACCCCCTATATATGCGTCAGGCAGATTTCTGCTACTCCCGCAACCCGATATCATAAGCAGTGCCACCAGCACCACGCACAATCTATGCCATTCTATCCTTTTCATACAACCCCCTATTTTCCCAAATACAAATCCCTTATACCAAAAGATTCAGAACAGGACAATTTCTTCCTGTTCTGAATCTCGCACCTTCCAATATTCTACCATGTTGTACCCGTTGTAGTCGTCGGTGTCCAAGTAAGATTGCCCACCTTAACCGTGTGTTCTCCCTTTCCTCCAACTACCCCTGTAATACTACTAGATGTACTCGCAGTCGCAGACGTTCCGCCCGCTGTACTTGAATTGGATGCCGTCTTCGAATACCCTGTAGAGTTAATCATATAATATACAGTAGCCTTTGCCGTAATCGAATCTGCCGTACGTGCATAAGTCGTTTTTGCAGTAGCACTGCTAGAACCTGTTGTTATTGATGCGTATGCAGTGGTGCCATCTACACCAGCACTTGCTGAGCTAGCCGCATAAGCCTCTGTTCCATTACACATAACAGCCAACGTCAAACTTAATACCACTCCCACAATTTTTTTCACATTTTTGTTCATATCAAATTCCTCCTTCTCCTTCTAATACTTACATTGGCACACGTATCCAATGCAAATGTAATTAAATTACATTTGAAATATAGCATATTTCGTCTATATTGTAAAGTTACAAAGCTGATTTTTTCTACACTTTTTAAATCTGTAATACAGAGACATTGTTTATACTAATTCAGATGGCAATAAGACTTCCCATCCTCTTGTCATCAAGCCTATCGAAGAAAAAACATATATTGCAGATACAGCTCATTAAATTCCGGGTGCATCGCCAGATTGATTTCCCGGGATGTCCGGACGATGTGCAAAAGCCGCTCTCTAAAGCCACAGGTCTCCGGTGTCCCGGCACACAGAGTATCGCAGGCCCCCCGCAGTGCCGCATTTCCTACCGGAACAACCCGGTCCTTAAACTCCGGCGGAATCAGCCCGATTCCCGCGGCGCTTTCCGGATCCATCGTCTGCCCAAAGCCACCTGCAAGATACACCTGCTTTATGGCAGAAGCATCGGTTCCATACTCCCGGATTAAGGTCTCCAGTCCTGCACGGATGGCGGATTTCGCCAACTGAATCTCCCGGATGTCCTCCTGGGTGAGCCGGATTTGACGTTCTCCCACTTTTGCAATGGGAAATCCTTCCGCAAAATAAGGCTCTGCCAGCGTACCGTTTTCATCCACCAGTCCCTGCCGCACCAGCCCGTACATGGCATCCACAATGCCGGTTCCACAGATTCCTTCCGGTTTTCCGCCGCCTATGGTCTCATACTCTGCCCGGACACCGGAGGGCACCCGTGCGTCCGCTGATGCCGCATTCGCTTTCTGTGCGGGTGTTTCCTGCAGCTTCACGTGGCACACTGCCCCCGCAACGCCCGGCATTCCGCACCGGATGCCGCCCCCCTCAAAAGCCGGTCCCGCTGCCGCAGAGGTCACAAGAAATCCGTTCCGGTTTCCGATTACCATCTCACTGTTGGTTCCCATATCCACCAGCATGGTCAACTCATCACTTTGGTCCATTCCGCAGGCAAGAATGCCCGCCACAATATCCGCCCCCACAAATGCAGAAATCCCGGGCAGTATGGTCACCCGGACATCGGAATCTCCCGGCATCTTATATTCCTGCAGAGAGATATTTTCCGGAATAAAGGGTGCAACCCCCAGCTTCTCACAGGAATAGCCGCATAAAAGATGGCACATGGTGGTATTGCCTGCAATCACCACACGCTTAAGGCTGGCGCCTCCTGCGTATTTCTCAAGAAGTGCGGCAATCCCCTCGGAAAGATCCCTTCGCACCAGATTTTTCAGCAGCTCTGCTCTGCCCTCGCAGGCTGCCTGAATGCGGGAAATCACATCCGCTCCGTACATCCGCTGGTGGTTCACCATCGTCTCCGTACCAAGACATACGCCATCCCTGAGGCGGATCAGCATTATTGCTATGGTTGTAGTTCCGATATCCACCGCCACGCCAAGTCCGTCTGCGGCATCTTCCATGCCTCCGGTCTCTCCTATGCCTCCGGTCTGCTCCCGGAAGCCGGTCTCCACCCGCATCTGTTCTGTGGACGAAGTACTAAGACGGATAACAGCGTCCGTCCCGGGAACTGTACAGCAGGCAAGACGAAAGCCATCGGCAAGTTGTCCTGCCGTAAGGTGCAGTCTTTCCTCCTCCGTGGGAAACGGAGCACCGGAAAGAAACTGCACCAGGCATTTTCCACAGCTTCCCCTGCCGCCGCAGGGTGCATCCGCATAGATTCCCTGCTCCCGCAGAAGGGCAAGCAGGGCACGTCCGTTTTCCTCCCCAGTCACGATATCCTTCTGTCCAATTACTCTGATTCTCATCCTGTGACCACCTGTCTTACTGATTCTTATTTCATAGAGCAGGAAGTAATCTCCGCCATCCGGCGGCTTTGCCCACCGCTTCCTAGCGCTTCCGATTCCTGCTATCCAGAATCAGGCTGCGGATTCCGTGATAAATCCCACGGATGATTGCAAATACCAGAAACATGGCAAGGAATCCCACAACGCCAAACATGATATCTGCAAATTCCATGGCTCCCGTGCCCGTAACCTTCTGTCCGATTTCAATGGCAAATGTAATTACGATAATCAAAGTAAAAACATAAATCCAGCTGATAACCATGACATGGTCATGCTTCGCCAGCCATTTAAAAACCGGATGCACCACAAATATCATAACCATACCAATGATACCGATGACCAGAAAATGCAACTGTTTATCGGTAAAATTATACTCATAGGCATCATTTATTCCCAACAGGTAGGTATGTGCCTTTGCAATCCACTCCACAACCGCATATAAAAAAGCTTTCACTTTTCTTCCTCCTTAAAAAAATATGGTTTGTCTTTTTATCTCCTGCACATTATAATAACATGCGTGGGATGTCATAGACAATTATACTGGATTTTCCCCGAAATGGATATTAATTTTTCTTAAAGATAGGAAATATGCCGGAATACGGCAGTATGGAGGGATACAATGAAGCTGATTTCATGGAATGTAAACGGACTGCGCGCCTGCGTACAAAAGGGATTTCTGGATTTCTTTCGGGAAGTGGACGCTGATATTTTCTGCATCCAGGAGTCCAAGTTGCAGGAGGGACAGATTGACCTTGACCTGCCGGGCTACCACCAGTACTGGAATTATGCCCAGAAAAAGGGCTACTCAGGCACTGCCATTTTCACCAGAGAAGAACCCCTCTCTGTGTCCTACGGCATCGGCATATCCGAGCACGACACGGAGGGACGTGTCATCACACTGGAGTTTGCAGACTTTTATATGGTGACCTGCTACACCCCAAACTCCCAGAATGAACTGGCGAGACTTCCCTACCGGATGCAGTGGGAGGATGATTTCCGCGCCTATCTGCTTGCACTTGACACTAAGAAACCGGTCATTCTCTGCGGCGATTTAAACGTGGCACATGAGGAGATTGACATTAAAAATCCCAAGACCAACCGAAAGAACGCCGGCTTTACGGACGAGGAGCGGGAGAAAATGACTGCGCTTTTAAGTAGCGGTTTTACGGACACCTTCCGCCACTTCTATCCCGATCTGGAGGGAGTTTACTCCTGGTGGTCCTATCGCTTCAAGGCGCGGGAGAAAAATGCCGGATGGCGGATTGACTATTTTATCACCTCAAAACGGCTGGATGATAAACTGACGGATGCCAAAATCCACACGGAAATATTCGGGTCGGACCACTGCCCCATAGAATTAACGGCTGCACTGTAAGTGCAGCCGTCTTTGTATCTTAATCTTCCTGTTTTCCCGCAAGGTAGTTGATAAACTGCTGTGCGGTACGCCCGGAGATGCCGCCGTGGCTTAACTCCCAGGCATTGGCCTCCCGGCAGAGTTCCTCGTCCGACATCTGAATTCCCTGCCTGTGGGCAAGCTCTGTCACAATCTTAAAGAAGCCCTTCTGATCCGGCTTGGAGTAATTGATGGTGACACCAAACCGGTTCACCAGTGACAGTTTCTCCTCAATGGTATCGGAACGATGAATACCATTTCCGTTCTCCATATCGCTGCGGTCATTCCAGGTCTCCTTGATGAGATGTCTGCGGTTCGAGGTGGCATAGATAAGAATATTATCCGGCTTCGTCTCCACACCGCCCTCAATCACCGCCTTCAGGAACTTATATTCAATCTCAAATTCCTCAAAGGAAAGATCGTCCATATAAATGATAAACCGGTAATTGCGGTTTTTAATCTGCGCAATCACATTGGACAAATCCTTAAACTGATGCTTGTAAATCTCGATCATGCGCAGTCCCTGCGGATAAAATTCATTCACAATTGCCTTGATGCTGGTGGATTTTCCCGTGCCGCTGTCACCGAAAAGCAGAACGTTGTTCGCCTTGCGTCCCGCCACAAACGCTGCTGTATTGTCCACCAGCTTCTGCTTCTGGATCTCATAGCCAATCAGGTCATCCAACATTACCTTATCCATGTTGTTGATGGGAACAAATTCCACCTCGCTGTCGTTCTTCTCCTTCACACGGAAGGCTTTGTTCAGTCCGAACATACCAACGCCGTAGTCCTTATAGAAATTCGTCACCTCATCAAAGAACTCATTTTCATCCTTTGCCGCTTCCAGCTTCGCACTTAGGGCAATAATCTTCTCACTGACATTCTTATTGTACATCAGTTCCTTTTTCCCGATTGCCTTATAATCAGAAATCCGGGAGAAGCAGTCAATCCCCAGTGCCTGCTCGATAGGTGCAAAATCATAGTGAAACAGTGCCAAAAACACCTTGAAATCATTTTTTGCGAAAAAATTCACACTGCCGTCATTGGCTCCCACCTTCTCGCAGGTGATGCTGAAGGGATTCTCATTGGTAACCAGATAAAAGGTCAGATAATTATGCCACAGATTATGGTCAAACCCATAATCCGTCGCCACCACTAAGAGCCGTTTCAACTGGGTATAAATATCGGAAATCAGCTCCGATTCCGAGCTTGTCTTCTCGTCAAACCGGCGGAAAATCTCGCCAAACTGCCGGAGGATGCAGTCCTCCTCCATATCACCGTACATAATCAGCTTTGCTATCTCACGGTACATAAAAAGCCTCCTGTTTTATCCACTTTTTGCCTATTATAGCACGTATAGAAGGCTTTGGCACATTATTTTTTGAGCCTGGCACGGATATCCGAGAGCCGGTCGAGGGCTTTTAACAGTGTCTCATCCTTTTTGGCAAAATGAAACCGGATCAGGTGATTCACATCCTCCTTAAAAAAGCTGGAGCCGGGCACGGCACCTACGCCCACCTTTTCTGCCAGCTTCTCACAGAATTCCACATCACTGTCATAGCCGAATTCGCTGATATCAAGCAGCACATAATAAGCTCCCTGGGGCTCTGTAAAGGTCAGTCCGATGTCCTTTAGTCCATTCACAAACAGGTTTTTCATATGGGTATAATGCGCCTTAAGTCCCTCGTAGTAGGAATCCGGGAACTGTAAGCCCACCACGGCAGCCTCCATCAGCGGCGCTGCTGCCCCGACCGTCAGAAAGTCATGAACCTTTTTCACCCGGTCAATGACCTCCGGCGGTGCCTGCACATAGCCCAGTCGCCAGCCGGTAATGGAATACGTCTTGGAAAGGGAATTGCAGACAATGGTCCGCTCCCGCATTCCCGGAAGCGCAGCAAAATAAGTATGTACATGGGGCGCATATACAATATGCTCATACACTTCATCTGTAATAACATAGGTGTCATACTTTACGGCAAGGGATGCAATCAGCTCCAGCTCCTCACGGGTAAACACCTTTCCACAGGGATTGGAGGGATTACACAGAATGAGAGCCTTTGCCCCCTGGCGGAACGCATCCTCTAAAACCTCCGGGTCAAAATGAAATTCCGGCGGGTTTAGCGGCACATAGATTGGCGTTGCCCCGGACAGAATCGTGTCTGCCCCATAATTCTCATAGAACGGGGAAAAAATCACCACCTTATCCCCCGGGTTCGTGACGGACATCATTGCCGCCATCATAGCCTCCGTGCTGCCACAGGTCACCACAAGCTCCGTGTCCGGATTCACCTTCATACCGGAAAAATGCTCTATTTTCGCAGCAAGCGCCTCACGGAAATTCTGTGCGCCCCAGGTCAGGGCATACTGGTGCGGTCCCTCAGATGCCACTTCGGCAAGCCGGTCGGTAATCTCCTTCGGCGGATCAAAGTCCGGGAAGCCCTGGGACAGATTGATTGCTCCATATTGGTTGGAAACCCTGGTCATCCGCCGGATGACAGAGTCCGTAAAGCCTGCTGTACGGTCACTTAATGTTCTCACGTTATCTTGTTCCTTTCCATCGCATTTTCTTATTCTTCTGTGTTCTCTTATTCATTATAGCAGATGTGCGGATTCAAAAGGAGCTCTGGATCAAAGCTTTTCTTCACGGCGCGCATCAGCTCCAGCTTCGCGGGCTCCGTCTCTGCCAGGAAAAATTCTTTTTTGGAAAGACCGATTCCGTGCTCCCCGGAGGTCAGACCGCCCAGCTCATATGCTTTCCGGTAAATCTTATGCATATTTTCCCGCTTTCTACGCAGCCACTCCTCCTCCGGCAGATTTCCCCGCACCACGCACAGATGCACATTTCCATCCCCCGCGTGTCCGAAGCTTATGAACTGCATCCCCGCTGTCTTCTCCAGCTCATTGACAAAGCTCACAAATTCTGCCGTCCGGTTCACCGGCACCACCAGATCCACCGGCTCCTGCTCGGAAACAGCTTCCACGGCTTTTACCAGCGCCCCCCGGATTCTCCAGACATCCTGGCTCAGCTTCTCATCCGTCAGCACCAGAAAGTCCAGTGCACCATGCGCCTCCGTCACAGCCTTCAACTGCTCTAATTTCCAGTCGACCTCCTCTTTCCTTCCGTCCGCAGTGAGAATCAGATAGGCATTCGCCTGTGGATACGGGAACGACAGCTGCAGATACTCTTCTCCCAGACTTATCACCTTGCGTTCCACAAATTCAATGGCAGTGGGGTCGGCATTTCCGTTTTTGATTGCCAGAACACTCCTGATACCATCCTCTAAGGAAGCATAGGGCACCACCACGCTGCGGCTGCACTCCGGCTTGGGAATCAGCTTTAGAATACATTTGGTGATGACGGCAAGCGTTCCCTCCGAACCAATCAGAAGATTCTTTAAGGACAGACCGGAGCTGTCTTTGATATTTTTGCTGCCCACCGTAAGGATTCTTCCGTCGGCAAGCACAATTTCAAGTCCCATCACATAATCCCTGGTCACACCGTATTTTACCGCGCGCATTCCGCCTGCATTGGTGCTGATGTTTCCTCCTATGGTGGCGGTCTTTTCTCCCGGGTCCGGCGGGTAGAAAAAGCCCCGTTCCTCCACATAACGCTGAAAATCCTCTAACACCACCCCCGGCTCCACCGTAGCTGTCATGGTCTCTGCATCCAGCTCTAAAATCCGGTTCATACCAGAAAGATCCAGGACGATGCCGCCCTGGACCGGAACCGTGGAGCCAACCAGATTGGTTCCCGCTCCTCTGGGAGTAACCGGTATATGATTTTTATATGCCCATTGCAGGATACGCTGCACCTGCCCGGTGCTCTCCGGCTTTACCACCGCCCCGGCAGTCCCTGTCAGGCGTCCCAGCACATCCGTCAGATATTCCTTCGGGATATTCCCGGTGAGAACCTGCTCCCAGCGTTCCACCAATGTCCGTAATTCCTCATAAAGCTCCACGTTTCTTCCTCCGTCCCTGTCTACTGCAGGAAATCCTTATCCCAGCCTACTGCAATAAAGTAGCCGCCGTAGGTGTCATTGAAGACCTTTTCCGTCTCTTCGGACTGGAATGCTTCCACGACCTTCTTATAAATCTCCACCTTCTCGGCATCTTCGAGGTCTGCGCTTCTCGCCACGATGATGTTCCAGTATTCCTCCTCATCCACACTGGTATCCTTAAAAATTGCCTCCTCGGTCTTTAAACCGAAGTCCAGCGCATAGTTGCCGTTTACCACTGCTGCCGTCACATCATCCAGTGCAGAAGGAATGGTATTTGCCTTTAATTCTTCAATTGTAATCGCCACATTATAGCTCTCAATATCATCCAGCGTCGGGCTGAAATTGGCATCGGATTTTAAATTAATCAGTCCTGCTGCCGCCAACACCTTCAGTGCACGTCCGCCATTGGTCAAATCATCCGGGATTGCAACCACATCCCCGTCCTTAATCTCATCCACAGAAGATACCTTGTTGGAATACAGGTTCAGCGGAATAATGAAGGTGTCACCGATGGTCTCAATTTTGTATCCATAGGAATCCAGCTCTGTCTGCAGGTAAATCTGATGCTGGAATGCATTCAGATCGATTTCTCCGCTGTCCAATGCATTATTGGGCGTCACATAATCGGAGAACTGCACAATCTCCAGATTGATTCCCTCCTCCGCCAGGGAGTCCTTTGCCGGCTTCCAGAGGTCCTCATAGATAGACCCTACCACACCAAGCTTAACCGTCACCTCATCCGCGGCATCACCGCCTGCCGCACTGTTTCCCTTTGCATTTCCGCATCCTGCCAGCACCGATGCTGCAAGTACTCCTGTCAATAATACACTCACAATTTTCTTTCTCATAATATTTCTCTCCTCTTCTTTCATTTATAATGTCAATGCCAGCTTATAATTTTCTGACATTGTATGGCATGACTGTGCGAACTGTTCTTTTTCCCTCTCCGTCAGACGAAGCTCAATGATTTCCTCCACGCCGTCATTTCCCAGCAGCGTCGGAACACTGGCATACACATCCTGCTGCCCATACTCGCCGTTTAACAGCACGGATACCGGAAGCACCCGCTTCTCATCTCCCAGAATCGCCCGGGATACCTCAGCGATTGCCGCTCCGATACCAAATTCTGTGGAGCCTTTTCCTCCCAGAATCTGCCAGCCTCCGGCTTTTCCCGCCGCTGCCAGCGCATCCAGATCCAGCTTTCCGTATTTCTCCGGCTGCTCCTCCATAAGCTCCAGAAGCGGTTTTCCGGCAATCGTAACGTTGGACCAGGGCACCATCTGGCTCTCCCCGTGTTCCCCTAACGCATATCCGTAAACCGATTTCTGGTCAATTCCCAGCGCCTCGGCAACCGCCCTCCGCAGTCTTGCGGAATCTAAGGTGGTACTGGTGGAAATGATTTTCTTCGGCGGATAATCCAGCTTATGCTGTACATAGTGGGCAATCACGTCCGCCGGATTGGAAATGCTCACAATGATTCCCTGAAAACCGGAACGTTTGATTCCCGCAATCACATCCTTTAACACTGCCACCGTCTGTCCCAGGGTATCCATCCGGGTCTGTCCCTTGCTCATATCCGGCAGCGGTCCCGCTGCAATAATCAAAAGATCTGCATCCTTCGCATCCTCATAGCCGCCCGCTTTTACTGTCACATGTCTTCTCAAGTATACCGTGGCATCAAAAATGTCCAATGCCTGTGCCTGTGCCTTTTTTTCATCCACATCGATGTAGACAATCTCATCCACGATTCCCTGGGATGCCAGGGCATAACCGGCATGGGAACCCACATGACCTGCACCAATGATAACTGCTTTTCTTCTGCTTAAGCTCATACTCTCCGTCCTCCCTAATGCGTATTCTTCTTTGCTACCAGTGTTCCAAGGAGCTGGATGATGCTCACCATGAGCACCAGCACTACCACGGTTGCAATTGTAATGTCGGTCTGGTTTCTGTCATGCCCGTAGCGGATGGCAAAATCTCCAAGACCACCGGCGCCCACCGCGCCTGCCATGGCGGTCAGTCCGATAAGACTGATTGCCGTGATGGATACCGCCCTTGCAATCTGCGGAATACATTCGCGGAAATAAACATTTACAATAATCTCCAGTCTGCTGTTCCCCATTGCCTCCGCTGCCTCAATGAGTCCCGGCGGCACCTCGGAGAGTGCACTCTCCATCTGTCTTGAGAAGAAGGGAACCGTCCCGAAGATTAAAGGAACGATGGCGCCCTCCACGCCGATGGCAGTTCCCATGATTGCCCTTGAAATCGGCATCACAAGTGTCAGCAGGATAATAAAGGGAATGGCACGGAATATGTTGATTGCCTTATCCACAATCTGGAATGTGACCTTGTTCTGTAAGATTCCGCCCGGTCTTGTCACCACAAGCAGAATGCCGAATACCGTACCCAGAATCAGGGAAATCACGCCGGACCACAGGGTCATCTGGAGGGTCTCTGCAATGCTTTCATAAAACTCCGGCAGCTTCTGCGATAGATTTGGAAAATAAGTATTAAAGATTTCTTGCATCGACAATCACCTCCACACCAACATTTTTATTTCTCAGATAATCAAGTGCCGCCTCAATATCCTCCGCTCTGCCGCTTAGGATGGACACCAGTCCGCCCAGCGGCTCTGAGCCAATCAGTTCAATGTTTCCGAAAATAATATTCACATCTATGTGATACTGCCTTGATATGGTGGAAACCAGCGCCTCCGAGGAGCTGCGCACCAGATATTTGAATTTCACAATACACTCGCCGGGATTGATTTTTGTAATCTCTGCATTCTCCTCGATAAGCCGGTGGATTTTGGAAAGATTCGAGGTCGTATCGATAAAATCCTTCGTGATAGCTTCCTTCGGGTTTGCAAAGACATCGAACACATCTCCCTGCTCCACCACTCTGCCGTTCTCCATGACTGCCACCCGGTCACAGATTTCCTTGATTACATCCATCTCATGAGTGATTAAAACCACCGTAATGCCAAGCTTGCGGTTCAGCTCCTTTAAGAGCTGTAAGATGGAGTGGGTCGTCTGGGGATCCAATGCACTGGTTGCCTCATCACACAGCAATACCTTGGGATTGCTGGCTAAGGCTCTTGCAATGGCAACCCGCTGCTTCTGCCCGCCGCTTAACTGGGAGGGATAGGATTTTGCTTTATCGGAAAGCCCCACAAGCTGCAACAGCTCCTCCACCTTCTTTTTCTTTTCTTCCTTACTAAGTCCGCTGTGCTTTAAGGGATAGGCAACGTTTGCATAGACATTCCGGGAGGAAAACAGGTTAAACTGCTGGAAAATCATGCCGATGTTCTTCCTGCTCTCCCGAAGCTCCCGGTCACTTAAAGCGGTCAGTTCCGTATCATCCAGAAAGACCTGCCCACTCGTGGGACGCTCCAGAAGATTGATACAGCGGACCAGCGTACTCTTTCCGGCGCCACTGTATCCGATAATTCCAAATACCTCCCGGTCCTCAATGCAAAGATTCACATCCTTGACCGCCTCCACCACATGGTCGCTCACTGTAAAGGATTTATTCACATTACGTAATTCAATCATGTCTCCTTCCTCCTGTCTGCCCTGCTGTATTTATCAACTATTCCCATATGTCATATAGGATTAATTTGTTTCAAAAAGCATATACTATTTATAGCATTGACGACTTGCTTTGTCTAATACCCAAAAGTTTTGACCCGCTATAGGATTATCCTATAGCGGGTCTGTTAAATTACTGCTCTATAATAAAAAACTTATAACATGGGAATCGCTAAAACCGGAAATCTCTTTTTCCTTCCGCAATGTCATGGATATGATCCGATGCAATCCTGCGTACCTTTTCATTGGGAATATTGGGAAGCTCCCGCTCGATTAACTCCATGCCGATTCTGCGTGTCTCTTCGCTGGCGTAGTCCTCCAGATATTCTTTTAATGTCATCAGGGCATTGGGATGACAGCAGTTCAGAATCTGCATGTTCTTGCAGAGCGCCATGAAACGGTCTCCTGTTCTGCCCTCACGGTAGCACGCCGTACAGAAGCTCGGGATATACCCAAGCTTCATCAGCCAGTTTACCACTTCATCCAGGGTACGCTGGTCGCTGACATCAAACTGGGCACTGGTCACATCCTCCTCGGTCTCCGGCTCTGCATAGCCGCCCACGCTGGTTCTGGATGCCCCGCTGATCTGCGATACGCCAAGCGGAAGTACCTTTTCCCGGACTTCCTGGCTCTCGCGGGTGGAAATAATCATGCCTGTGTAAGGCACCGAAATACGAATCAGTGCACAGATTTTTGCAAAGGTGTCATCGGTAATGCCGTTGTCAAAAGCAGACGGATCAATATCATCCGCATGCTTCACCCGGGGAACGCTGATGGTGTGCGGTCCCACACCGTGTACTGCCTCCAAATGCTCCGCATGCATCAAAAGTCCGGCAAACTCATAGCGGTACATCTCAAGACCGAATAACACACCAAGCCCCACATCGTCAATGCCGCCCTCCATCGCGCGGTCCATCGCTTCCGTATGATATGCATAATCATGCTTTGGCCCCGTGGGATGGAGTTTCTCATAGCTCTCCCTATGATAGGTCTCCTGAAACAGGATGTAGGTTCCGATTCCAGCCTCCTTCAGCTTGCGGTAATTCTCCACGGTGGTCGCTGCGATATTGACATTAACACGGCGGATGGCACCGTTTTTATGCTTGATGCTGTAAATCGTCTGAATGCACTCTAAGATATATTCAATCGGATTGTTCACCGGATCTTCGCCCGCCTCGATGGCAAGACGCTTATGTCCCATATCCTGTAACGCCGTAACTTCCTTTACAATTTCCTCCTGGGTCAGCTTCTTTCTGGCAATATGCTTGTTTTTCAGATGATACGGACAATACACACAGCCGTTGACACAATAATTAGACAGATACAGCGGTGCAAAGAGCACGATGCGGTTTCCATAGAAATCCTTTTTAATCTGCTCCGCCAGTGCGTATACCTCCTCAATTTTCTCCGGAATCTCGCAGGCGAGCAATACGGATGCCTCCCTGTGATTTAAGCCCTTCCGTTCTCTCGCCTTTGCAATAATGGCATCGATTAATTCCACATTGTCCTTATTGGCATCCGCGTAGGCAAGGGTCTCCCGAATTTCCTCATCGGAAATAAATTCCTCTGCTTTCATTGATGCTACATTGTACATACTTACTCCTTTCTCTCTGCAGCTCCTGCGGCGGCAGAAGCATCCTTATAAATTAAAATAATCTTCTCTTCTATACAGCAAAATCGCCCCGGTCCACGACGACCTGATACCCGATTCCCGCCATCCTTTTTTCCATACAGAAACGGCATTCCGCCGCCTCGTCTCCGGTACAGATTTTATTGTCATATAATTTATATTTGTCCCGCACCGTCACCGGGGACAGATTCGGCATCACCACATTTGCCCCGGATAAGATTCCAAGCTCCCGTCCCTTCGGGTGAATGGTTCCAAGCGCCGTGGTGGCGGGCAGCAGCACATGCGGATGGAGCAGCCGTATAATACTAAGAAGCCTTAGGGTCTGTTCTAAGGTGCCCGGTGACTCCTTCCCAAAGGGAGTGTCCTTCTGCGGAATAAAGGGTCCGATTCCCACCATCTCCGGCGCAAGCTCCTTTATGAACATCAGATCCTCATAAAGCGTTTCCACCGTCTGGTGCGGCGATCCCACCATAAATCCACAGCCGGTCTGGTAACCGATTTCCTTTAAATCCCGCAGACACCGCTTCCGGTTCTGCAAAGACAGCTCCGGCGGGTGCAGCTTTCCATAGTGCTCCTCATCCGCCGTCTCGTGCCGCAGCAGATAGCGGTCCGCACCCGCCGCAAAATATGCCTCATAGCTTTCCCTGGACTTCTCCCCGATGGACAGCGTAACCGCACAGTCCGGATATTTTTCCTTTATGGCAGAAACCAGCTCACATATTTTTTCATCCGTAAAATAAGGGTCCTCTCCCCCCTGCAGCACAAAGGTGCGAAAGCCCAGCCCGTATCCGGTATCACAGCAGGAAAGAATTTCCTCTTCGCGCAATCGATAACGCTGTGCATGGCGGTTGCTCCGGCGGATTCCGCAGTAAAAGCAGTCATTTTTACAGTAATTTGTAAATTCAATCAGCCCGCGGATAAAAATCCTTGTTCCATAAATGCCAGTTGCCGTTTCTCTCGCCTGTCCGCGCAGATATTCCACGCTCTCCGCAGATTCCGTTTCCAGCAGCAGACGCAGCTCCGGCAGCGTAAGCGTCTGTGTTTCTTTTAATCTGTCAATAATCTCTTTTTCCTTCTGCATCACTTCCTCTATTTTCCCGGATTTCCACCGACATTGGAATACACCGTCTTTGCCGAAATCCCGTTCAGCCTCCCGATTTTCCCGGAAAGGGCGCTGATGATATCCTGGGGCGCGTCCACGGCAACACTGATGATATTTACGCCACGCTCGCGGTAGGGAATCCCCATGCGCCCGACGATGTAGCTGCCGTATTCATGCAGCAGGTGATTCAGTTCCTCAACGGAATCCGTACATTCCACAATAATACCGATTAAAGCAATTCTCGTTTCCATATCTTTTCCTCTCTGATTCCAGGTCTTTCCTATGAAACAAAAAAGGCTGTATCTTTCAAAGATACAGCCTGAAATTACAATGCGCAAAAACAATACGCGCAAACACGCCTCCTTCGCAGGGTGCGTTTGTATTTTCTCTCTATGCCAGCCATATCTTTCACCTCAGAGCGACTTCGGTGTCAGTGCTATTTCCTTTATACTAGCATGAGTTTTGCAGAATCTCAATATTCTGCCGGGTATTTTTTCGGGTACAATCAATAGCGCTTGATTTTCTTCGACGGGGTCTTCTCAAACTCCGTCTCACGAACTTTAAGCCGGTAAATGCGCTTATAGGCAGGCGCTGTCTGGTTATACGCATCAATTATTTTCTGGAGTTCCGCCGGAATGTCCTTCTTTCCTTTCTTCTTGGCATATTCGTAGTCCGGGAAAATCTCTGCCTCTATGACACCCTCGCTCTCCCGCACCAGAATCTCCTGTACCAGCCGATTCTCCCCAAGCTTGTTTTCCAGTTCCTCCGGGGAAACGTTCTCACCGTTCTTCGTGATAATCAGGTTCTTCTTGCGTCCTGTCAGATACACAAAGCCGTCCCCGTCCACATAGCCTAAATCTCCGGTGGCAAGCCAGCCGTCCTTCAGTGCCTCTGCCGTCTCCTCCGGCATTTTGTAGTAGCCCATCATCACACTGCTGCCACGCACCCACAGCTCCTCGTCCACAACCTTTGCCTCACAATTGGGCAGTAACTGCCCGACAGATTCCTTCCGGATATCCCAGCTTACCGTGGTACTGATAACCGGAGCACATTCCGTCATTCCATAGCCCTGCAGAATTGTGATTCCATATTTGGCAAACAGGTCAATATAAGCCGGATTCAGATATGCGCCGCCGCTGCAGATGGTGTGAAGCCGTTTCCCGAATACCTTGTTTTTTACAATCGGCGCCGGAAGCCATGCAGCCTCCTCCAGCTTTTTGGCAATGGTCTCAATCATAAGCGGCACCATGAGAATCATGTCCGGCTCAAACAGCTTCATATTCTTTGCCACCCGGATCAGCGAATCGTTGATACAGATGATGCTGCCCAGAGAAAGCGCCTTTAAAATATCCATGGAAAGGCAGTAGGCATGATGAATCGGCAGCACCGACAAAAGTACCGTCCGAGACGGAATTTTCATATCCAGACAGGTGGCATTTTCTGCCAGATTGCGGTGAGTCAGCATGACTCCCTTGCTTTTTCCGGTGGTACCGGAGGTAAACATGATGGTACACAGCGAATCCGGCTCCGGTTCACAGGCATAGCTTTCCGGATGCTCCGCAAGAAGCTGACCAAGTGAAAGCACCTCCGTATCACTCTGCTCCTTCTGCATGGAAATCACATATTTGATATTCGGACAGCGTTCCCTTATCATGGAAGCAACATCTGCACGGATTTCGTCATACACGAGCACCGTCGCGTCCGCCCGATCGACAAGCTCACACATCTCCTCCGCCGGAAGCGATACGTCCAGAGGAACCGCCACACTCCCACTGTTTACCGTACCAAGATAGGTAACCAGCCACGGATAGGAGGTTGCCCCGGTTACGGCGATGTGACTGCCCAGTTCCCCCAATGCCTCCAGGACATTGGAGAAGCTTTCGGAATCCCTGCGAAGCTGCGTGTAGGATTTTGCTTCAATCTCATCTTTTGATTTTTTATAGCGGATGGCATCTCCGGTTCCAAACTGCTGCTCCGCCTGTACTAAAATTTCACGAATTGTGCTGCAGACCATATATTCTCCTCCTACTTCCGTCTGTGCTACGCAGACAGCTTCTCCAGATAATCCACTGCCTCCTGTACAGTGCGGATACCGGCTGCCTCCTGCTGGTCGATTTCCACATCAAACTCATCCTCCAGTTCCCCTAAAAGGCTCATAAAATCATAGGATGTAAAACCAAGGTCTTCCATAAAACGTGATTCCGGACGAATTGCCTCCGGCTCCACCTCCACATAATTTACGATTAATGCTGCCAGTTTTTCAAACATAACAATCTCCTCCCTTTCCTTATACCAGTTTAATAATATCTCCGATCTTCAAGCCCGGATTCTCCACGCCCTTGAACATGAGTCGGCAAACATAGTAATACATATACTCCAGCTTCTCTCTGGAAACTGCCTTCACCTGATGCTCAAAATTGAAATCCAGTCCGTTATCCTCGGGACGATGCATTACCGTCAGATACATTGCCTGTGTCGTGGCACCGTTGGGATACCACTTTGTCTTATAACGGATTCCCCCAAGCTGATTCAGGCTCTTCTCCTGCAGTGTCATGGGCTGGTAGGTTAAAGACATCGGCTCATAGGTGCATCCCTTTTCAACCGGATATACCTTGCTGCGGTACGCAAAGTACGCTACCGGGTCATAATTTGCATGGCGGAACAGTTCATTCTGCCGGTCCCGAATTTCATAGATTCCCTCCAGGAAAGTCTTATCCTGGGAAATGACCGTCCTAAACGGGAAGGAATGAATCCGGGTTCCGCCACATTTCTTTTCCTGCAGGGTCGCCCTTCTTGCAATCGCCGTGTTGATGGAGACATCATCATTTCCGTTCATTTTCTGGAAATAGGTGCGCAGCCCCATCAGTAAAAGACAGGTCAGGGACACATGATATTTCTCACAGAAGTCCATCAGACGTCTGGTAGGCTCCTCCTCCAGATGGAAAATATCCAGCGCTGAGTCCACAGAGTCCGATACATTGACTGCTGCCCGCGCCTTAGGATTTCCGCTCCGCTTCCGCTCTGCTTCAAGCTGCCCGGTTCCGTCGATTCCATTGTAGATTGGCTCGGAGCTTTCAATCAGCTTATGGAAAAATTCCTCATCTCTCTGCTTTGCCCGGCTGCCCGCCTCATATGCCAGATCCTTTTCCAGCTGTGCCAGATAGGAAGTCATCTCCTTCGGATAGGGGATGCCTTCATACATGGTATTGCAGTAGAGCTCAATCACATCCTTCAGGAAACAGATTAAGGACTGGGCATCCATGGTCAGATGATCCACCAGCAGGTAAATTCCGTTGTAGCCATCCGGTGTCTTAATCATCACGATCCGGTTCTGCGGCTCATCCTGATGTTCAAACGGCACCTCGGTCCAGCCGCGCATCACGGTCTCCGCTTCCTCCATCGTCTTTCCGGTAAAATCGACAAATTCAATATCGCGCTCCTCTTTCGCCACCACATACTGATACCATTCGCCGTCCTTGTCCTGTGCAAAGCGAAGGCGCATGGACTCACAGCGCTCATAGGCTTTATAGATGGATTCCTTCAGCACCTTAAAATCCAGCTCCGTCTCAATGGTCAGGCTTGTTCCGATATTTAGCACCTGCTTTTTCGGGCAGAAGCTCAGATAGAAAAAATGGAATTTCTGAGCCACCGTCAACGGATATACCTTATATCCTTTTCTTGTTTTCATCATGCTATCACTCCTCCTATAAACTCATCCAATGCGCGCTCATAACCTGCCGTATCCTTATAATAGCTTTCCGCATGTGCCGCACCCGGTACAATCAGCTTCTTTTTCTCAGAAGCACAGTTCTCATAAATGTCCTCGCACATACTGCATGGTACAAAGGTATCCCCGTCTCCGTGAATCATAAGAATCGGAATCTTTGCTTTTCTTACCTCTCTTGCCGCATTGCACTCATCCATCCCGTATCCCGCCAGCCTGCGGTTTAACATATCCGCCAGCGGAATCACCGGAAATGCCGGCAAATGGTACATGGAATGCAGCACATGGGTAAAGACCTCCTTCGGGGAGGTAAAACCGCAGTCCGAAATAATGCCCTTTACCTGCTCCGGCAGTTCAAGACCGCTTGCCATCAATACCGTCGCACCTCCCATGGAGGTACCGTGCATAAGAATCTGTACATCCTTCCCGCAGTTTCCGATAATCCAGTCCAGCCAGCCAAGCGCATCCTTTCTGTCCAGGCAGCCAAAGCCGATGTACGTGCCCTCGCTCTGTCCGTGTGCCCGCTCATCCACCAGCAGCATACTGTAGCCATGTTTCATATAGTAATCAGAAAGTGCTATGTAATCCTTCATCCCTTCACTGGTATACCCGTGAAAGCAGATTACTACCTTTTTCTCATCCTCGCGCGGAAAATAGGTTGCATGCAGCTTCAACCCATCCCAGGTCTCCATGTAAACATCCCTGTGCGGCTGTGCCATAAAGTATTCCTTGCGCTTGCCGATAAATTCCGCATACTGGCTCCAGTCCGTCCCCGCCATCTTCATGGTACGTTCCACCTTTGCGTTGTTGCGCTTCATCGTGCGCCGGTAAAAATATGCAGTTTCTATGGCTGTCCCGACTGCCAGAACGCCAAGCACTGCCACTGTTTTAAGCAATATCTTCATATATGACCTCTTTTCCCTAATTGCTCTTACTGTCAATCAGTTCCTTCAGGCGCAGAGCTTTCTCGATATTTCCTTCCACCTTCATCTTCTGTAAGGTTACCGCCATAACCGGGTCCAGTTTCTTTGACGCAATCTTCATCAAAGTATCCGAATCGCAGGTAAACATCGCGTCTCTGTCGTAATACTCATAAGGCTCCACGGAAAGGTTTCCTTCCTTTACCTCCACGTAAAAAATCCCGGAGCCCTCACCAGTAATGTTAAACTGATAGGCAAGATGCTCTGTGATGTCACTGACGTCAGCCTTAAGAAATTTCCCCTTTACCTCTGAAAAAAGTTCTGCGTATGTCATCCTTTTCCTCCCCTTTTCTTTTTCGACCAGCGGTCGACTTATGTTTTCATTTACAATATCATTTTTTCGACCAGCGGTCAATCTATGTTTTTTTCAAATTTTTTCATCATTACTGCGCTTTTTTTGCTCTTTTTCACAATTGCCGTTTGAAATTTTACATGATATACTAACGGATACAAATATTTGATACGAATTAAGAAGGTGTATAACGTGTCCGAACAGTCCAAATATGATAAAATCTTAGATGCACTTCAGGAATTGCTGGAAAGTAAGAATCTGCAGACAATCTCTGTCAGTGAAATCGCACAGAAGGCGGGAATCGGCAAGGGAAGTATTTATTACTATTTTTCATCCAAGGACGAGATTTTAGAAGCCCTGGTAAAAAGACGCTATGCAGCTCCGCTTGAAACGGCAAAGAATCTCGCCGGGCAGACGAATATTTCCCCGTTTACCAGGATGGCAATGATTTTTCAGGCCTGCCGATATTCCTCCACTGCATTTCTGGACCAGGGTTCCGCCCCACTGTCCTTAAGCGCACCCGAGAAATCCCTGCTGCACCAGAAATATATGAGCCACCTGATTTCCGAACTGAAGCCGGTACTCACCGAAATCATTACACAGGGAATCGAACAGGATGAGATTCATTTTGAATATCCCGCCGCACTGGCAGAAATTGTATTGATTGTGCTTACGGTAAAATTAGACAACACGCTGGCTCCTTCCACCCAGGATGAGGTGGAGGAAACCATTGTGGGGTTGATTTCCCTGCTTGAAAAGGGGACTGGAAATCCCGCAGGGTCCTTGAATTTTCTGACTTCCTACACGCAGACTTCCGAATGAGAAAAGAAGTCTGCGTTTTTTATTTAAAAACCCCCGCACACTGCCGCTTCCGGCAATATGCGGGGAGTTCCCGTTCTGGTTCTATTTCAATTGTGCAAATTCATATCCGGCTTCCCGCGCCTGGTCAATAAATTCTCCTAATATTGCTGCATTGGTGGCAGATTCCGCATGAAGCAGATACACTGCTCCGGGATGCATTTTCGCCACCAGCTTATTTAAGCTCTCCGTTGGGTCCGGCTGATTATTTACATCGTAATCCAGATAAGCAAAGCTCCAGAACACACTGGTATAATTGCAGTTGTTTACGATGGCAAGGGACTGTTCGCTGAATTTTCCTGCCGGGAAACGGAACAGATCCATCTCATAGCCAAACTTTTCTTTGATATAATCGTGATTCTCGACAATCTCATTCTGCTGCTGCTCGATTGTCTGGGACGGCAGTCCGTTGGAAGGATGGGTAACACTGTGATTTCCAACCGTATGTCCCTCATCGATCATCCTCTGCACCAGATCCGGGTCCGTCTCTGCATATGGCTTTGTCACAAAGAAAACTGCCTTTACATTCTTTTCCTTTAAGGTGTTTAAGATAGATTCCGAATAACCGTACTCATATCCTTCGTCAAATGTAAGATAGATTTTCTTGCTATCCGCTTCCTTGATAAAAATGGCACTGTAATCACCATACTGATCCTGATAGGAAATTGCACCCACCGGCCGGTTGTTCTCGTCCACATTAGAGCCATGACCGTAATCGATGCAAGTGCCGTCCAGACTCTCCACATTCCCGATTACTTCATTCTGCTGTACCGTATTTCCGGTTCCCTCTGTGGCTTCGCTGTCATCCGCCGGCTCCTCTGCTTTATTTCGGAAGGTATCGCTGGTACGCAGGATTGCTTCTCCAATCGAGTGGGCATATTCCTCCAGATGCTCATCCAGTAGCTGATTGTCCGTGGCGTCATTGATAAATCCAAGTTCAATCAGACAGGAAGGCATCTGCGTATTCGCATTCACATAATAATTCTCATTGGAATCACTCTGGGAACCATACTTTACTCCGCGGTTTCTCTGAATGCCCACGGCTTCCATCGCACTCATGATATTCTCCGCAAGCGCAAGCTCCTCATCCGTAGCTTCGATGTTGACCCATACCTCTACCCCGTATCCCTCTCCGCTGTTGCGGTGGAAAGAAACCAGATAATCCGCTTCCGTGGCATTTGCCGCATCTGCCCGGGCCTCCGGGTTCATAAATACATCCTCACTGCGTGTCAGAACCACATCCACATCCTGCGCAGTCAGATAAGCAGCCACTTCCTTCACAAGCTTTATGGTATCGTCTTTCTCCAGTCGGTCTCCCGAACTGGTTCCCGGGTCCTCTCCGCCGTGTCCGGCATCCAGGCAGACGATAAGTCTGTCCTCCTGCTCTGTTTCCGTCTCTGTCTCACCGGGCTGCTCTGTCTCCTCCGGCTCCGTATTTTCCGTCACCTGATTGTCCGACACATCCGATGCCGGCTCCGTCTCCCGCTTCTCCAGCAGATATCCCACACCGCGGAAGATCAAGAGTACTAACAATAAGCAGAACGCACAGCATGCCACACTGATAAGGTTCCTGATTCGTTTTCTTTTATGTCTGTTGTTGTTCACCATTTCCTTCTCTCGTTCTATTAAATTTTTTCTATAAAATACCGTAATTTCTTTTTTATTGTATCATGCCAGTACCAAAAACACTACTTATTTTTTCGGTTTCAAAAGCAGAAAATCTCCAACGTGCCATTGTTTCTCTTCCCGTCATATGTCAGCTATATCAGGAAAACAAAAACTGGGACAACGCATAATTGCCAAGATCCTGCCCCCGCTCGGTAAGATATACCCTGCCCTCACGTTTTTCCAGAAGCCCCTGCTGCCGGAGCCGGTCCATGGGTTCCTGATACACTGCCTCAATGGGAATGCCAAAAGCATCCTGAAATTCCTGACGCGAGATTCCCCGGATCATACGCAGCCCCAGAAACATAAACTCCTCCATCCGGGCATTGCGGGAGATATTTTCCGCCGAGCAGTGAAGATTCGTGGCAAAAAGCTCCTCCCTGCTTCCGTCGGGAAGCTCATTTTCCCAGATTCCTTCCCGAAGCTGCTGCGTACCGCTCAGATATTCATACAGTTCCCGGGTATTGGAATACCGGACATTATCTAAAAGCGAAGCGGCTCCAAGCCCTGCTCCCAGGTAATCCACCCGTTTCCAGTAACCAATGTTATGCCGACAGGCATACCCCGGTCTGGCAAAATTGGACACCTCATAGTGCTCATATCCCATTGTCGTAAGCGCCTTGCGGGTAAGCTTTAACATCTGGCAGACCTCCTCCTCCGAGGGAAGCATCTCCGTTTTCATCCCCGCCTCCTGCCTGACCACATCAAACCGGTAGTTCTCATAGAAGGGGGTTCCCTTTTCAATAATCAGAGAGTAGGCGGAAATATGCTCCGGTCTCAGCCGGATTACCTGCTGCAGGGATTCATAATATGCCTCCACCGTCTGTCCCGGCAGGGAATTCATCAGATCGATGTTGATATTGTCAAATCCGTTTCTCCGCGCCAGATCATAGGTCTTTAAAAACTGCTCATAGGTATGAATCCGCCCCAGAAGCTTCAGTTCCTCATTATTGGCCGACTGAAGTCCGATGCTGATACGGTTGATGCCGCATCTTCGATACACCGAAAACTTATGGTCCGTCACAGTCCCCGGATTGCATTCAATAGAAACCTCCGCATCACCGGTCAGCGAAAACGAACGGTGAATCTGTTCCATCACCGCCTCAATGTACTCCTCCCGCAGCCAGGACGGGGTTCCTCCTCCGATATAAACGGTAGGCACCGGGCGGTCCCCATACTTATTTCCGTAAAATTCCAGTTCCCTAAGCAGCGCCTGCACATAGGCACGCTGGGTATCCTCATCCGCAGAAAAAGAGAGGAAATCACAGTAATTGCATTTTTTCACGCAAAAGGGGATATGGACATAAAGCTCCATTTCCTTTTTTCCCATGATTTTCCCTCCTTATTTACTACAATTGTCATATTCATCGTTCGCCGGAACACGTTTCGTCTGCCTAAACAGCATGTCCATCCGACTCAATCCTCGTCCAGCTTTAACACGCTCATAAACGCCTCCTGCGGGATCTCCACATTGCCCACCTGGCGCATGCGCTTCTTTCCTTCCTTCTGCTTCTCTAAGAGCTTCCGTTTCCGGGAGATATCACCTCCGTAGCACTTCGCAAGCACATCCTTGCGCATTGCCTTCACCGTCTCACGGGCAATAACCTTGCCGCCCACCGCTGCCTGAATCGGAATTTCAAACAGATGCCGCGGAATCTCCTCTTTCAGGCGCTCACACATCCTTCTGCCCCGCTCATAGGCACTGTCACGGAATACGATAAACGACAGCGCATCCACCTGTTCATGATTAATCAGGATATCAAGCTTCACCAGTTCGGAGCGTTCATACCCCTTCAGCTCATAGTCAAAGGATGCATACCCCCGGGAGCGGGATTTTAATGCATCAAAAAAGTCATAAATAATCTCATTTAGCGGCAGATCATATTTAATCAGCGCCCTGGTCTCCTCCAGATACTCCATGCTGATATACACGCCACGCCGCTCCTGACACAGCTTCATGATGGCACCCACATAGTCACTGGTCACCATAATCTCGGCAGACACCACCGGTTCCTCCATATATTCGATTTCCGACGGGTCCGGCAGATTGGAGGGATTCGTCAGTTCAATCACTTCTCCATCCGTCTTGTGCACCTTGTAGATAACACCCGGCGCCGTTGTCACCAGATCCAGGTTGAATTCCCGCTCCAGACGCTCCTGAATAATTTCCAGATGAAGCAGTCCAAGGAAACCGCAGCGAAAACCAAATCCCAGCGCCAGAGAGGTCTCCGGCTCATACTGCAGGGATGCATCGTTAATCTGAAGCTTCTCTAAGGCATCCCGCAAATCCGGATATCTGGCGCTGTCCGCAGGGTACATCCCACAGTACACCATGGGATTCACCTTCTTATAGCCCGGCAGCGGCTCCGCACAGGGACGTTCCGCATTGGTCACGGTATCTCCTACCCGGGTATCCCGCACGTTCTTGATGCTGGCACAGATGTATCCCACCATTCCGGCAGGGAGCTCGTCGCAGGGGATAAACTGTCCGGCTCCGAAATACCCTACCTCCGTCACTTCGTCCTCGGCTCCGGTAGCCATCATCCGGATCTTATCTCCCACCTTTACCGTGCCTTCCTTAATCCGGCAGAATACAATGACCCCCTTGTAGGAATCATACAGTGCGTCAAAAATCAACGCTTTTAAGGGTGCCTCCGAATCCCCCGTGGGTGCAGGAATCTTCTCAACGATCTGCTCTAACACCTGATCGATATTTAACCCTGTTTTGGCGGAAATCCTGGGTGCATCCTGTGCCTCGATACCGATGACATCTTCAATCTCCTGCACCACCTCATCCGGCTGGGCGCTCGGAAGGTCAATCTTATTGATGACCGGCATGACATCCAGATCATGGTCTAATGCCAGATACACATTCGCCAGTGTCTGCGCCTCCACGCCCTGCGCCGCATCCACCACAAGGATTGCTCCGTCGCAGGCAGCAAGGCTGCGGGACACCTCATAATTGAAATCCACATGCCCCGGCGTGTCTATCAGGTTAAAAATGTATTCTTCCCCGTCCTTCGCCCTGTAAATAATGCGCACCGCCTGGGACTTAATCGTGATTCCGCGTTCCCGCTCCAGATCCATATTGTCTAAGACCTGTGCCTGCATCTCGCGGCTGGTCAAAGTCCCCGTGCTCTCTATAATACGATCTGCAAGTGTAGACTTGCCATGATCGATATGCGCGATAATACAAAAATTTCTAATCTTACTCTGGTCGATTGCCACGTATATTCCTCCTGATTCTTAATACCGCATTTATTATACGTGATAGTCAGAGAAAACACAAGGGACAGCGTAAGCAAAAAATTTTTAAATTCCGGTTATCTTAAGTGCCTCTGCCAGCATGGCACAATGTTTTTCCTCCAGAGGAGTCAGTGGCAGCCGCACAACATTCTCACATTTTCCCAGCATAGAAAGCGCTGCCTTCACCGGAATCGGATTGACCTCGCAGAACAGTGCCCGCATCAGCGGCAGGCTGTCAAGCTGGAGTTTCAGGGCTTTTTCCCTGTCCCCTTCCAGATATTCCGTCACCATATCGTGCATAAGGCGCGGCGCTACATTCGACATAACAGAAATCACACCGATTCCGCCCAGAGACAGAATCGGAATTACCTCATCATCGTTTCCGGAATAAATGTCCAGTTTTCCCCTGCACAGGGATGCCAGTGTGGCAATCTGGGAGATATTCCCGCTGGCCTCTTTTATTCCCACAATATTTTCCACATCGTTCGCCAGCCATGCCGCCGTCTCCGGCAGGATATTGCAGCCGGTGCGGGAAGGCACGTTATACATAATCACAGGAATCCGAATCCCGGCGGCAATCGTCTTATAATGCTGATACAGTCCTTCCTGCGTCGCTTTGTTGTAGTAGGGCGTTACTACCAGCACGCCGTCCGCTCCCAGTTTCTCCGCCTTCTGGGACATATGAAGCGCTTTTCTGGTGGAATTTGCCCCCGTACCGGCAATGACCGGAATCCGGTGATTCACTTTCTCCACCACGAATCGGATGCAGGATAAATGTTCCTCCTCTGTCATCGTTGCCGGTTCCCCTGTGGTGCCGCCCACGATGATGGCATCGGTTCCGCCTCCCAGTTGTTCCTCCACCAGTCTCTCCAGTGCCTCATAATCAATTGTCTCATCTTCATGAAATGGTGTCACCAGTGCAACTCCTGCACCTTGAAATAATGCCATAAGAATCCCTCCTGCTTAATTGCGGTATTCCGGATGCTCCTCTAAAATCTCAGCAATCAGGTCCCGCTCATCCATATGATGCTTCACGCCCTTAATTTCCTGATAGTCCTCATGTCCTTTTCCGGCCAGAATAATCACGTCACCATCCTTGGCATTACCAAGGCAGTAAGCAATCGCCTCCTTGCGGTCCGGAATTGTCACATAGGCGCCATCGGCTTTTTTTACTCCGGTCAGGATATCCGCGATGATATCCATTGGCTCCTCAAACCGGGGATTATCCGATGTGACAACCGTTAAGTCTGCCAGTTTCGAGGACACCTCCCCCATCTCGTAGCGTCTTGACTTTGCCCGGTTTCCGCCGCAGCCAAACAGACATACCAGACGTTTGGGCTCATACTCTTTTAACGTGGTAAGCAGACTCTCAAGTGCCATGGCGTTATGCGCATAGTCGATGATTACCGTAAACCGCGGGGAAACCGGAACCATCTCAATCCTGCCCTTCACCAGCACATTCTTTATCGCCTCCCGGATTACCGGTATCTCCACGCCGAAATGGCGGCAGATGGCAATGGCAGTCAGGGAATTATAGACACTGAAGCGTCCCGGCATGTGAAGTTCCACCGGGAAGTCCAAAAGTCCCGACACCTGGTATTTGACCCCCAGCACTCCGCCCTGGCGAAACAGTTCCATTTTCTCCGCGCAAAGATCTGCTTCATTCTCACAGCCAAAGGTTTCCACCTTACAGGTATGTCCCTCAAGCACTCCCTCCAGATGCTCACTGTCCGCATTGAGAATTCCCTGGCGGCACTGGCGAAACAGAAGGCTCTTGCAGTGCATATAATCCGCAAAGTCCTTATGCTCGTTCTCTCCGATATGATCCGGCTCCAGATTGGTAAATACTCCGAAATCAAAGGTAAAACCGGATACCCGGTGCAGCATCAGACCCTGGGAAGAAACCTCCATGACTACCGCATCAAGTCCCGCTTCCACCATCTCATGAAAATATTCCTGCACCTCGTAGGATTCCGGTGTGGTATTTTTTGCAGGAATCCGCTTGTCACCGATGAGAATCTCTATGGTTCCGATGAGACCGGTCTTAATTCCGGCAGATTCAAGAATCGATTTCACCATATAGGTCGTGGTGGTCTTCCCTTTGGTTCCGGTGATACCGATGGTCTTAAGCTTCTCTGCCGGATGCCCAAAATATGCCGCAGACATGCAGGCAAGCGCAAGCCGGGTATCCGCCACCTGGATGACCGTCACATCCTTTGGTGCCTCCACATCCTTTTCTACAATAACTGCCGCTGCACCTTTTTCCACCACCTCGGGAATAAAGGTATGGGCATCCCGCACGGTTCCCGAAATGCAAACAAATACGGAATCCTTTTCCACCTTTCGGGAATCGTAGACAAGCGTAGAAATTGTTGTATCTGTACTTCCCTGTATTACCTCATATTCCATGCGTTCCAATAAATCTGCTAATCTCATTTTTTCTCTCCTTCTGCCGCTCTCCCGCGGTTTTCTTGTCCTTGGTCCATCCATCGGGATAAAAATCCGGTATTAAACAAGTTCTCCTTCAAATACCGTCGTCGCCGGTCCCGTCATAAAAATGTGGTTGCTCTTTTCCTCATACGTAATCCGCAGATCACCGCCCAGAAGATGTACCAGCACCTCATGGTCTGTGTAGCCATTTAAAATGCACGCCATCACACTGGCACAGGTGCCGGTTCCGCAGGCAAGGGTCTCACCGGAGCCTCTCTCCCATACTCTCATATTGATCTCGTTTCTGCCGAGAAGCTGCACAAACTCTGTGTTGGTGCGTCTTGGGAAGATTTTGTGATGTTCAAAATGCGGTCCCAGCTTCTCTAAATCCAGACTTTTCGTATCCGGCACAAACACCACCGCGTGGGGATTTCCCATGGAAACACAGGTCATCCTCCACTCAGTTCCATCCACTGTCACCGGTTCATTTACCATGCGCTCCCCTGAAACATCCACCGGAATCTGCGCCGGGACAAGAATCGGCTCCCCCATATCCACCTTCACCAGGGATACCTTCCCCTGCTCCACCGTAAGCGTTAAATACTTAATTCCCGCCCCCGTCTCAACGGAAATCTCCGTTTTGTCTGTCATGCCATGGTCATAAACATACTTGGCAACACAGCGGATTCCGTTTCCGCACATCTCTCCCTCGGAGCCGTCCGCGTTGTACATACGCATCCGAAAATCCGCCTGTTTTGACGGACAGATTAAAATGAGCCCGTCAGAGCCAATCCCAAAATGGCGGTCACTGACCCGGATTGCCAGTTCCCCGGGATTTTCCACCTTTTCCTCAAAACAGTTTACATATACATAATCATTTCCGCAGCCATGCATCTTTGTAAATTTCATACTCTTTTTTCCTTTCTGTAGTTCTGTGATACTTTCATTATACTCGGCACTTTTTAAAAGGTATATCCATAAAGTGTTATATATATTGCAAATTGTGCTGTTATCGGTTAAAATATAACATCATCAGAAGCCAGGAAGTTCATTTACTCGATTTCGCAGCCCTGCTGCAGACAGAAGGGAGTTCTTTATGCCGGAATATAAGAAAATCGGTTATCTCACCAGCAGCTTCAAGCTATTCCATCTAAAGGACCAGCATATGAAGCAGTTCCATTACCACTACCACGATTTCCACAAAATCCTGATTCTCTTAAGCGGTGACCTCTCCTACTGTGTCGAGGGGCGCACCTATGACCTGGTTCCCGGAGATATTGTGCTGGTGGGCGCCGGAGAAGTGCACCGCCCTATTCTGCATTCCGCCTGCACCTATGAGCGCATTATCCTCTATGTATCCCCGGACTTTCTTGAGGGATACCAGGATGCCAGCTACCAGTTGGGGCTTTGCTTCGCCCAGGCACACGAGAAGCACTCCCACGTTCTGCGCACCCGGGCAAGCCAGACCGGTGCGCTTGGTGCCGCCATCCGTAATCTTGATCAGTCCGCAAAGGAAATTGCCTACGCCAGTGAGCTTCACCACAGGCTTCTGTTTCTGGAATTCCTAATCCATTTAAACCGCGCTGCACTGGCAGAGCAGCTCACCTTTGTTCCGAATTCTGCCTCCGGCAGCAAAATTGTCTCAATTATGAATTATCTGGATGAGCATCTGACGGAGGATATCTCCATCGACAGCCTTGCGGAGCACTTTTTTCTAAGCCGCTACTACCTGATGCACACCTTTAAGGAACAGACCGGCTACACCATCGGGAGCTATCTCTCCACCAAGCGGCTGCTTCTGGCAAAGGAGCTGCTCGCCGCCGGGACTCCGGTCACGGAGGTGTGCTACTCCTGCGGGTTCCGCAGCTATTCCACCTTTTCCCGGGCATACAAAAAAAGCTTTGGAGAATCCCCAAGGGATTATCTCCAAAGCTTATCCTGATTCTGTTGTCTTTATGCGTGCTCTGCAATGGTATTCATAAGCTGGGGAATCAACTGTTTCTTCCGGGAAACAATTCCCTCCAGCAGAATGCCCTCCTCATCCTCCCGCTTGCCAAATGCCTGCGCCAAAAGCCGTCCTGCATTGTCACCGTGGAAAATCACTCTGGAGGACTCCTCCAGAATATCCGTCAGCATCACATACACCATATCCAGCTTCTTGTCTCCAAGCACCTGTACCATGAAGGGGCGCAGCTGTTCTCCCACCTTGTCCAGTTCCTCCCGGCTCATGGCGGAAATCTGTGCCACACCGAAATCGCAGTCATCTGTATGGAATACTTTAAAATCCTGGTAAAAAATCTCTTCCGTGGTCTTATTCTTAAAGTCACTGCCCGCCTGGAACATATTCTTTGCCAGTTCCTCAATATCCACTCCGGCAATCTGCGCCAGTTCCTGTGCCACCGCCTTATCAAGCGCCGTGCAGGTGGGGGAGCGGAACATCAGCGTGTCAGAAATAATCGCGGCAAGAAGCAGTCCCGCAATCTTTTTCGGAATCTCCACATTTTTCTCCTGATACATCTGGTAAATAATCGTGGAGGTACAGCCTAAGGGCTGGTTTCTGAAATAAACCGGAGACACTGTCTCAAGGCTTCCCAGTCTGTGATGGTCGATAATCTCCAGAATCTCTGCCTCTGCGATGCCCTCCACCGCCTGGGACTTCTCATTATGGTCCACCAGAATCACCTGCTTCTTCTGCATCCGCATCAGGTTTCGTCTGGAAATCATACCCACATATGCGCCATTTTCATTGAGGACGGGGAAATCCCGGTGCCGTACCTTGGACATTTCCTCCTTCACCTCATCCACGTAATCATCTATGCCAAATGTAATAAGATTGGTTTTCGTCATGAACTGCTTGATTGGCATACTCTGGTTGATAAGACGCGCCACCGAAAAGGTGTCAAAGGGGGTCGTAATCACGATACAGTCATTTTTCTCCGCCAGCGCACGAACCTCCTCATCCACCTCAAGCCCGCCGCCGATAATAATGCAACTGGCATTGGAGCGGATTGCCTGAAGCTGCGCTTCCTCCCTGTCTCCTAGAATGACCAGATCATCATCCTCGATATAATCTGCCATATATTCCGGATTAGAAGTGGCAACCACCACTTTTCCGCGCACAAAATAAGCGTGCTCATTTCCCACAAGCACGGTACCCTCTAACGTCTCTGCAATCGTCTTGTACTGCGTGCGTGCCTGGGCTAACACCCGGTTATCAAACACATCCATATAGGACGTTGCAATATCCTTGGTTACAATGATTCCCTCCAGCTTCCCGAAGCTGTTGGTCACCGGCAGTGTTACAACCTCCAGCTTTTTCATCAGCTCCCATGCCTTCTTGAGGGAAATCTGGCTGCTGACACCGGCGGTCTTGCGGATACTGATATCCTTAATCTGCGTCCCCACATAGGTAACCGGCTCCGGTTCCTTCTCGCCGAAATATTCCAGCACATAACCGGTCTCTGCATTCAGGGCACCGGCACGCTTTGCAATATACTCTCCCGGTTCGGTCTGGTTCTTCAGATAAGCATAGCAGATTGCTGCACAGACCGAATCCGTATCCGGATTCTTATGACCGATGACCCAGACTTTCTTCTTCTCTGTTCCCATACTCTTATCTTCCTTCTAAAAATTAAATACGCCAAGGGAGTACAGGACAAACCCAACCAGCACTACAAAATTCAACCCTGCGAAGCATGACAAAACCTTCACAAAGGTTTTCACAGAGCCCACACCCTTTTCCATCTCGTCCATTTTCTCAATCTTGGAATCGAACTCATTGAACAAATCCTGAATGTTGCGGTAGCACTTGACATTCTCTGAATGCACTTTCTCGGACAAATCCGTCTTGATGGATTCCAACTGCTGTGTCGCATTCTCCAGAAGTGCCTTCACCTCGGCAATCTGACCTTCACTCAGCTTCTTATTCGCAATTGCCTGTTCCTCCAGGAACTGCTTGTTAGATGCAAGCTGATCCTCGCTTAATTTGCGTATGGAAGCAATCTGTTCCTCCGTCAGACTCCGGTTTGCAGCCAACTGCTCCTCCGTCAGCCTGCGAATGGCTGCAATCTGTTCCTCGCCCAGTCTGCGGCTCTCCTCAAGCTGAGCTTCATTGCTCTCTCTCGCCTTTGCCACCTGGCTGGAAATGCCCTGTTCCATCTTCTCCATCTTCGCGGTGACGGTATCGGTCAGAGCATCTACCTTGGCACCAAACACCTTTACAATGCGGTCTGCCTCCTCCTGGCGCTCTGTCAGAATCTGCTCTAATTCCTGTGCCTTGTCCTCCCGCTCACTGACAATGGACTGCAGCTCCTGCACCTTGCTCTCCTTGGAAGCCAGCAGCACCTGTAGCTGTTTTGCCTTCTCCCGGAATTCATCAATCTGGCTTAATAACAAATCTTCCTTTTCCACGCTGTCTCTTGTCCTTTCACCTTCCTGTGCGACCTCGTCCGGCACAATCTCCTCTGCATGAGAATCCGATTCTGCCTTCTTCTCCGGCCTCTTCGCCCTCGGCTCCTTCCGCGCTCCACTCTGCGGCTGCACATTTCTCGTTCTCCCAGGGTACAACTGCGTCAATATGTATTCAAATAGGTTAGCCATAAACGCTCCTCCCCTGATTTTTCCAAAAAATCCTAATGGTATTCTATCATTATCGTTTTTCTTTGTAAAGAAATAAAATTATTCCAGCACATAGGGTGCTCTGGAATAGTCCGCATTAAGCTTCACCAGAAACAGTGCAAGAATCTCGATCATGGAATCCACATCCGCCGTGCTAAGCATCTCCACCGGGGAATGCATATATCTTAAGGGAATGGAAAAGAGCGTCTGCGTCACTCCCTTGCCGGTCTTAATCATGGTATCCGCATCCGTGCCTGTTCTTCCTGCAAAAACCTCATACTGTACCGGAAGCTTTAGTTCTTCTGCACATTCCGCAAGCAGCTCATTTAGTCTGGCATTCGGTATCGAGCCGCGGCAGATTACGCCACCCTTGCCCAACTCCACATCTCCGGCTTCCCCGGCATCCCGGTAATCATTGGCATAGGTCACATCCACCGCCACACATACATCCGGCTCAATTCTGCTGGCGCTTGCATATGCGCCTCTCCCCGTGGTCTCCTCCCCGGTGGTGGCTGTGGCATAAATCGCATTTTTTGCGCCCATGGCAATGGCTTTTTTCGCTGCCTCGAAAATAATGTATACGCCAATCCGGTCATCAAATGCCCTGCCTGCCAATTTTCCGTTCTGCAATTCAATGACATCTGTATCATGCACGATATAGGACCCCTTCGGAGCCACCTTCTGCGCTTCTTCCTTGGAGGTGCAGCCCAGGTCAACAAACAGATCCTTCGCCTTCACTTCCGCTTTTTCCTGCAGATTGTCCGTGGTTCCCACGATGCCCTTCACAAGCGCTCCGTCCGGGGTCAAAATCTGCACCTTACTTCCCACATACAGCTTCGGACGGATTCCGCCGTTTTTCTCCACCTCGAGTGTGCCGTCCTCATTGTGCCCGGTGACCATCAGACTGATCTCATCCGCGTGGGCAGCCAGTTGAATCTTAAAACCGGCGTCCTTATGATAAACACCCGTCAGTGTCCCCTGGTCCTCCACCAGGAATTCGTCAAACTCATTTTTGTAATGTCTGTAAATACACTTCTGCAGCATCTCCTCTTTTCCTGAAGGAGACACGCAGGTGATCATCTCTTTTAAAAAGTCCTTGTCCATACTTTTGCCTCTTTTCCTCTGTTTTGAATGTTATTTTAGCATACCCTTCCGCAGTTTAAAAGACTGCATTTCCGGCATGTCTATGCCTCCCCGTTCTGCTTACGCCGGATACGGTGAAGCTGGGGACGAAGTGTAATGTCAGACACCACCAGCCCCTCCCGCTGATTTAAAAGAAATTCCACCGCCTCTGCCACCTCCTCCGGCAACAGATAACTCTCCGCTTCCTCTCCTACCGTAAAATCCGCATTCCGGTAGAGATCCGTCCGGGTCATGTCCGGATAAATGCATGCCACCCGGACACCATATTTGCGCACCTCGTCAAAAAGGCTGTGGGAAAAGCTGGCAAGCCCGGCTTTTGTTGCACCGTAGGCACAGCCATGCGGATTGGACTGGTTGGCTGTAACGGATGCAATGTTAATGATGCAGCCCCTCCGTTTCTTTAAATGGCGGAGCAGCTGCTGCGCCAGAATCATGGGAACCTCCAGATTCGTGCGCACCATCTCCCCTATTTTCCGGGGATTCAGTTCCTCATGAAGCCCATAGTAGGCGGCACCGGCATTATTGACCAGAAGACATACTTCCCGCTCCGCCGCGATTTGTTTTACCATCCCGCAGAGCTTTTCCGTGTCCAGAAGGTCGCATACCATGGGGTGAAACCTCGTTTCCATGAAATCCTCCGACCCATTTTCCGATACGCCTGACTCCGTCCTGTTAAAATTCCTTCCAAACCCATATACCTCATAGCCAAGACGGCACAATGTTCTGCTGACTGCCAGTCCGATTCCGGAGGAAGCCCCGGTGACGATTGCAGTTCCCTGCCCATTTCCTTGTTGTTCCATATGCATTCCAATCCTCTCTCCCATTCAGCGCGGGACATCTTCCACAGGCTTTTCTCCGCTCTGCCACCGGAAAATTTTCTGCTCCGGTATCCACTCCGAAAGCCTTGTCACCAGATACTGCTCCATCTCCTCCATCAATTCTGCCGGATAGTGATAGACCCCTCCATCATTCTGAAATGGAAACTGCACTACGGCGGAATTCGGCTGGCTTCTTCGCATTTTTTTCAGGTAATCCTGTGAAACGCGGAAGGTGCCGACACTTACATCCACAATATTGTCCCTATCCGGCATCTTAAACACCTGCTCCAGCATGGCATCGTACTGGCTGCGCCATTCCCTACAGTATATCATGGGGTCAAAGCAGAGCCGCACCGGGAAACCTGCCCGCATTGCCTCCGCCGCACTGCAAAGACGCTGTTCCAGAGAGGGCGTCCGATGTTCATACGCAGTAATGACGGACTGCGGTGACAGGGTAAATGCACAAATCATCCCATTCTCCGCCGGCAGTTTCTGCCAGATCTCCCGGTTCGCACATTTTGTGCGAAGCTCTATCTTAATCCGTCCCGGCTCCCGTTCATTCTGCTTTTTCACAAAATATGCCCATTCTGCCACATATCCTGTCATATGTTCCATCGCCAGCAGATCCGTGTCATAGGATACGCACAGATACACAGGATGCTTTTTTATGATTTCCTCCACATCCGCAAAAATATCTTCCAGGTTTACAAAAATCACCAGATTCCCGGAGGGGTACATTCCCTTCAGATAACAGTATTCGCAATCATACACACAATTCATCGCACAGGACGTATAATAAAAATATTCATTTCCAAAGCTCTGGCATACCGGTGCCCCTTCATACAAAAGCGTTCCGTGCTTTGCCGCCAGAATCAGGTTCTGTGAACGGTGCTGCTGCACATAATCCTGCCCGCTCCGGCAAAAAACATCCTTGTAATGGTCAATTACAACCATTTCGGCGTGCGGAAACTGTGACAGAATTTTCCCGGTTCTGGGATGTTCCAGTACATCGCGCTCCACATAGATATGTGAGAATGGCAGGTTATAACAATTCCCGTTTAAGTTCTTCAAGACGCACCTTTCCCTCCCTCTTATCCCGGCAGGGCAGCCTGCCGTCCTCATACATTGCTTTTATTTTCGATGCATAATCGATGCCGGACAATTCACAGTAGCGAATATACTGCTGTAACCCCATGCGCATCACCTGCGAGCAGTGAAAATCTGCGCAAAGCCGGTCCTGGTCAATGTAATCTGACATCTTTGTACTGCATTCCTCCCGCAGTCCTGCGCTACAGCTTAACAGCATTTCGATATAATCCACAATGCCCTTCTGGTTTTCCTCCAGGATGTTCTGTATATTTTCCCTGGAAACATTTTCTTCCGCTCCCTGGTCGGATACGATTTTGAGAAATGACATCTGATGCTGTCCAAAGAAATATGCCCCCGCCTGATAGACCGCAGCGGCTTCCATATCATAGACCACCGCTTCCCGCTCCCGGTTCTCCGTCCGTATATCCATGTCAGCAGAAGCCCGCAGCACCTTCCTCCCTGTCACGACACATCCCTCTGGAAAACTGTGGCGGTATAGAACATCCGGGTAGAATGTTTTTCCTGTTTCCTCCTCAACCAGCTTATTGCAAAGGAAAATACTCCCCGTTGGAAGATTAGCCGCGCAGGCTCCGATATTTATAAGAAAATCTCCCCGTCCGGTGTGATACTGCGTACAGGTACAGCCCACGGCACATGCCGCTGCCACCTCTCCAGGTCCTGTAACGGTAATACAAAGCTTGGATTCCTCGCTGCAAAACACCTGGAAACGGGAATTTGCAGTGTCCTTTTTTAATTGATAATGTGAAATGAGGCCTTGTGCCTCCTGGTAGAGTGCCATAAACAGGTAAATCATTTCCGCTTCCCCTATCAAAGAAACCCCCAGAACTTGCCGCACTGGCAGTTCCGGGGGCTTCTTATTTATTCTTTCTTACTTCTTCCGATCTTACTTATACAGCTCAACCAGTCTCTGTAAGTGCTCGAAACGAGCCTTTGCGGCATCCTCAGATGCAGCGAACAGTTTCTCTGCACGATCCGGGAATGCTCTGGTCAGACGGCTGTAACGTGTCTCGTTATTCAGGAATTCCTGATAGCTTCCGTCACCCTCTTTGGAGGTAAGGGTAAACGGATTCTTGCCTTCTGCCTTAAGCTGCGGATTGAAGGAGAACAGGTTCCAGTAACCAGCGGCTACTGCTTTCTTCATCTCATCCTGGCAGTGGTTCATACCACCCTTAACACCGTGCAGCTCGCAGGGAGCGTATCCGATGATAAGAGACGGGCCGTTGTAAGCTTCTGCCTCAGCAAGAACCTTAACAGCGTGAGCCATATTTGCGCCAAGAGCAATCTGTGCCACGTATACATAGCCATAGCTCATAGCAATCTCAGCAAGGCTCTTCTTTCCAACTTCCTTACCGGCAGCGGCGAACTGACAAACCTCACCGATATTAGAAGCTTTGGAAGCCTGACCACCGGTATTGGAGTACATCTCGGTATCGAATACCATAACGTTTACGTTCTCGCCGGAAGCAAGTACGTGGTCCAGACCGCCGAATCCGATATCGTATGCCCATCCGTCACCACCGAAAATCCATACGGACTTCTTAGCAAGGTAATCCTTCTTCTCAAGGGCTGCCTTTGCATCCGGGCATCCTGCTGCTGCGGCTTTCTCCAGCTCAGCAATCAGAGCTGCTGCTGCAGGAGAGTTCTCCTTGGTGCTGTCCTTGGTCTCAATGAATTTCTCAAATGCTGCCTTTAACTCAGCCGGAGCCTTGTCGGAGCCAGCACATTTCTCAGCGCTTGCAATTGCCTGCTCACGGAGAACCTTCTGACCAATCTCCATACCAAGACCATGCTGTGCGTTATCCTCGAATAAGGAGTTTGCCCATGCCGGTCCCTTCTTGGAATCTTTATTTACCGTGTACGGTGAAGTAGCTGCCGGACCACCCCAGATAGAAGAACATCCGGTAGCGTTGCTGATGTACATATGCTCACCAAACAACTGTGTAATCAAACGAGCGTAAGATGTCTCTGCACATCCTGCACAAGAGCCTGAGAACTCAAGCAACGGCTGGTTGAACTGAGATCCCTTTACGGTATTGTCTGCCGGCATACCAGGCTTCTTGCCTACGTTTGCAACGAGGTAATCGAATACCGGCTGCTCCTCTGCCTGAGACTCCTGCGGAACCATCTCGATGGCACCTACCGGACATACGGTGATACACTCACCACATCCCATACAGTCTAACGGAGATACGCTCATGGTGTACTTGTACTCACTTGCCTTCGGCTTGGTATCTGCAAGCTTAATCTGGCTCGGTGCTGCCTTTACCTCATCCTCGCTCAGCATGAACGGACGAATGGTTGCATGAGAACATACAAATGCACACTGGTTACACTGAATACATTTTGCTGCATCCCAGGTCGGAACGGTTACAGCGGTACCACGCTTCTCATAAGCTGCTGCGCCGTGCTCGAACTGTCCATCCGGGTTGCCCATAAATGCAGATACCGGTAAAGAATCTCCATCCATTAAGGAAATCGGATTCATTAATTCCTTAACCATCTTAACGGTCTCAGGACGTCCGGTAAGCTCTGCCGGAGCCGGATCTGCTGCCGGGTTAGACCAGGAAGCCGGGATTTCAACCTTATGTACAGCGTCTACACCAGCATCAATTGCCTTGTAGTTCATCTCTACAACAGCGTCACCCTTCTTGCCATAGGACTTCTTAGCAGCCTGTTTCATGAAATCAACTGCCTCTTCAATCGGCATTACGTTTGCCAGTTTGAAGAATGCGGACTGTAAGATGGTGTTGGTACGCTTGCCCATACCAATCTCGATAGCCTTGTCGATTGCATTGATGGTATATAACTGAATGTTGTTGTCAGCGATGTATTTCTTTGCCTCTGCGTTCAGATGATGCTCTAATTCCTCATCACTCCACTGGCAGTTGATCATGAATACTCCGCCCGGCTTTACATCCTGAACCATCTTAAAGCCCTTGGTCACATAGGACGGATTGTGGCAAGCCACGAAATCAGCCTGGTTGATGTAATACGGGCTTCTGATCGGCTTATCACCAAATCTCAGATGGGAAATGGTTACACCACCGGTCTTCTTGGAGTCATACTGGAAGTATGCCTGGATGTACTTATCT
>JBJEJC010000116.1:0-2002 GCA_051877675.1 Roseburia sp. | reverse complement strand
ACCACATCGGACACTTCCTCCTTAATCTCCACTTTTTCCAGACCGGCCTGTGCTTTTTTTACAGCGTCTTCCAGATCCGGATAAAAGTTTCGCACCACGGTTTTCCAGTTTACATTTCCCTCCTCCACACTGTCCAGCAGGGATTCCATATTAGCGGTAAAATGCTCATCTACAATGGAAGGAAAGAATTCCTTCATAATCTGGTTTACCACCTCGCCCAGTTCGGTCACATAGAGGTTTTTCGCTTCTTTCACAATATAGCGCCGACCCAGCAGTGTAGTAATCGTCGGAGAATAGGTACTCGGTCTTCCGATTCCCAGTTCCTCCAGCATCTTAACCAGTGACGCCTCTGTATAATGTGCCGGCGGCTGGGTAAAATGCTGCTTTTCCTCCAGGTTCTGCAAAGTCAGTGCCGTACTTTCATCGATAGAGCCTAACAGCACGTTATTTTCTTCCTTTTCGTCCTCCTCATTGGTATACACTGACAGAAAGCCCTCAAAGGAAAGCTTGGATGCAGAAACCGTAAACCGGTATTTTCCCGCTCCAATCTTAACATTCGTAGTTTCGTACACCGCGGAAGCCATCCGGCTCGCTGCAAAGCGTTTCCAGATTAACTGATACAGCCGGAACTGATCCCTGGAAAGTGAATCCTTCACCATCGCCGGTGTCCTGTGGATATCGGAAGGACGGATTGCTTCGTGTGCGTCCTGAATTTTGGCACCGCTCTTGCGTGCAGAGGTCTGGGTCGCCGCAAACTTATCTCCGTATTTCTCCACAATATATTCCCGTGCCTGGGCATCTGCCTCATCAGAGATGCGGATGGAGTCAGTACGCAGATACGTGATCAGACCCACCGTCCCCTGTCCCTTTATGTCTACGCCCTCATACAACTGCTGGGCAATACGCATCGTCTTGGAAATAGGAAAATTCAATGCCTTGGACGCTTCCTGCTGCAGTGTACTGGTTGTGAAGGGAAGCGGCGCTTTTTTCACACGCTCCCCTTTCTTTACCTCCAGCACCTGATAGGAAGCTGCCTTCAGTTCCTCCATAATTCCTTCCATCTCCTCCTTCGAGGAAACGTTGAGCTTACCCCTCTCATCTCCGTAGAACTTGGCAAGCAGCGGTTTTTTCTCTCCAGGAACCGCAAACGCCGCATCCAGCGTCCAGTACTCCTCCGGAATAAAAGCATTGATTTCTTCCTCACGCTCACAGATAATCCGCAATGCCACGGACTGTACACGCCCTGCACTCAGCCCCCGTTTCACCTTCGCCCACAGAAGCGGGCTGATTTCATAACCAACCATACGGTCCAGAATACGCCTTGTCTGCTGGGCATTCACCAGATCCATGTCAATATCCCGCGGCTGTTTTAATGATGCCTTCACCGCGTTCTGGGTGATCTCATTGAAACTGATACGCGCCACATCCTTATCCTCCAGCTTCAATGCCTGGCTCAAATGCCATGAAATTGCTTCTCCCTCACGGTCCGGGTCGGTTGCGAGATAAATCTTATCCGCTTTCTTCACTTCCTTGCGGAGCTTTGCCAGAATCTCTCCCTTTCCACGGATTGTAATATATTTTGGTTCAAAGTCATGCTCAATATCAATACCAAGCTGACTTTTCGGCATATCCCGTACGTGTCCGTTTGATGCCACCACTTCATAGTTCTTCCCAAGGAATTTTTTGATTGTCTTAACTTTCGCGGGTGATTCCACAATTACAAGGTTCTTCGCCATTCATCCTGCTCCTTTATTAGACGTTTCTGATATAGCAATTTTTGAAATATTCCTTCACAAGCCCCCTGCCGGAAAGCCCCATGAGCACATCTGCGAGCACCGCAGGCTGCATACCGGTCTCCTCCAACAACTGACTTAAACTTTTCGGTCGTAAATCTACACAACTATACACCAAGGCTTCATCTTTTTCAAGTAATAATTGATTATTTTTTTCTGAACAATCCGGCTTCTCTTTCTGCAATCCCAGTTCTATGGCAAAGTTCTCC
>JBJEJC010000115.1:0-9941 GCA_051877675.1 Roseburia sp. | reverse complement strand
ACATGACAAAAGCACTTCGTGCATAGATGTTAAATGTTATTCTGTAGAAAGGAATAGGAAACAAAATGAAGGAAAAGTTACAGAAAATCAAAGAAGAAGCAATCCGACAGATCAACGAATCCGGTGATTTGAGCCGTCTGAATGATGTCCGTACTGCCATCCTTGGAAAAAAGGGTGAGCTTACGGCGGTCTTAAAGGGAATGAAGGATGTTGCCCCGGAGGATAGACCCAAGGTCGGGCAGTGGGTGAATGAGACCCGTGAGTCCATCGAGAGTCTGTTACAGGAGCGTATTGCAAAGTTTGAGGCAGAGGAACTCCGCTTAAAATATGAGAGTGAAAAAATCGATGTGACCATGCCGGCAGTAAAACAGGAGAAGGGAAAACTGCATCCGGTAACGCAGATACGTAATCAGTTGATTGACGCATTTACAAGCATGGGATTTGAGGTTGTGGAAACAAAAGAAATTGAGAACGATTACTATAATTTTACTGCCTTAAATACCCCACAGGATCACCCGGCAAGAGATATGCAGGATACATTTTATCTTTCCCAGGAATTTCTTCTGGCAACCCAGACTTCTGCGGCGCAGATTCATACCATGGAGAAGAAAAAGCCGCCGATTAAGATGCTTGCTGCACCGGGTAAGGTGTTCCGTTCCGATGACGATGCCACACACTCTCCGATGTTCCATCAGATGGAGGGACTTGTCGTGGATAAAAATATAACGCTCTGCGACTTAAAGGGTATGTTAGACGAAATTGTCCAGAAGATTTTCGGAGAGGGGACAAAGACAAGATTGAGACCTTCTTATTTCCCGTTTACAGAACCGTCTGTGGAAGTGGATGTAAGCTGTTTCCAGTGTGGAGGCTGCGGCTGTAAGCTCTGCAAGGGAACAGGCTGGATCGAGGTGCTTGGAGCCGGAGTTGTCAACAATAAGGTCTTAGAGGGCTGCGGCATCGACACCAACGAATACAGCGGTTTTGCATTTGGAATCGGACTTGAGCGTCTTACCATGCTCAAGTACGGAATTAACAATATCAAATATTTGTTTGAATCGGATTTGCGTGTGTTAAATCAGATTGATGATTAAAGGGAAGGAGGCTTATCTGTATGTTAGTGCCATTGAGCTGGTTAAAGGATTATGTGGATATTGATGATGTGACACCGAAGGAGTTGGAGGAAAAGCTTTTTTCCTGCGGTTTTGAAGTAGAAGAGCTGATTGAGGTTGGAAAGGATATCAGCAACGTTGTGGTAGGTTATGTGGAGGAATGTGAGCCCATTCCGGATACCCATTTAAGTCTGTGCAAGGTAAATGCCGGAGCGCATGGAACCTTCCAGATCTGCTGTGGTGCCGATAACGTACGTGCCGGTGGCAAATTCCCGCTGGCGTTGATCGGAGCAACGGTTTATGCTACGGCGAAGGATCATGTTACCATTGAGGGTGTGATGGAAATTAAGCAGGGCAAGCTCAGAGGTTACGATTCCTTTGGTATGCTCTGTTCCGGTACGGAGCTTGGCTTAAATGAAGACCTCTATCCCGGTGCAGGCTACAACGGTCTGCTGGTTCTTCCGGAGGATGCATCCGTCGGTGCGGATGTAAAGCCGATTCTTGGAATGAATGACTGGATTTTTGATATTGCAATCACTGCGAACAGACCGGACTGTCAGAGCATTTACGGTATTGCCAGAGAGGTGGCTGCAGTTCTTGGCAAGGCCTGCAAAGAGCCGGCGCTTGACTATACCGAGACCGAAGTAAAGAAAAATCTTACGGTAGAGGTGGCTGCGAGTGACCTGTGCCCGCGCTATATTGCACATTATGTACATGATGTGCAGATTAAGGAATCCCCGGCATGGATGCGTCGTCGTCTTGCCCTGGTGGGAATCGGTTCCATCTCCAATATCGTCGATATTACAAACTATATCTTAAAAGAACTGGGACAGCCGATGCATGCCTTTGACTACTCTTATCTGGAAGGGGAACAGATTCATGTCAGACGCGCAGCGGATGGAGAGAAGATTGTTACCCTGGATGAGAAGGAATTTGAACTCAATTCCTCCAATCTTGTTATCTGTGACGGTGTAAAACCGGTTGCACTTGCCGGTATTATGGGAGGTCTGAATTCTGAGATCCTTGACACCACAACGGAGGTTGTGTTTGAGGCGGCAAAATTTGCCCGTGACAATATCAGAAAGAGCTCAAGAGCTCTGGGGCAGGCTTCCGATTCCAGCGCGCTTTATGCGAAGGGTGTGTATGAATATACCACGGTCATGGCAATGAAGCGGGCACTTCATTTAATTGAGGAGCTTGGCTGTGGAAAGGTGTCGGCAACCCACATTGAGGTTTCCACAGGCAACTCCGTGGAGCCGAGAGAATTGAAGGTAAGTGTCGCACGGGTCAACGGTGTACTGGGAATCGAAGTCCCGAATGAGGATATGCTCCGCATTCTGACGAACCTGAATTTCAACCCGACCATAAATGGCGATGAACTTACTTTATATATTCCGGCATATCGGGAAGATATGGATTCCTATCAGGATGTGGCAGAGGAAGTAATCCGTATGTACGGATACGACCATGTGAAATCCACCTTCCTTCCAACGGCGCAGGTGACTTCCGGTGGTTTAAACCTCAAGCAGAAGACCGAGCTTAAGATAAAAAAAGCCCTCTGTGCGGCGGGGGCCTGTGAGGCAATCCACTATTCCTTTTTCTCACCGTCGGATCTGGATTTGTTGAAGCTTCCGGAGGATGCAAAGGAAAGACATGCCATTCAGCTTATGAATCCGATTAATGTGGATCTGTCCCTGATGCGGACAACGCTTGCCTCCGAGATGCTCTATGCCATTTCCAGAAATCAGAAGCACGGCATCCTTTCGGGAAGACTCTTTGAGCTTGGAAATATTTTTATTCCAAAGGAACTTCCGCTTACCGAATATCCGGATGAGAGAGAGACTCTCTGTGTTGGAATTTTTGGAGAAGAAGAGTCCTTCTTTACCCTGAAGGGGCTTGCGGAGAACGTTGCAGATGCTCTTGATGTGGAATTTACCTATGCGCCTGTTCAGAAGACCTTCCTTCACCCCTATCAGACCGCAGCGGTAAGCTGCAATGGTATGGAAGTCGGCTATCTGGGCAAGCTTTCCTATGAGATTCAGGATGAACTGGATATGCGGGTTCCCGCCTATGTGATGGAGCTGGATCTTCGGGTTCTTTCCCAGTGGTATGGAAAGGAAAGAAGCTTTACACCGCTTCCCAAATTCCCGGAGGAAAAGAGAGATCTCGCCTTTGTGGTAAACAAGAATGTTACCTGTGAGCAGATGGTAAACGGTATCAAAGAGGCATGTGATTATGTGACAGATGTGACCTTATTCGATGTCTACGAGGGAATTCAGCTTCCTTTGGGCAAAAAGAGCATGGCATTCTCCGTTGTATTTACACCGCGTGAGGAAGAACTGGGTGTAAAGCAGATGGAAGGTCTGATGGAACACATCTTAGAGCACATGAAGGGGACATTAGATGCTTCCCTGCGCGCGTAATTCGTTGTACAGCTTAGAATTGTTAGGACAAATATATGGATGTAAAAGATTTTTATTATGAGCTTCCCAAGGAGCTGATTGCCCAGGACCCGCTTGCGGACCGGTCCGGCTCCCGGCTCATGCTGCTGGATAAAAATACCGGGGAGGTACAGCATAAGATTTTCCGGGATATCGTAGATTACTTAAATCCCGGAGACTGCCTGGTGATAAACAATACAAAGGTCATCCCGGCACGCCTTTACGGCGTGAAGGAAGGGACAGAGGCAAAGATAGAATTACTGCTGTTAAAGCGGCGGGAAAACGATATCTGGGAGACTCTGGTAAAGCCCGGTAAAAAATGTAAGCCCGGCACCCGGATTTCCTTCGGAGAAGGGCTTTTGACCGGGGAGATTATAGATGTCGTAGAGGAGGGAAATCGGCTGATTCAGTTCCATTATGACGGAATTTTTGAAGAAATTCTGGATCAGTTGGGACAGATGCCGTTGCCGCCGTATATCACGCATCAGTTGGAGGATAAAAACCGCTATCAGACCGTTTATGCCAAGTATGACGGTTCTGCGGCCGCTCCCACAGCAGGACTTCATTTTACCCCGGAGCTGTTAGCGCAGATTAAGGACAAGGGTGTGGACATTGCGGAGGTAACGCTGCATGTGGGACTTGGAACCTTCCGTCCCGTGAAGGAGACGGATGTGCTAAAGCACCATATGCATTCTGAATTTTACCGGATTGAGCAGGAGCAGGCGGATAAAATCAATCGGGCAAAGCAGAGCGGTCATCGGGTGATTGCAGTGGGGACTACCAGCACCCGCACCATGGAGTCGGCTGCGGATGAACAGGGAATGCTAAAAGCGTGCAGCGGCTGGACAGATATTTTTATTTATCCGGGCTATCAGTTCAAGGTAATCGATGCACTGATTACAAATTTTCATCTGCCGGAGTCCACACTTGTCATGCTGGTTTCGGCACTGGCGGGCAGAGAGCATGTTCTGGCTGCATATGAGACTGCTGTGAAGGAAAAATACCGGTTTTTCAGTTTTGGGGACGCAATGTTTATATCATAAACAGAGTTATTTCATAAAATAGTTCCATAGTCAATGCAAGAGGAGAAATAGCATGGAAGAAAAGAGAAAGCATAAACGGCTGGACCTGGATGTTACCATCCAGCTTGAACGCTTGGATGAGGACGGCATTACCACGCTGAAATATATGCATGTGGATGTTACGGATATTTCCAGAAGTGGTATCGGATTTGTCTCGAAGAAGTATCTGGAGCTTGGAACCTACTATGATACCAAGATTCAGATCTGGACCGGGGAAGTGGTGGATGCGGTAGTGGAAATCGTACGCTGTGACGAACAGGAAAACGGTCGTTTCCGGTGTGGAGCCCCCTTTGTTGGCATAACGGATACGGATGCATTGAAGATTGATATTTACCAGATATTTAATGATCTCTAAAAAGGGGACGTAGCTATTCTTAAAAAGGGGACGTAGCTTTTCTTAAGAAAAGCTACGTCCCCTTTTTATCGTTTATAAATCATATAGCCATTCTGCTGCAGCAATGCTGCGGCGGCCTCCAGGGAGTGGGTGTCGTATAATTCCAGCCTTAGAACACCTTCTTCAAACTCCCGGTTGTGGATGATACCAATATTTTTGATGCTCAGATGATGCTCCGCCAAAAGCGTGGCAACCGCGGCAATTCCACCGGCTTCATCCGCCAGATCCAGGTAGACCTCGTAAATCTGTTTTAACACACCGTTTTTGGAAATCGTAATGGAGTCCCGGTAATCCTTCGCTGCGGTAAATGCGGAGAGCAGGGCATCTCCGTTCTCCTGCTCGATATCTGACCGCGTCTGCTGCAACACGGCAATATATTCGTCAATCAGCCGTAAAAGCTGCTCCCGGTTGGAAAGACAGATGTTCTCCCACATTACCGGGGAAGAGGAAGCGATGCGGGTGATATCCTTAAATCCACCGGCAGCGATGGTCTTCATCGTTTCATTTTCATCGTCGCTGGTTCGAACCAGGTTCACCAGACTGTAGGCGATTATGTGGGGCAGATGGCTGATGGCGGCAGTGGCATGGTCATGTACCTCGTAATCGAGCACCATGGGAACCGCACCAAGGGATATCACCAGCTCACGAAATGCCGTCACATCTGCCGGACTTGTTTTGGCGGTGGGAGTGATAATGTAATAAGCATTTTCCAAAAGAGTCTCATTGGCATTGGCAAGTCCTGTTTTTTCAGAGCCTGCCATGGGATGTCCGCCCAGAAAATATTCCTCCATATCTAGAGCAGTGACTTCCTTATGGATATCCGTTTTGACACTTCCCACGTCTGTAATGATACAGCCTTTTTTCACATTTCCCTTTAATTTCCTTAAATATTCGATATTTTTCTGCACCGGTGTACAGAGAAAGATATAATCGCAGTCAAAAAAATCGCTGATGCTGCAGGGTGCTGCATTGGCAATTAATTTTTGCCCGTAGGCCTCTGTTATAGTCTGTGCATGTCCGGCCGTAGCAATGATGGTAAGCTCCGGATGAAGGCTTTTTAAGCGTTTGGCAATGGAGCCGCCGATAAGTCCCAGACCAATAAATCCTATCTTGGAAAAAGACATTTCAAATCCCCCGTTATTTCTCAACTATTACTTAGCTTATCATAGACATTTCTTTCCGTAAAGTCAACACGTTAAAGTATAAAAGCATTTGAAAAAAATGGAAAAGGACTAAAATGTGTCCATTCTGTTAATTTTGTGTAAATCCTTGCGGCACAGGGCTATAAAAAATTCAGATTCCATACATAATATATAAATAAATTCATGATAAAATAATAAATAGTTGGTGAAAGTGAATAAAATAGTTGTAATAGACGTTCTGATTTAGTAAAATATAACCATAAAGAAAATAACTGGAAGTGGAGGATTTGCTATGAACGTTTACACAACTGACAAAATCCGCAACGTGGTTCTGCTGGGACATGGCGGATGCGGCAAGACAAGTCTTGTCGAGGCAATGGCTTATCTGGCAGGTATGACGAACCGCATGGGAAAGGTTGCCGATGGCAACACCATCAGCGATTATGACAAAGAAGAGACGAAACGGCTGTTTTCTATCAATACCTCAGTCATTCCAATCATTTGGGGCGATACCAAGATTAATATTCTTGATACTCCGGGTTATTTTGATTTCGTAGGAGAGGTGGAGGAAGCGGTGAGTGCAGCGGATGCGGCAATTATCGTAGTCTCCGGTAAAGCAGGCATTGAGGTTGGTACAAAAAAAGCGTGGGAGATTTGCGAGCGGTATAAGCTGCCCCGGATGGTTTTTGTCACAGACATGGATATCGACGATGCCAGCTACCGTCAGGTAGTAGAAGATTTGCAGGAGCTTTACGGGAAACGGATTGCGCCGTTCCACCTTCCGATTCGTGAGAACGGACAGTTTGTGGGCTATGTGAATGTGCTCCAGCAGCGTGCAAAGCGCTGGAAGGACAACGGGGAAGTGGAGAAGACGGATGTGCCGGATTACTCCATGGAGAATCTCGGAATCTGCAGGGAAGCGTTGATGGAAGCGGTGGCAGAGACCAATGAGGAGTTCATGGACCGTTATTTTAACGGGGAGGAATTCTCGGAGGACGAAATCCGTCAGGCACTTCGCGTCAATGTGGCTGAGGGCAGTATCGTACCGGTACTGATGGGCTCCAATGTTCTGGCAAGAGGTGTATACACACTGCTTGTGGATATTGTAAAGTATCTGCCAAGTCCGGAGAAACGCGCCTGCGCCGGCATCAACGCCAAGAGCAATGAAGTATTTCAGGCGGATTATGACTTTGCAAAACCAAAGTCCGCATATATCTGGAAGACCATTGCAGATCCTTTTATCGGCAAGTATTCGCTGATTAAGGTGAACTCCGGTGTGTTAAAGACGGACGATCTTTTATTCAATCACCACAAGGATTTAGAAGAAAAAATAGGCAAATTATATGTATTGCGGGGAAATAAGCCGGAGGAAGTGAAAGAGCTTCATGCCGGGGATATCGGTGCATTAGCGAAGCTTACCGGAGCTGCCACCACGGACTCTCTGTCCACGAAGGCAAACCCAATCCTTTATATCCGGACTTCCATATCCACCCCGTATACCTATAAGCGGTATAAAGCAAAGAATAAAGGCGATGAAGACAAAATCTCACAGGCATTACAGAAGCTGATGGCGGAGGATCTGACCTTAAAAGCAGTCAATGACAGCGAAAACGGACAATCCCTGCTGTACGGTATGGGTGATCAGCACCTGGAGGTTACTGCAAGCAAGCTTTTGGAGCGTTACAAGGTGGAGATAGAACTGACCAGACCTAAGGTGGCGTTCCGCGAGACAATCCGCAAAAAAGCTGATGTGGAGTATAAGTATAAGAAGCAGACGGGAGGACACGGACAATACGGGCACGTTAAAATGACCTTTGAGCCTTCCGGTGATCTGGATACTCCCTATGTGTTTGATCAGTGTGTTGTGGGCGGTGCGGTGCCGAAGAATTTCTTCCCTGCAGTGGAGAAGGGAATTCAGGAATCCGTGCATAAGGGACCCATGGCAGCATACCCGGTAGTGGGAGTAAAAGCCGTACTGTACGACGGTTCCTATCACCCGGTGGATTCCTCCGAGATGGCATTTAAGGTTGCCGCATCCGCAGCGTTTAAAAAGGGATTTCTGGAAGCTTCGCCAATGCTGTTAGAACCGATTGCCTCCTTAAAGGTAGTTGTACCGGATAAATATACCGGAGATATCATGGGCGATCTGAACAAACGCCGCGGCAGAGTACTGGGAATGAATCCTGTCGGAAGCGGATACCAGGAAATTGCAGCAGATATCCCGTATATGGAATTATACGGTTACAACACGGATCTTCGGTCTATGACCGGAGGAAGCGGTACCTTCTCCTATGAATTTGCAAGATACGAGCAGGCACCGTCAGATATCCAGGAGAAGGAGGTAGCGGCAAGAGCCAGCAAAGTAGAAAACATCGAGGAATAGAGGTGGAATGGCATTGAAGCTGCGAAGACAATTTGTTGTAATTTTATGTGTGTTTGCATTTGTTTTGAATGACCCACAGTTGATTCATGCCTGTGGTCTGGAACGTGATGTGCTTTCTCTCAGTCATATGGAGGGAGCGAGCGGTCGTGAACCGGCAGTTTGGGAGACGGGACAGCTTCATATTTCCTATATTCTAAACGGCGGAGCTAACAGCGAGGAGAATCCGGATCAGGTGGCTGTATCAGAACTTCCGTTGACACTGGATGTTCCGGTGCGGGAGGGGTACAATTTTGCCGGCTGGTATGAGGACAGCAGATACACAAAGAAAATTACGCGGATTGATCGTGACAACGTAGCGGATCTGACCCTTTTTGCAAAGTGGACCAGAGCCATTGATAATAACTATAATGTTGAGATGTATTCCTATCAGTCCGGGAATCAGCTTGGCAAGAATCAGAAAGTGTTAAGGGACTGTGCCTATGCTTTTTTAGATAAGATAACAATACCGGGAATGCCCTCCACCAGAGAGCGGGATTACCTGGACAATATCATAAGCGGAACCAACCAGTGCCTTCAGGGGCTGTGTTTTACGCCGGAATATATGCTGGTAACTGCCTATTCGGAGGATTCCAGCCTTTCCGGCTCCCTTATGGTGTTTGATTTAGAGACCGGAGCCTACTTGGTGACACTCGGCATGAAAAAGAACAGCCATCTTGGAGGAATCGCGTTTGACGGAGAGAATGTATGGATCTGCCATTCCAATTCCAATACGTTAGAACGGATTTCCTATGAGTATATCTGTAAAATCGCGGAGGATGCGCCGGGCTGTTATGTAGACGGCTCCGGGCTTTCGGATGAGTACAAGGTACGCAATTCGCCGTCCTGCATTACCTGTTATGGCGGACGTATCTGGGTGGCTACCCATACGGTGTTTTTCAATTCCCAGATGGTTTCCTACAGCTATGATGCGGAAAATGATACGCTTACGGCGCTCGCTGAATATGAGATACCGAGTAAGGTCCAGGGAGTTGGATTTGCAGAGGATGGAACCGTGATTTTCAGCACATCCTACGGACGAAACAATTCTTCTTATCTGAAGGTTTATTCGTCCCTGCTTTCCCTTTCGACTGCCCCCAATGAACCGGAGGTCAAGGTGGAGATGCCGCCCTGCTCGGAGGAGATTGCAATTCTCGACAACAATGTGTATGTATTGTTTGAATCGGCAAGCGCCAAATACTTTGAAGGGACGGACGGAAACGGAACCAGTTCGTCACCGATTGATAAGGTTCTTCAGGTCGGCATGGCATCTATCTGGTAAAAAAAGCGTCGCCGCGCGCAATGTCATTAAGTTAATAATGATGTAAAAATACAAAACACATAGTAATCGTTA
>JBJEJC010000114.1:0-9965 GCA_051877675.1 Roseburia sp. | reverse complement strand
TATCATCTGGGTTCATGATAGCAAGCATTGCTGCTCTATCAAGAGTTCCGTCCGGGTTGAACTTAACGCCGCCCTTTGTATCCGGAACCTGTTTAATACATACTACGATATTCATGTATTTTCACTCCTTATTTATGATTTTGTTTAACTACTTAAGCAATGCGCCGGAGATAACCATTCTCTGAACTTCGCTGGTACCTTCGTAAATCTCTGTGATCTTCGCATCACGCATCATACGCTCTACATCGTACTCTCTGATGTAACCGTATCCACCGAACAACTGAACAACCTCTGTCGTAACAGCCATAGCGGTCTCTGCTGCGAATAATTTTGCCTTGGCAGCCTCTACGGAGTAAACCTTCTGGGTAGCTTTTGCCATTGCAGCCTTGTATACAAGCAACTGTGCAGCTTCGATTCTTGCAGCCATATCTGCCAGCTTGAACTGGGTATTCTGCTGCTGTGCAATTGCACGGCCGAACTGTTTTCTCTCCTTGGTGTAAGCGATTGCGCGGTCTAATGCGCCCTCTGCGATACCAAGTGCCTGTGCAGCGATACCGATACGTCCGCCGTCAAGTGTATGCATTGCAATCGGGAAGCCCTTTCCTTCCGGTCCTAACAGGTTCTCCTTCGGGATTCTGCAATCCTCGAAGATTAACTCGTATGTAGATGAACCGCGGATACCCATCTTTTTCTCCTTTGTTCCGAAGGAGAAGCCCGGTGCTCCCTTATCTACGATAAATGCAGAGAAATTCTTTTTCTTTCTACCCTTCTTATCCTCGGTAATGCTGGTGATTGCGATTACGATATAAACGTCAGCCACTTTACCGTTGGTGATAAAGCACTTGGAGCCGTTTAATACCCACTCGTCACCATCTAATACAGCCTTGGTCTGAGCTCCCTGAGCGTCTGTACCCGCACCCGGCTCAGTCAGTGCAAATGCGCCAAGCTTCTCGCCGGTTGCAAGCGGTCTTACGTATTTCTGTTTCTGCTCCTCTGTACCATAGGTCAGAATCGGATCGATGCAAAGAGAGGTATGTGCAGACACAACTACACCGGTGGTAGCGCATACCTTAGACAGTTCCTCAACACACATTACATAGGTAAGCGGGTCGCAGCCCTGTCCGCCATACTCCTTCGGTACCGGGATTCCCATGAAACCGTATTTCTGCATTTTCTTTACGGTCTCCATCGGGAATTCCTCTGTCTCGTCTACTTCCTGTGCCAGGGGTTTTACTTCATTCTCAGCGAATTCTCTGAACAGGGAACGCGCCATTTCATGTTTCTTATCTAAAGAAAAATCCATGATTTTTACTCCTTCTTTCTTGTTCATAATTTAATTCAAGCGTGTAATGCCTGTGTCCTTGTGCAAGCATTATTTGCTGTAGTCATAGAATCCGATTCCGGTCTTGCGTCCCAGCTTGCCGGCACGTACCATCTTCTTAAGAAGCGGATGCGGACGATACTTCGGATCGCCGGTCTCGTCATAAAGCACGTTCATGATAGCAAGGCAGATATCCAGACCTACCAGGTCGCCTAACTCCAACGGTCCCATCGGATGATTTGCACCAAGTTTCATAGCGGTGTCGATACCCTCTACGGAAGCAACGCCGTCTGCATAGATGCCGATACCTTCATTGATCATCGGGATTAAGATTCTGTTTACAACGAAGCCTGCAGCCTCATTTACCTCTACCGGTGTCTTGCCAATCTCTTTGGAGATCTCAACAATCTTATCCTTCATCTCATCCGGTGTGTTCTCACCCTTAATTACCTCGATGAGCTTCATAACCGGAGCCGGATTGAAGAAATGCATACCGATTACCGGTCTGTCAAGACCTGCACCAATCTCTGTGATGGAAAGGGAAGATGTATTGGTAGCAAACAGACAGGTGGACGGAACGATGTCCTGCAGCTCTTTGAAGGTCTGCTTCTTAACGTCCATTACCTCAAGCGCTGCCTCAACGATAAGGTCTGCATCGGTACAGATGGTCTTAACACCTGTTGTAATCTTAGCAAGAATCTTGTCTGCATCCTCCTGGGTCATTTTGCCCTTCTCTACTCTCTTTGCAAAGCCCTTTGCAATCTTGTTCTTGCCGTTTGCAGCAAATTCCTCATTGATGTCGCAGAGGTATACCTCATAGCCCTCTGTCTGTGCAAATGCCTGTGCAATTCCGGAACCCATGGTTCCTGCTCCGATAACTCCAACTTTCATGTTTGTTCCTCCTGAATTCTATATTTTGCCAGAAGCGCCGATAGGCGCGTCCCAAATACCCGTTTTATGTGTAATCTGTAACGCAATTTCCCGGAGAGCAAAAGCTCTCCAGGAATTAGAAAAATCAATCTGATTAGTCTCTCTCAACGATGGTAGAGCATCCCATACCGCCACCGATACATAAGGTAGCAAGACCTCTCTTTGCACCGCTTCTCTGCATCTCATGCAGCAGGGTAACCAGGATACGGCAGCCGGAAGCTCCTACCGGATGTCCCAGTGCGATAGCGCCACCGTTTACATTTACCTTAGACATATCAAACTTAAGGTCTCTTGCCACAGCGATGGACTGTGCAGCAAATGCCTCATTTGCCTCGATTAAATCGATATCGTCAATGGTAAGACCGGTTCTTGCCAGAACCTTTCTGGTGGATGCAACCGGACCAACACCCATAATCTCCGGCTCAACTCCGCCAAGTGCACCTGCTACCCAGGTAGCCATCGGGGTTACACCAAGCTCTTTTGCCTTCTCCTCGCTCATCACAACGATAGCTGCAGCACCATCATTGATACCGGAAGCATTACCAGCGGTAACCAGTCCGCCCTCTTTGCCGGAGCAGCACTTTAAGCCTGCAAGAGACTCCTTGGTGGTACCAGGTCTCGGTCCCTCATCTGTAACGAAATCAACAATTTCTTTCTTAACCTTAACCGGAACCGGAACGATCTCATCCTTGAACTTGCCCTCAGCGATAGCCTTCTCGCACTTCTGCTGGCTGTTTGCGGAGAACTCATCCAGTTCTTCACGGGTAATTCCGTATTTATCACATACGTTCTCTGCGGTAATCATCATATGATAGTGGTTGAATGCATCGGTCAATGCATCGTTTACCATGGTATCAATGATGGTCGCATTGTTCATACGATATCCAAAACGAGCCTTCGTCATAGCATACGGAGCCATGGACATATTCTCCATACCGCCGGCAACAACGATGTCAGCCTGTCCTGCAAGGATCATGGTAGCTGCTTCGTTCACGCACTTAAGACCGGAACCGCAGACAACATTCAGAGTAACTGCCGGTACTTCGATTGGCAGACCTGCTTTGATGGAAGCCTGACGCGCAACGTTCTGTCCCTGAGCTGCCTGGATGACGCATCCCATCAGCACTTCATCTACCTGCTCCGGTTTCACTCCTGCTCTGTTTAATGCTTCTTTAATTACAATTGCTCCCAGATCTGCTGCCGGAGTATTGCTCAATGCTCCTCCCATTTTACCGATTGCGGTACGGCAGGCACCTGCTAAAACTACTTTCTTTGCCATTTTGAATTCTCCTTTCAGTTTTTGCACAAAACCCTGCACATGTGCAGAGAATTTGTCTGCTTCTCAAATAATTTTGCCGAAAAATGCTGTTAATTTTTTAACAATCTTTTCATAAAAAAAATAAACTTTAGGCTTCCACCTGAAATTTATCCCTTTTTCTTCACTTAAGAATGTGCATTGTTTTCATCCAGCTATTTTTCACGCTTTCCAAGTACTTTTTTATGCTAACATATTTCATGTTTAATTGCAAGCCTTTCCTTTTCATTTTCCGTTTGGGCTGGATTATTTTGTTAAAAAAATATCATGCCATTTGGGCTTCCCGCGAAAAAAAACGGCTATTTTTGTGAAAGATGCACAAAAATAGCCATTTTGTCCTAATTTATACTTTTTTTAATAGAATACATGGTTTCCGATTACGGTTCCTGAGATTACCCCATTGTTGCGCCGGAAGTACAGGCAGTTCACCGTAATGTTTCCGTTCAGGACCTCCTGTGCCGCCTGAAGACAGGTATCATTCACGCCGTTTTCCAGCCGGTAGGCAAGACGCCCGCTCGCCACCGGGGAGAACTGCCCGCTCTGGTATATGACGCCGGAGATGGTGTTCGGAAAATAGGAACTCTTGACACGGTTCATCACCACGCTGCCCACAGCAAGCTTGCCTTCATAGGGTTCGCCCTCCGCTTCACACTGGATAATTGCGCCCAGAAGATACTGATCACTGTCCTCCGGCACGTATACCACCCCGGAGGTATCCTCCTGCTCCTGCTGCTTAATCGACTCGAGCCGTTCCGCATCCTCTCTGGCCTTCTTAAGTTCCAGTTCTGCTTCATACTCTATCATTTTCTGAAGCTTTTCCTCCAATACAGCCACATCATCCTGCGCCGCTGCAAGGTTTTCCTCTGACTCCGCAATATGCTCACGGGTATCGGCAATCAGGGCATTTACGGATGCCTGCTTTGTCTTCATGTCCTCCTGCTGAGCTTCCAGTTCCTGCTGCTGGGTTTCCAGTTCCTGCTTCTGCCCCTCCAGTTCCTGTTCCATCGCCACCAGTTCATCCTTATCCTGTTCCAGTCCCTTCTTCTGATCACTGATATCTACCAGAAGGTCCTGATAATCCGTAAAAAGCTTCCGGTCATATTTGTTAATTTCGGCTATGTATTCCGTCCGGTTCAGAAAATCCGCAATGGACTCGGACTCTAACAGTACCATCCACAGGGACTCGTCCGAATTCTCATACATGAACTGAATCCGGATTTTCATATCCTCATACTGCTTATCTGCCTCCGCCTGGGTCTCCGCGAGCCTGGTCGTCGCATCCGCAATCTCCTGCTCCTTATCCGCAATCTCCTGCTGCTTGTCCGTAATTTCCTGCTTTTTGTCGGCAATCTCCTGCTTTTTGTCCAATATACGGTCTTCCAGATCGTTAATCTCGCCCACAATGCCGCTAAGCTGGCTGTTGAGACCGCTTAAATCCCCCTCAAGCTGTGCCTTTTCATCGGAAATATCGTCTACCCGTTCCTCTGCTTCATCCTTCTGGTTCTGAATCTCATTGATCTGTTCCCTGGCGTTATCGATGTCCTCCTGTGTCGTCTCCGCATACAATGTCGTGACGGAAAGGCTGCATAACAGAAGAAATGATGCCACCAGATTCTTTATCGCCAATTTTTTCATAAATACCTCTTTTTACCCCTCATTTTGCGAAAAAACACGATTCCAGTCTCATAATAACAGATTGTATTTCAGCTTTCAATATGATAATATGAATTGGGATTTATTTACAATGGATTGGAGGGAGATTATGCAATTCGTAAAAACTGCGGACTTAAAGCCGGGGATGCGTCTGGCTAAGCCCATTTATAACCGGATGGGAGTTCTGCTCTATGAGCGTGATACCAGGCTCACCCTGCAGGGTATCAACAGCATTGAGAATTTTGGATTAATCGGTATATATATTCTGGAGCCTGCCGAGCCGGTTCCCCCGCTTTCCCGGGAGGATTTGGAATTTGAGCAGTTCCAGACAATCTTTGTCTTTAAACTGAAAGAAAATATGGATAAGCTTCAGGCAGAGCAGCCGCCGGAAACGCTTCCCGAGCTGGCAGAAACCATCTACCAGCATTATGGTACGCTGGATCACAAAATGAATTTTGCTCAGACTCTGCGCAGTTCTGCGGATTTTGTGTACAAGCACGCCATCAGTACGGCGATTCTTACTGCCATGATCTGCAACGAACTTCACATTTCCCACAAGGAGCAGTTGAATCTGATAACAGCCGCCCTTCTGATGGATCTGGGCTATCTCTTTGTTCCCCAGGCAATTTTGGACAAAGGAGAGAATCTCACCACAGAGGATCAGGAATTCATCCAGACCAATCTGGAGCGGGGCTACGAAACACTGCGCCCGCAGTACAATGACTACAATCTTCCGAAGGAGACCCTGGAGCTGATTCAGCACAAGGTTTTCCAGGGCAGCAAGACCTTAAAACCGAAGGAAGGCTCCAACGTCCACCGGCTCTATCTGGAGATTCTCCGAGTCGCTGACAAATTTGACCGGATGACCGCCATGAACATCAATAAGCCGCCGGTTTCTGAAATTGCCGCCATGAATTACTTCTCCGACCACAAGCGCTCCTACAATGCCAAGGTGGTAGCAGCGCTGGCAGAATGCATCCATATCCTTCCCACAGGCTCCTGTGTGGACCTTTCCGACGGAGAGAAGGCACTGGTGCTGGCTGAAAATGCAGCAGATTTCTCCCACCCGATGATTCTGCGGTTTAGGGATAACCAGGTTTACGATTTGAGTGACATGGAAACCATCCAGAAGTTCCATATCGTGGATATCATGCGCACCATGGACAACCGGATTGCCATTGATGCAGAGACACTGAAGCATTTTTCCGCGGACAAATATATTCTGGAGACCACAGAGCGGTTCCGCAAGAATAAAGAAAAGATTGCGCAGCGCAAACGCAAGGAGGAATCCGGTATCGGTCTGGATGCTTTCAGCTTTGATGATATGGATCTGGGCGGAATCGATGATATCAACGTTCCTCTCTGATTCGCAGACCCTGCCACAGATACAGCATACCAAGCAAAACCGGTATCATATAACCGGAAATTGCTGTATAGACAATGTTTTCTATACCGGCTCTGCCCGTGAAAATCCAGGCAAACAATAGCTGGATGCCAAGGTACAGTGCGAAAAATTTCGCCTGGAATTTCAGCAGATAAATCATACGTACATAAAATACCTGTTCCAAATCCACGGGCAGGTATTTTATTTTGTCCATAAGAACACATTTTTTTCCATTTTCCATAAAGACGATGTAGCGCGACACATAGACCACTGCCGGCAGGGCAATGAGGAATGCTATCCCCAAAAAGGTCAGTGCCACTTCCCGGCGAAGCTCCTGCCAGGGAATCATCATGAGAATTACTGAAAGAATGCCAAGCATCCCAATACCCAGGTAATCCAGCCCACTGTTGCGGCACTCTGCCAGATATTTCCGGTCAAAAGAACGGATACATTTCCTCTGTTCATCGATTTGTTTTCTCCTGTCTTTTTTCATATTTTTTCCACTCCTGTCTCGTCTATGGTCTGCCCGAAGGATACCAGCCTTCCGGCCTCAAGAATGCCCACATAGTCCATTTTCCGCCGGATTTCCTCCTGGATATGGGAAGTCATGACGACCGACGCCTCCTCCCCTGCAATGACCTCCTGCAGAAGTTTAAAGTAGTCCAGACGGAACACCGGGTCCATTCCGGCAGTTGCTTCATCCAGCAGATATAGCACCGGATGATGTGCCATGGCGAATGCCATCTGAAATTTCATCTGTTCTCCCCGGGACATCTGTCCCACAGCCCTTCCCTCCGAAACCTCCAGTTTCCTCATGATTTCCTGAAAAAGCGGCATATCCCAATCCGGGTAAAGCATTCCCAAAAGCTCCGCATTTACCCTTGCGGATTTCTCCCGAAAAAACGGATTATCTTCGGATATCAGCGCAATTTTTCCACGGCTTTCCCTGTGATTGTTGCGGATATCCACGCCGTTTATCCGTATCGCCCCGGTATAACAGGACCTGGGACTTAAGATGTAACGGAGCAGTGTGGTTTTTCCTGCGCCGTTTTTCCCCGCCAGCCCCATGAGATACCCCGCCGGGAGGGAAAAGCTCACATCCTCCAGGTGGAATTTCCTGTCGTTTCCCGTCACGTGTTCAAATTCCAACAGCATCTTACTTTCCCTGCCTTTCCGTAGTTTCCAATAGGGTCCTCACCATTTCCTCAATCTCCTCATTGGTAAGTCCGGCTGCCTTTGCCTCGGCAATCACTTCCCCTAACCTTTTTTCCAGCATCATAAGCTGTTTCTCCTTCAGATAATCGGTATTGTATTCGCAGACGTAAAATCCCTTGCCTGCCACAGAGCGGATCAATCCTTCCTTTTCCAGCTCCTCGTAGGCGCGCTTTGTCGTTATAACCGACACCTGTAATTCTCCCGCCAGTCCACGGATGGACGGCAGAGCTTCCCCGGCGTTCAGTTCTCCCGTCACAATGGCACTTTTGAGCTGATTGACAATCTGTTCATAGATTGCCAGTGTCCCCTGGGGCTGTATTACAATTTTCATCATTGTGTTCTCTCCGTTTCTATGCTTCCGGCAGATAGCTTCTTTCATAGTTCAGAGCATCTGCAAATGCCGTTTTCAAATAGGTCATGATTTTTACGGTAAGGGGGAGCTGGATACCCACAAGCACCACAAGGAAGCAGATTAGTTCCCAGGTTTCCAGTCCGCCGATGCCAATGCCATAGCCGGAAATCCCCATAAGTGCAAACATCATGAGCATTCCAACCACCACTCCCGCTGTTTCACACCCGCTTAGTACGCTGTATCTTTTCGGCGTTTTTCTGCTGTTTTGCGCTCCGCCCATATTGGAAATCCCCATAATTCCCGACAGAATACTGGTATCCAGCGTAAGCAGCACCGTCTCTGCCAGAATCAGTGCTGCGGCAGGAAGACTCAATTCTCCGAACAGCATTGCACAGGCCGTCGCAACAAGTGCCAGCAGCACCGGTACCGCCACCTTAAACCAGTAAAGCTTTCTCACATATTCCAGACGGCTTTTCTCGTCCATGGGGCACAGGTACATCATCTTGGGCAGCGCAATCCGCACAAGGGGTGCCTGAAAAATGGCAAACAGCATTGGCAGCAGCGCCGCGTATTTCTCCGGCAGATGCACCGGCCCCTCCGCATCTCCGTTAAACCATGTCAGCGTCACGATGGGGAAATAAAGAAAAATCCACCAGCTTCCGTTTTTATATGCTTCCTTCAGTCTTCCGATGTGAAAGGATAAAAAATAGTCTCTTACCACCTGTCCTGTCATACCCGTTTTCCTCCCTTCGTCTGAAAATACATCAGTTCCTCGATGGTTGGCTGCGTCACGGTAAGTGCGGCATCATACTTATAACGTCTGTGGTGCCGAACCAAAGCCCTTGTTCCGTAGCTTCCTTCTTCCATGTATACCATCGATTCGGCAGGCAGCAGACGGATTTTGTAGGTTTCCCCCGTCACCAGCCGGTAGCTGTCCCGCAGGCTTTCGATGTCTGTGGACACCAGTAGTTTTCCTTTGTCCAGATAGGTGATGTAGTCCGCCATCCGGTCCAGATCCTCCGTCAGGTGTGTGGAGAGAATCACACTTTTTTCTCCATCCGCAATGAAGTTCTTAAGAATCTCCCAGAACTCCTCCCGAAAATCCGGGTCAAAATTTCCGGTGGGTTCATCTAACACCAAAAGCTTTGGAGCATGGGAAAGTGCAAAGGCAAACTGAAATTTTAATTTTTCACCCCGGGAAAGCCTCCGGTACAGGCTCCGGGGATTCAGCCCAAAACGGTGCAGGTAATCTTCCAGAATACTATAGCTGTATTTTTTATAATATTTTCCATAGAGAGTCGCATTTTCCTTTAAGGAGAAACCGGGAACAAACAATTCGTCTAAAAGCACGCTTCCTGTCATCTCCCGGATTTCCTGTTCCGCCTCTTCGTATTCTCTGCCTGCAATCCGCAGGGTTCCCTCCCCGGGTCGGTATAACCCAAGGATTAGGTGAAGCAGTGTGGTTTTTCCTGCTCCGTTTGGTCCGATTAATCCCATAATATAGCCCGGCGGCAGTTCCAGACTGATGTCTTCCAGATGAAAGTTTCCGATTTTTTTTGATATATGTTCCAGTTGTAGCATGTGCTTCCTTTCTGCACCGGCGATTTGATGCCTGCTGTTCTTATTTGTGTATATAGTGTATATATACAGTAATGCATTGCGGCGTTGTAATACGTGCAAAACGTGTATATTTCTGCAGACGAGTCGGAATATACAAAAAGAAATGGAGATGTTATGAATCTTTTTATTGATAATAAGAGCGGCATCCCAATCTATGATCAGATTTATACGCAGA